>DATLOL010000001.1:0-16592 GCA_035536275.1 Thermoanaerobaculia bacterium
GAGGGGCGTGAACTCGTCCTGTGGAGCGGCGGGCTTTAGCCCGCCGTCGTACCGGCGGGCTGAAGCCCGCCGCTCCACTCGATACGAGAAACGCGCAACGGCATGCGGCGACACCGTGACCCGCAACTGCACCGGACCTTCAACGGCGACGCGTGCGAGCTCCTGCTCCGCGCCGCCTTTGTCGGCGTCGCGGGCGGTCACGCGACGCAGTGTGCCGCGGTCGACGACGAGCGCCGCGTAATCCATTCCGAACACGACCAGCCCCGCACGTCGTGAAGAGGAATCGACAGTGATCGTCGCGACGAACGCCGGCGCGGGAAACTTCTGCAGCAGGAGATTGGTGGTGTTCCAGAGATTCGCGGGCAGCGGCTCGCGTGTCCGGTTCCCCTGCCATTGCCAGTCCTCGAGCAACGCGGAGCCGGAGTCGCGGGATTCGAGCACATCGATCTCCGGCCACTCGTTCACCCACCGCAATCGCTGGCGGTGCACGACGCGCCCGTAGGCGCCAAGGTCCTGAAAGTGCACGAACCAGTCGTCCACCCAGGCGCCTTGATGCAACCCATCCTCGAGAATGATCTTCGGCTCGTACGGACCGTACACGTTCTTCGAACGGAGTACGGTCTGCCATCCGCGCTTCACGCCGCCGGCCGGCGCGAAGATGTAGTACCAGCCGTTGCGCTTGTAGAACTTCGGGCCCTCGATCGTCGGATGGTGCTCGCGCCCGTCGAACACCATCACCCCTTCGTCGAGCACGCGCTTGCCGTCGGCAGAGAGCTTGTTCACGTGCAGCACGGAGTTGAAGCCCGCGCGGCTGCGCGCCCACGCGTGCACGAGGTACATCTGCCCGTCGTCGTCCCACAGCGGGCAGGGATCGATCCATCCTTTGGCCGCGTGGACGAGCGTCAGCGGCTCCCATGGTCCTTTCGCGTTGCGCGCGCGGGTCATGTAGATGCCGCGATCCGGATCGCCGAAGTAGATCCAGAACCAGCCGTCGTGATGGCGGATGGATGGCGCCCAGACGCCGTTGCCGTGCTGCGGGCGGTCGAAGTCGGCGGGCAGGCGCTCGATCGCGTAGCCGGCCAGCGACCACTGCTTCAGGTCCGGCGATTCGAGGATCGGGAGACCGGGAACGTTCGCGAAGCTCGACGACGTGAGGTAGTAGCGGTCGCCGACGCGGATGACGTCCGGATCGGAGTAGTCGGCGTGCAGGATGATCTCCGCGCGGGCGGCGAAGGCGAAGAGTAGAACGATCAACAGGCGCATAAGGTCAGACCAATCGCGACACGATCAACCACGAACGGGGGCGATGCTAACGTGCTGCCTCGAAATTGGTCAATCCAGTCTTGACAAGTTGGGTGTAGCGTAGAGAATTGGTCAAGCCACTCATGAACGATGAAATCAAGAAACCGCAGCCCGCTCCACCGGAAGACGTCCAGTCCGTCGATCAGGTCGTCCGGCACATCGCCCTGCTGATCGAGCGTGGAGAACTGCGTCCGGGCGACCGTCTCGTGCCCGAGCGCGAGCTCGCCGAGCAGCTCGGTGTCAGCCGTCCCACCGTGCGCGCCGGACTGCATGCGCTGGCCGCGATGGGCGTCACCGAGTCGCGCCAGGGTGCAGGCACGTTCATCACCGCCGGCCCTCCCCGTCTCGGCGCCGGCCCCCTCAGTTTTCTCGCCGCGCTGCACGGCTTCACGCGCGATCAGATCTTCGAGGCCCGCAAAGTCCTCGAGGTCGGCGCCGCCGGTCTGGCCGCGGAGCGCGGACTGGCCGAGCGCCTCGCGCCGATGGCCGAGGAAGTGACGGGGATGTTCGCGACGCTGACCGAGCCGCAGGACTTTCTGATCCACGACGTGCGCTTCCACCGCGCCGTCGCGGCGGCCGCCGACAGCCCCGTGCTGCTCGCCCTCGTCGAGATGATCTCGTCGCTCGTGTACGAGCAGCGCAGTCTCACCGTGGGGCGCGCGCACGATCTCAAAGAGTCGGCGGAGATGCACCGCCGGATCTATCAGGCCATTCGCGACAAGGATCCGGCGCGCGCGCGACAGGAGATGACGCACCACCTCGATCTCGCCCGCAGCGCCCAGGCGTCCGAGGAGCTGGATCTCCCGGCCGGCGTGTTGCCGTCCCGTGTGATGGGGAACGCGTGAGCGGTTTCTCACTCGAGGGGCGGGTCGCCGTGGTCACCGGCGGCACGTCCGGGATCGGACTCGCGCTCGTGCGCGGGCTGGCCGAGGCGGGAGCGGACGTCGTTGCGACGTCGCGGCGCCCGAAGCAGGTCGACGCGGCCGCGGCGGAAGTCGAGCAGCGCGGCCGCCGCACCGTGCGCGTCACCTCGGACGTCGGCGATCGCGCGACGCTGCAGGCCGCCCTCGAGCAGACCGTCGCGGAACTGGGCAAAGTGGACATCCTGGTGAACTGCGCGGGCATCACCAAGCGCACGCCCACTCTCGACGTCACCGACGAGGAGTGGAACTCGATCATGGCCACGAATGTCACCGGCACGCTCCGCGCGTGTCAGGTGTTCGGGCGCCACATGCTCGAGCGCGGCTACGGCCGCATCATCAATATTGCGTCGCTGTCGTCGTTCGTCGGTCTGTTCGAAGTCGCGGCCTACACGACCAGCAAGTCCGCCGTGGCCGGACTGACGCGCGCCCTGGCCGTGGAGTGGGGATCGCGCGGCGTGAACGTGAACGCCATCGCGCCCGGCGTCTTCCGCACCGCGTTGAACGCGGGCCTCTTGGACGGCACGGAGCGCGGCAAAGAGTTCCGCATCCGCACACCGCTCGGCCGCTTCGGCCGCCTCGAGGAGCTCGCCGGTGCGTGCGTGTTTCTCGCGTCCGAGGGGGCGAGCTTCGTCAATGGCGAGATCCTGGCCGTGGACGGGGGATTTCTCGCCAGTGGAGTGAATCAGTGAGCGCCGGGTGCTGAGTGCAGCACGCAGCACTCGAAACTACGGAGGACCCTTGAAGATCACTGAAGTCCGCGTGCGCGACATCCGTTTCCCCACCTCCCTGGACATGGACGGATCGGACGCTCTGAACCTCGGCGACTACTCCGCGACCTACGTCACCATCGTCACGGACTCGGGCCACACCGGCGACGGCCTCACCTTCACCAACGGCCGCGGCAACGAGATCGTCTGCGCCGCCGTGCACGCCCTCAAGCATCACGTGATCGGGCGCCGTCTGTCGGAGATCACCAGCAATCTCCGCGGCTTCTATCGCGACCTCACCGTCGACAAGCAGCTCCGCTGGCTGGGACCGGAGAAGGGCATCCTGCACATGGCCACGGGCGCGCTGATCAACGCGGTCTGGGACCTCTGGGCGAAGCGCGACGGCAAGCCGATGTGGAAGCACCTCGCGGACATGACTCCCGAACAGATCGTGAACGCGATCGACTTCACCTACATCACCGACGTCCTCACTCCGGACGAGGCGCTGGCCATTCTGCGCGAACAGGGACCACACAAAGCGGCGCGCGCGGAAGAGATGCTCCGCGACGGCTTCCCGGCCTACACCACCTCCACGGGCTGGCTCGGTTACCCCGACGAGAAAGTGCGCCGGCTCTGCCGCGAGGCGATGGCGGAGGGGTGGACGGCGTTCAAGATGAAAGTGGGGCAGAACCTCGAGGACAACCTGCGCCGCGCGGCGCTGATGCGCGAGGAGATCGGACCGGAGCGCATCCTGATGATGGATGCGAACCAGTGCTGGGACGTGAACGAGGCCATCCGGCAGATGAAGGAGCTGGCCCGCTTCGACCCCTGGTGGATCGAGGAGCCGACTTCCCCCGACGACATCCTCGGCCACGCCGCCATCCAGGCCGCCATCGATCCGATCCGCGTGGCCACCGGCGAAGTGGTCCAGAACCGGGTCATCTTCAAGCAGATGCTGCAGGCGAAATCGATCCGCTTCCTGCAGGTCGACTCCTGCCGCATGGGCGGCGTGAACGAAGTGCTGGCGGTGCTGCTGATGGCGAAGAAGTTCGGCGTGCCGGTCTGCCCGCACGCCGGCGGCGTCGGCCTCTGCGAGTACGTGCAGCACATCTCGATCTTCGATTACATCGCCATCAGCGGCGATCTCACCGATCGCGTGTGCGAGTACGTCGATCACCTGCACGAGCACTTCGTCGATCCGTGCATCGCGCGCGACGCGAAGTACGTCACGCCCACCCGTCCCGGCTACAGCATCACCATGAAGCCGGAGTCGCTGGAGGCCTACGAGTTCCCGAACGGACAGGTCTGGCGCCGTCTGAAAGGAGTGGCCTGAAATGAGCGCTGAGCCGGTCACCTCGCAGCAGCCCACGATGGCCGTGCCGAAAAAGGGCTACGTGCGCTGGATCGTCTGCACGCTGCTCCTCTTCGCCACCACCATCAACTACATCGACCGGCAGGTGCTGGGCATCCTCGCGCCGACGCTGCAGAAGGAGATCGGCTGGAGCGAGGTGCAGTACGGCTACATCGTCACGGCCTTCCAGGCCGCGTACGCGATCGGGCTGCTCGTCGTCGGACGCGTCCTCGACGTGGTCGGGACGAAGCTCGGCTTCGCCGTGGCCATCGTCTTCTGGAGTCTCGCCGCAATGGCGCACGCGCTGGTGCGCACGCCGTTCGGATTCGGATTCGCGCGCTTCGGCCTCGGCCTGGGCGAGGCCGGCAACTTCCCCGCCGCCATCAAGACCGTCGCGGAGTGGTTCCCGAAGCGCGAGCGCGCACTGGCCACCGGCATCTTCAATGGCGGCTCGAACCTCGGCGCCATCATCGCGCCGGCCATCGTGCCCATCATCGCCCTCACCTGGAGCTGGCAGGCCGCGTTCGTCATCACCGGCGCGATCGGCTTCATCTGGCTGTTCTTCTGGCTCTGGCTCTACAACCCGCCGGAGAAGCACAAGAGCGTCACCCCGGGCGAGCTGCTGTATATCCGCAGCGACGCCGAGGAAGCGGTCACCCCGATTCCGTGGGGGCGCATCATCGGCAAGCGCCAGGCCTGGGCCTTCGCCATCGGCAAGTTCCTCACCGATCCGGTGTGGTGGTTCTACCTGTACTGGCTGGGCAAGTTCCTCAATGAGAAGCACGGCGTGACGCTGAGCAAGATCGGCCCGCCGCTGATCGTGATCTACGTCATCGCCGACATCGGCAGCATCGGCGGCGGCTGGCTGTCCTCGCGCTTCATCAGGAACGGCTGGAGCGTGAACAAGGCGCGCAAGGTCGCGATGCTGATCTGCGCGCTGTGCGTCGTGCCGGTCGTCTTCGCGCCGCTGGTGTCGGGACTCTGGACCGCGGTCGTTCTGATCGGCCTTGCGGCAGCCGCGCATCAGGGCTGGAGCGCGAACATCTTCACCACCGCCTCGGACATGTTCCCGAAGCGCGCCGTCGGCTCGGTGGTGGGATTCGGCGGCATGGCCGGCTCCATCGGCGGCATGCTCGTCGCCACCGGCACGGGCTGGATCCTGCAGCTCACCGGCAGCTACAACCTCGTGTTCGCGATCTGCGCCGCGGCGTACCTGGTGGCGCTGGCGATCATTCACATGATGGTGCCGCGGCTTGAACCGGCGGACGTATGACGACGATGTTGCCCTGTGTCATGCCGAGCGAAGTCGAGGCATCCCGTGCGGCGCTCGAGGCAGGGGATCCCTCGACCGCGCTCGGGATGACATGAATTGAACGAGCAATGACCTTCATCCACGAAAACTTCCTGCTCGAGACCGACGTCGCGCGCGATCTCTATCACCGCTACGTCGCCGATCTCCCGATCATCGACTACCACTGCCACCTCCCGGTGCAGCAGATCGCGGGCGATCACGTCTTCCGCTCGATCACCGAGATCTGGCTGGAAGGCGATCACTACAAGTGGCGGGCGATGCGCGCGAACGGCGTGGACGAACGGCTCATCACCGGCGACGCGAGCGACTGGGAGAAGTTCGAGGTCTGGGCGCGCACGGTGCCCGCGACGCTGCGCAATCCGCTCTACCACTGGACCCATCTCGAGCTGAAGAAGCCGTTCGGGATCACCTCGCTGCTCGACGCATCGTCAGCGCGCGCGATCTACGACGCC
Source organism: Thermoanaerobaculia bacterium (assembly GCA_035536275.1). Taxonomy (GTDB): domain Bacteria; phylum Acidobacteriota; class Thermoanaerobaculia; order Gp7-AA8; family Gp7-AA8; genus QHVT01. The sequence goes on from DATLOL010000001.1 coordinate 6,048, forward strand.
TGCAACGAGAAGCTGCCGGAGCTGTCGACGCAGGAGCTGCTGCGCCGTTTCAACGTGGCCGTCGTCTGCACCACCGACGATCCCGCGGACACGCTCGATCATCATCACAAGCTCGCGCAGCGCACCGATGCGGACACGCGCGTCGTGCCGACGTGGCGTCCCGACGCCGCGCTGGCCATCGAAGATGCGGCCGCGTTCAACGCCTGGCTGGATCGCCTCGAGTCCGCGGCCGGCATCTCCATCGCAAACTTCGCGCAGTTCATCGACGCGCTCGACCGCCGTCACGCCGAGTTCCACGACGCGGGATGCCGCGCCTCCGATCACGGCCTCGAACAGATCTACGCCGACCCCTCGCCGGACGCCGTGGTGGAGCAGACCTTCGCCAAGCTCCGCGCGCGCAAGCCGGTCAACGGCGAGGAGGGGCGCGGCTACAAAGCGGCGCTTCTGCATCTCTTCGCGCTCATGGATCACGGCCGCGGCTGGGTCCAGCAGTATCACCTGGGCGCGCTGCGCAACACCAACTCGCGCATGCGCCGCCGCCTCGGCGCCGACTCCGGTCTCGACTCCATCGGCGACTTCGAACAGGCCCGCCCGCTGGCGCGCTTCCTCGACCGTCTCGACTCGACCAACCACCTCGCGAAGACGATCCTCTACAACCTCAATCCGCGCGACAACGAGCTGTTCGCGACGATGATCGGCAACTTCCAGGACGGCTCCGTGCCGGGCAAGATGCAGTACGGCTCGGCGTGGTGGTTCCTCGATCAGAAGGAAGGGATGGAGGCGCAGATTCGCGCGCTGTCGAACATGGGACTGTTCGCGCGGTTCGTGGGGATGGTCACTGACTCGCGCAGCTTCCTCTCCTACTCGCGCCACGAGTACTTCCGACGCCTGGTCTGCAACATCCTCGGCAACGACGTCCGCGACGGACTCCTGCCCGACGATCGCGACCTCCTCGGGCGTCTGGCGCAGGACGTGTCGTTCTTCAACGCCCGCGAGTACCTCGGCGTCGAGCTGGGCCGCCTCGGGCATCGGGTGCAGCGCGCAGCATGACCGTGCTCGATCTCTTCCGGCTCGACGGCGAGACCGCGATCGTCACCGGCGCGTCGCGGGGACTGGGAGCGGCCATGGCCGACGCGCTCGAGCAAGCGGGTGCGCGCGTGGTCCGCGTTTCCAGTCGCGACGCGGATCTCCGCGACCGCGGCGCCGTCGCCGCGCTGCTTGATCGCGCGGGCGACGCGCGGATCCTCGTCAACAACGCCGGCCGCGGGGGAAAGATCATCAACATCGCCTCGATGCTGTCGTTCCAGGGCGGCATCCGCGTCGTCGCCTACACCGCCGCGAAGAGCGGCATCCTCGGCCTTAACCCGCGCCCTGTCGAACGAGCTCGCGCCGCACGGCATCAACGTGAACGCGATCGCGCCGGGCTACATGGCCACCGACAACACCCAGGCCCTCCGCGACGACCCGCAGCGCAGCCGCGACATCCTCGCGCGCATCCCCGCCGGACGCTGGGGCGCGCCGTCGGACCTCGCCGGCGCGGTGGTGTTCCTCGCGTCGCGCGCCTCGGAGTACGTGCACGCCACGACGCTGACCGTCGACGGCGGCTGGCGGTCGCGGTAACACGACCCCCTCCGCATACGCTACATTGCCTCGCATGAGGCGCGTCACCCCGTGGCTGATCGCGATCGGCGGCACCGCCGCTGTCACCCTCATCGGCCACGAGCTGCATCCCGACCCCGGCGTCGTTGGATTCGCGTTCCTCGTCGTCGTGCTGTTCGCGTCCGTGCGTGGCGGACTGCTCGTCGGCATCCTCACGTCGATCGTGGCCACGCTCTGCTACAACTTTTTCTTCTTCGAGCCGCTGTACACCTTCCGCCTCGCCAATCCCACCAACTGGATCACCCTCGCGGCGCTGCTGGTCACCTCCGTCACCGTGACCCGGCTCGTGCTTGCGGCGCGGGTGCAGGCCGAGCAGGCGGACACGCGCCGCAGCGAGCTCGGAACGCTCTACCGCCTCAGCGTCGACCTCTTCACCTCCACCAATCGCGAAGGCGCCCTCGGCGAGGCCGTGGCCCGCGCGCTCACGCTCCTCGGCGCGCGCGAAGGAGGACTGGTGATGTTCGAGGGAAGCCCGTGGCACCAGCGCGTGATCGCGTGGACCGGCGACAAGCCCGACGAGATCGAAGACCTCGTGGCCGGCATCGGCCGTCACAAAGAGCCGCTGGAGATCCCCTCCTCCCTCGGGCGCGACGTGTACGTGCCGCTCGTCATCGGCGGGCGCACCGAGGGCGCGTTCGTCGCGCGAGGTACGGACGCGTCGCTGCACGCGCTCGTGTCGGCGTCCGGCCTGGTCGGCCTGGCCGCGGAGCGCGAGAAGTTCATCCACGAGAACGCGCGCATGCAGGCCGTCCGCGAGAGCGAGCTGCTGAAGACGTCGCTGCTCCGCGCGATCTCGCATGACCTCACCACGCCACTGACGGCGATCACCATTCACACCGAGGCGGTGCGGAGGCGGGCGGAGGGCGACGAGGAGCTGCGGGCGAGCGTGAACGGCATCGCCGACGAGACGGGCCGGCTGAAGCGGCGCATCGACAATCTGCTGTCGATGGCGCGGCTGGAATCGGGCAAGTCGCGGCCGCGCCGCGAGCCGACGCCGCCGGCGGATCTCTTCCGCGCCGTGCGAGAGAATCTACCTCTCGTGCCGATCGGCGTGTACGTCGCGCCTGACTGTCCCGACGCGAACGTCGATCCCTCGCTGGCCATGGAGATCCTCGTGAACCTGATCGAGAACGCGCATCGCGTCTCGCCGGCGGACGCGACGATCGAGCTCACCGCACGAACTCATCCCGACGACTCGCATCGCGTGCGCATGGAAGTGCTCGACCGCGGGCCGGGCGTGCCCGCGGGCGCGACGATGAGCGACGTCGCCCAGCGCGGGCTCGGGCTGGAGATCGCGCGCAGCCTCGCCGCCGCGAACGACGGCGCGATCGCCCTGCTGCAGCGCGACGGCGGCGGCACCGTGGCCCGACTCGACGTACCCGCGGCATTACTGCCCGTGGCGGTGGAGAGAGCATGACCCTCGCGCAGATCGTGCTCGTGGTCGACGACGATCCAGCCATCCGCGACTCGATGTCGCGAGAGCTGCGCGCCGCCGGCTACACCGTGTTCGCGGCGAGCGACGGGCGCGAGGGCGTACACGCGTTCGAGACCCACGGCCCGGACGTCGTGCTCACCGATCTCTCCATGCCCCGCTCCGACGGCTTCGAGCTCATCTCCGTCATCCGCGCGAAGTCGCAGACGCCGATCATCGTGCTCTCCGTCCGCGGCAACGATGCCGACAAGATCCGCGCACTCGACCTCGGCGCCGACGACTTCGTGACCAAGCCCTTCTCCGTCGCCGAGCTGCTCGCGCGCATCCGCGCGCAACTGCGCCGCACGACCTCCGCGCCGCGCGTGCTCGCCTTCGAAGACCTGAGCATCGATGCGGAGCGCCGCCGCGTCGTGCAGGGCGGCCGCGAGGTGCATCTCACACCGACCGAGTTCGCACTGCTCGAGCTGCTGGCGACGAACGCGGGCAAGCCCGTATTCACGGACGCGATCATCGCCCGCGTCTGGAACGGCGCCCCCGGCACGACACCGGACACCGTGCGCGTGCACATGAGCGCTCTGCGCAAGAAGATCGAGCCCGACCCGTCGTCGCCGCGCTACATCGTCACCGAGCCGTGGGTCGGATACCGCTTCCTCGCCGAGCCGGTGTGATCTTCACGTTTTCTTAATCCCGTCCTTCGCCTTTCTTTGCGAGCGGGATGTGCGGGCGCTGTTGTCGTATGCGGAACGCCGGCGTCCCCGCCGGCTGAGCAGGCGGCGTCCCGCCGCCCGCGGGAGCGAGACGCTCCCCGCTCAGCCGCCGAGACGGCGGCGGTCCGCTGAAGACATGACTCAGAACCGCCTGCCCGCTCTATCTCTGCTCGCCCTCGGCATCGTCTACGGCGACATCGGCACCAGCCCTCTGTACGCGCTGCGGGAGTGCTTTCACGGACCGCACGCCGTGCCGCTGACGACCGCGAACGTGTACGGCGTGCTGTCGCTGATCTTCTGGACGCTGGTCGTCGTCGTGACGCTGAAGTACCAGGTTTACGTGCTGCGATTCGACAACCGCGGCGAGGGCGGCATCCTGGCGCTGCTCGGGCTCACCGGCTCGAAGCGGCGCAGCCGGTTCGTGCGCATGGCCATCGTCGCGGGAGGCGTGTTCGGCTCGGCCTTGCTGTACGGCGATGGCATGATCACGCCGGCCATCTCCGTGCTCTCCGCGATCGAGGGACTGGAAGTGGCGACGCCGTTCTTCAAGCCCTTCATCATTCCGATCACCATCGGCGTGCTGGTGGCGCTCTTCGCCATCCAGCGGCGCGGCACCGCGGGCGTGGGGATGATCTTCGGGCCGGTCGCGCTGCTCTGGTTCACGGTCCTGGCGGTCTTCGGCATCCGCGGCATCATGTGGCATCCGTCGGTGCTGCTCGCGCTGAATCCCATGCACGCGGTGACGTTCTTTCTCGAGAACGGGATGCCGGGCTTCCTCGTCCTCGGCGCCGTCTTCCTCGTCACCACCGGCGGCGAGGCGATGTACGCCGACCTCGGACACTTCGGCGCGCGCCCGATCCGGATCGACTGGTTCCTCATCGTCGCCCCCGCGCTGATGCTGCAGTACCTCGGGCAGGGCGCGCTGCTGATCGACCATCCGGCCGCAGCGATGAACCCGTTCTATCTCCTCGCGCCGAAGTGGGCGCTCTATCCGCTAGTGGGATTGGCGACTTGCGCCACCGTCATCGCGTCGCAGGCCATGATCTCCGGCGCGTTCTCATTGACCCGCCAAGCCATCCAGCTCGGCTACCTGCCGCGCATGGAGATCGTGCACACATCGTCCGTCGAAATCGGCCAGATCTACATGCCCACCGTGAACTGGGCGCTGATGGTCGCCACGATCGTGCTGGTGATCGGCTTCCGCTCAGTGAGCGCGATCGCCGGCGCCTACGGCGTGGCCGTCAGCACGACCATGTTCATCACCACACTGCTCGCGTACGTCGTCGCGCGCGAGCAACGCGGTTGGGGACGCGCCCTCGCGGGGCTGATCACCATCGGATTCCTCGTCGCCGACGTCGCCTTCCTCATCGCCAACTACGCGAAGCTCGCGGCGGGGGGCTGGGTGCCGCTCCTCATCGCGCTGATCGTCTTCACCATCATGACCACGTGGCGCCGCGGCCGCGAGATCCTCGCCGAGAAACTGCGCGAGAGCGCGCTGTCGCCGGAGCTGTTCGTGCAGTCGCTGGGCAAGCGTCCGCCCGTGCGCGTGCCCGGCACCGCCGTGTTCATGCATCGCAATCCCGACGCGATCCCCGCGTCGCTGCTGCACAGCCTCAAGCACTACAAGGCCCTGCACGAGCGCGTGGTCCTGCTGACCATCACCAGCGAGGAGATCGCCCACATCGCCGGAAGCGAGCGCTTCACCATCGAGGACCTCGGCGAAGGCGTGCACCGCGTGCGGGCACGCTACGGATTCATGGAGGGCGTCGACGTCCCGGCACTGCTCGAGCGCGCGGCCGCGGAAGGTCTTCACGTTCCGCCGATGGACACCACGTACTTCCTCGGGCGGGAAACGCTGATCGTCACCAGGCGCCACAGCGGCATGGCCACGTGGCGGGAGAAGCTCTTCGCGTCGATGATGCGCAACGCCGAGAGCGCGGCGCGCTTCTTCCGCCTCCCGCCGAACCGGGTCGTGGAGCTCGGGGCGCAGATCGAGCTCTGACGCTCCTCCGTCACCGCGGAACGCCGTCAGTCCGTGTACCATGATCGCGGAGAGCTTCGCGGATGACCCCTACCCCAGAAGTCGGCGGCGCCTTGCGCAACGCGCGGCAGGCAAGACATTTATCGCTCAGCGACGTTGCGGTCAAGGCGGGAATGAGCGTGGCCACACTGTCCCGGATCGAGACCGGCAAGCAGAACGTCGACGTCACGCTTCTGGTCACGCTCGCGGGGATTCTGCACATCACGCCGTCAACGCTGCTCGACGGCAACGGCGACGGACGTCAGCCCGCCGCGGTGCTGGCCGATGAACTGGCCATGCTCTCCCCCTCCGAGCGCGCGCGCGTGCTGGCGACGGCGCTCAAGCAGTCGAGGAAGAACGGATCGCGCGAGGCCCTCCACGCTCGCGTAGAGGGCCTCCTCACGTCGCTGGATCTGATTCGCGAAGAGCTCCTGCTGGTGCGCCGCGACATGCGTCGCGGGCGCTAACGCCGCAGGATGAACTCCGCGCGGCAGCCCGCCGTCACCCAGATCCCTTCGGTGTCGTAACCGTAGGTCTTGTTCAGCACGCACGGCGAGTCGCTGACCTGCCGCACGACCGCGATCCCCGCGCGCGTGTCCGCGCTGCAGACGGCGCGCTGGCCGTCCTTCGACTCGCAGAAGACGCGCGTTGAGCCGTTGTCGTTCACGTTCATGCCGCCGAGGGCGAACTCGCCGCGGCAGCCGTTGGTGACCCAGACGCCGTTGCCGTCGACGCCCCAGGTGCTGTTGAACACGCAGTTCGAGTCACTGGTCTGGCGGAGCAGGCGCACGCCATTGGTGGTCGAGACCGCGCAGTGATTGCGGCGGCCGTCGGTCGACTCGCACATGATCGTCGGCACCCGCTCCTCGCTGGGCATGGCCACGATCTGCGGCGCCGACTGCTGCACGATGACCGGCTGCTCGCGAATGATCACCGGCTGTTCGCGCACGATGACCGGCTGCTGCTGCACGACGACCTGTACCGGCGCCGCGACGAGCGGCGTCTCGGTGATGTTCTCGCCGAGGGTGAACTCGGCGCGGCAACCGTCATCGACCCAGATGCCGTCGCTGTCATGGCCCCACGATTTCCCGCGCACACAGGCGTTGTCGCTCACCTGGCGGACGAGAGTGATGCCCCACCGCGTATCGGTGCGGCAGTGACTGCGGCTGTTGTTCTTCGACTCGCACAGGATCGTCGCCGGCTTGACCGTGCTCGACGAGGTCATCGTCGTGATGGTTGCCCGGGCCGTCGCCGGACGGATGGCGAACTCGCCGCGGCAGCCGTTCTGAACCCAGATGCCGTTCATGTCCCAGCCCCAGTCGCGGCCGAACTCGCACTTGGAGTCGCTGAAGCGGCGCACGAGACGCACGCCTTCGGTCGTGTCCGCGTAGCAGAGGCCCGGCTCGCCGTTGAGCGACTCGCACGTGAGCATTATCCGCTCCGTGAACTTGAACTCGGCGCGGCAGCCTTCCTTGACCCAGATTTTTCCTTTGTCGTAGCCCCACGACGTGCCGTAGATGCAGTCGTTGCCGCTGAGCTGATGGGCCATGGTCACGAAGCCCGTGCCGACGTGACAGTCCTCCATCTTGTTGTTGACCGACTCGCAGCGGACGGTCGTCTGCGCGAACGCCGCCGAGGTCATCAATACAAGCAGAATGAGCAGTAATTTGCGCATATCGCTTTCCTCCATTCCATCGGAGTGCAATGCGCGAGTGGTACCAATAACTGTGTTGCTGCTGAGTGCGGGAGGGTGCTGAGTGCTGAGTGCTGAGTGCTGAGTGCTGAGTGCTGAGAGGAGTTTGAAGCTCAGAGGCTTCAAGGCTTCAAGGCTTCAAGGCTCAGAGGAGTCCGCTTTGAGCCTTTGAGCCTTTGAGCCTTTGAGCCTTTGAGCCCCATCTCAGCACTCAGCACCCAGCACCCAGCACTCAGCACTCACCCCACCAGCACCTCGTCAATCCGAATCTCCCGCTGCAGCGTCTTGGCGACCGGACACCGTCCGGCGATGACGAGCAGCTTCTGCCGCTGCTCCTCGGTGAGCGTCTCGCCGTGCAGGCGGATCTCCACGCGGAAGCGGTGGATGAAGCCCGCCTGGGTCGTGCAGTCCGAGCAGTCCTTTACGCTCTGGCGGTCGTGCGTCACGGTGACGTCGACGCCTTCCAGCGGAAGCTTCTCCCGCTTCGCGTAGAACTCCAGGGTCATGGCCGTGCAGCCGCCCAGCGCCGCGGCCAGCAGGTCGTACGGCGTCGGACCCGTGCCCGTGCCGCCGACATCCGTGGGCTCGTCCATCACGAAGCGGTGCGGACCCGCATCCACCTCGGTGCGGTACGAGCCGCGCGCGTGCAACACCACCGGTTTCGCAATCACAACTGGTTCTCCACGATCGGCAGGAGGAAGCGCGCCAGCCAGGCCCGCACTTTCTTCGCGTGCGACACCTGCGGGTATCGCTCGACGCGCGCGGGGCGCCCGTTGCCGTGAATGCGCCACGCGTTCTGGAGATGGAGATCGATCGACTCGAGGAGCTCCTGGGCCAGCTCCGGGTCCTCGACCACGCACATCACTTCCGTGTTCAGGTTCTGCGAGCGGGGATCGATGTTGTACGAGCCGATCAGCACGATCCGCCCGTCGATGACCGCGCTCTTCGCGTGCAGCGGATCGGGACCCTTGTACTCGCGGACGTCGATGCCCGCGCGCGCGAGCCGGCGGCGGTATTTGAGATAGCCGGCCTGCGGCAGGACGCCGTCCGTCGACCGCAGCGAGTTGGTCACGATCTGCACGTACACGCCTTCCTTCAGCTTCTTCTCCAGGAGGGCGAGCAGCGGTTTCGGCGGCACGAGATACGGCGACTCGATGACGATCGAGGTCTCCGCGCTCTCGATGATGTCCGCGAGGCGATATGCCACGCGTTCGCCCTGTTCGACGGGATCGTGCAGAAACTCGACGTCCCCGACCTCGCGCTGTCCCTCGGACCAGTCCGTGCCCGTGTCCAGTCGCACGAAGCCGGTGCCGCAGCTCAGATCGAACAGCACGCGATCGAGCAGTTCCTCGGCATCCGCCTTCTCGCTCTTCGACACGTGCACTTTCAACTGCGCGACGTGCCTGCTCGACCAGAGCGTGTCGAAATGGCGATTGGCGGCGCCGGCGGAGTCGCCTTCCACATAGACGTCGCGATCGACGAAATTCTTTTTCTTCGCCAGCCCGAAGTACGACTCGGCCAGATTGCGTCCGCCGGTGATGTAACGCTCGCCATCGACCACGACGACCTTCTCGTGCATGCGCCGGAACAGCCAGCTCGGATGGCGGAGGTTGGTCGGATGGTAGACGCGCACTTCCACGCCCTCGTCGCGCAGATGCGCGAGGACGGCTTTGGGGATACGCATGAAGTTCGCGTCGACGATGAGCTTCACGCTGGGGACGCCGCGGCGGCGCGCATCGCGCAGCAGCGCCAGGGCGGTGAGGGTGATCCGGTCATTGCGCGCGAGAAAGTACAGCGCGTGCACTTCGCGGTCGGCCTGCTGAATGAGATCGACGCGCACCTGTGCGGCGTCGCGCGGGTCGTCGAGAATGCGGAACACATCCGCGTGCCCCACCCCGGTGAACACGAAGACGACTGCAAGTGTGGCGAGCCGTCGCACAAGAGCCTCCACACGGGCTCGCCTGCAGATTGTGGTCCAATGACGAAATGCACGTCGCCGCGGAACCGTGCGTCGCTTCAGGCGGCGACAGCCGCACGCTGGAGGCCCATCCCGGACGCTCCACGCACCTCGGCAGATTGCAGATCTGGCGCGCCCTTCCGGTCCGCGACCGCCGCCTGATCGGCCCGTGGTGCTTCCTGGATCGCTATGGCCCTCTATCATTTACGGCGGATAAGCCGATGGACGTCGCGCCGCATCCGCACATCGGCATCCAGACGGTTTCCTGGCTGCTCGAGGGCGAAGTCCTCCATCGCGACAGCCTCGGATGTGAAGCGCTGGCCCGCCCGGGCGCCGTGAACGTCATGACCTCCGGAAAGGGCATCTCTCACTCGGAGGAGACACCAGCCTCGAACATCGGCCGCCTGAACGGCGTGCAGCTCTGGGTGGCCCTGCCCGACGCGCATCGCCATGACGATCCGGCCTTTCATCACGTGGCCGAGGTGCCGCGCGAGGAGTGGAAGGGCGGGTTTGCGGAGACGTTCAGCGCCCACGCCTTCTCGCCGATCGTGGGCAAGGACGTGCGCGTGCGCGGCTCGCTGGAGCTCCCGCTCGAACGGACGTTCGAGCACGGCATCTTCATCCTCGAGGGCGACCTCACGCTCGAACATCAGCCGCTCGCGGTAAACACGCTCTACTACCTCGGCGTCGATCGATCCGCCATCGACGTTCGCGGCGACGGCCGCTTCCTGCTCCTCGGCGGTACGCCGTTCGAGGAGACGGTCCTGATGTGGTGGAACTTCGCGGCGCGAACGCCCGAGGAGATCGCGGCCGCGCGGGAGGAGTGGGAGGCGGGATCGCGTTTCGGCGTCGTGCGCGGCTATGACGGACCGCGCCTGCACGCGCCCGAGCTGCACCGCATCTCCCGCCCCAACCCCGCGAGCTAAGCAGACCGCACTCAGTCGGCCCACACGAGGGGACGACGAAGGGCCTCCGGCGGGCCGGCACGGCCGGCAGCGCTCATCGAAACACGTGCGGCTGCCGAGAGCCGCGTTCAGTGGGTCAGGCGTGCGGTCTGGCTAGGCCAACAAGCGCTGC
>DATLOL010000002.1:0-2392 GCA_035536275.1 Thermoanaerobaculia bacterium
TTCAGCCCGCCGGATCATTCGGCGGGCTGAAGCCCGCCGCTCCACAGGGCATCGAGGACGAGCACGTCCAGTCCTATGACCTTCGCACCGCCGAGGCGGATGGCACGCTGCAGTGGGTGGCCTCCACGTACTCCACGCAAAACGACGCTCTCTACGACGGCATCTCGCGCGACGGCACACGCATCGTCACCTTCGCGCCGCTCCTTCGACAGAAGGCGCTGCCCCTCGCCGCCGCGCTCGAATATCTCTGCACGCTCGGCGCGTCGGGCATCGGCACGCCGGTGGAGATCGAGTTCGCCGTCGACGTCGAGGCGCGGCGCATGAGCGTCCTGCAGATGCGGCCTCTCGTGCTGAACCGGGAGATGGAGGCGCTCGATCTCGAGTCCATCCCCCAGCCGAAGGTCCTCTGCCAGTCCACGCAGGTCCTCGGGCATGGGGTCATCCGCGACCTGCGCGACATCGTGGTCGTGGCGGCGGACACGTTCGACCGCTCACGCAGTCACGAGGTCGCGCGCGAGCTCGGCGCGCTGAACGCGCGGCTGGTGAACGAGCGCCGCGACTATCTCCTCATCGGCCCCGGACGCTGGGGCAGCAACGATCCGCTCCTCGGCATTCCGGTGCAGTGGGCGCAGATCAGCGGCGCGCGCGCGATCGTGGAGTCGGGCTTCCGCGACGTGAGCGTCGACCCGTCGCAGGGCTCACACTTTTTTCAGAACCTGACCGCGTTCCAGGTCGGCTACTTCTCCGTGAATCCACGCGTGCGCAGCAGCTTCGTCGACTGGCAGTGGCTGGTGTCGCAGCCGGCCGTATCGCAGAGCGCGCTGGTGCGGCACATCCGCCTGGAGCAGGGCGTGACCGTGACCATGAACGGGCGGGAGCGGCGCGGAGTGATCCTGAAGCCGTAGAATCAGCGCATGCTCGACCGCGATACGTACATCGTCAAAGAACGCCCCGGCATCATGAAGCTGGCCAGCACCTACGACCTTCTCGACGCGAACACCGGCGCGCCCATCGGCATCGCCAAGGAGGAGCCGCCCGGGATGGTGAAGTATCTGCGGCTGGCCATGAACAACAAATGGCTGCCGACGATCGTGAACGTGTACGAGAGCGAGGCCGCGCCGCCGGTGCTGTCGATCCATCGCGGCGTCGCGCTGTTTCGCCCGAAGGTGCACGTCACCGCGGGCGGGCAGCAGCTCGGCTACTTCCGCGCGAAGGCGCTCTCCATCGGCCCGTCGTTCCGCATCTTCGACATGCAGGACCGCGAGATCGGTCTCGTCAAAGGCGACTGGAAGGGATGGAACTTCCAGCTCCTCGGAACCCAGGGCGAAGAGCTGGGACGGGTGACGAAGAAGTGGGCGGGCCTGGCCAAGGAGCTGTTCACGACGGCGGACACGTATGTCATCAGCCTGTCGCCCTCGGCGACGGGACGTCGCGACATCGCGCAGTTGCTCCTCGCCGCGGGCCTGGCCATCGACACCGTCTTCAAAGAGAAAGATGAGTGACTTCGATGCCCTCTGGCGCGCGTCCGTCCGCTTCCGGCGGACATCGCGCGAGCTCGAGCCGCTCCTGCGCGACGTGCACGCGGCGTTCGGCGACGACACCGCACTCAAAGCGGCCCTCGAGCGCGTGCTGGTCTTTCTGACCACACCCGACGGCCGCACCGATGCGAACTGCGATGTGACCGATCACTTCATCGCGGCGACTGAGGATGCGTGGCGGGGGTCGTCGCTCGCGCCGATCCTCGAGGACATGGGCGGCACGCTGCATGACGCCATTCACGCGCCGAACGTCGCCCGGACGTTCGAGGCCACGCCCGAGCAGTTGCTGGAAAGGCTGCGCCGCGCCTGATGCGCACGATCACCTCGACAAACTCGTTGACAGCTCTGTTGACTTGTAAACACAACTTCGCGGGCTGCCCGACGTACTTACCTGTCGGAGGCACAAGTTCATGAGAAAGCTCGCAGCGTTGTTGTTGCTCCTCGCCGCCGTCACGTCATTCGCCGGTACCGGAACCATCGCCGGCAGCTACAGCGGTCCCGATCCGTCGTACGGACTGATCGTCGAGATCGCGCCGGACGGCTCACTCCGCGGCAACTACGTCGAGTCCGGCCGCGTGGCCGTGCTGAACGGAATCGAAGTGACCGGCACCACCTTCCGCGCCCGCGCCAGCTTCGACGACGGCAGCCTGCGCGCCCTCACCGGCTCGGTGACGAACCGCGGCATCCAGATCGGGGAGACGTTTTTCGAGAAGATGTGACACGCGCGTAGCGCGTGTCATCCCGAGCGAAGTCGAGGGATCCCCTCCGCGCTCGCGTGTCATTCCGAACGAAGTCGAGGGATCCCCTCCGCGCTCGCGTGTCATCCCGAGCGAAGTCGAGGGATCCCCTCCGCG
>DATLOL010000003.1:0-3010 GCA_035536275.1 Thermoanaerobaculia bacterium
GGGCAGGCTACCGCAGCCGATGCCGCGGCTGACGAGGAGGACGCCCCCGGAGCCAGCCCCGAGGTGAAAGACGCCGCCGCGGAGATACTTCCGACTCAACAGCCCGGAGAAGTTCACCAGCGGCCGCTCGCCAAGCCAGAACTGGCCGCCATGCGTGTGTCCGCAGAAGGCAACCGCGAACGTCTTGTCGCCGACAGCGCGGAGACCATCCGGCGAATGCATGAGAACGATCCGGATCCCGTCGGCACCCGCGAACGCTGCGTCGGCATTTGGCGTCCCCTCCTCGGTGTTGTCGAGGCCGCAGATCCACACGTCGTCATGTGGAGCGCGGAGGCGCACACTCTCGTTGACGAGCACGCGAACACCTGCGCCGGCAAGCCGCTTGGTGATGTACGCGTCGTCGCCGAGAAGATCGTGGTTGCCGAGGACGGCGAACTTACCGAGCGGCGCCTCGATCGCTGCGAGCAACGGGATGAGGCGCTCGACGTGACGGGCGTGAAACGAGACGTAGTCCCCGCCGAGCAGGAGCAGATCCGGCTTGGCGTCCACGATCGCGCGGCACGCGTCCGCGATGAGTCGTGGATGTGTGGCCGGACCGGCGTGAAAATCGGACGCGAACGCAATGCGGATCGGAGGCGCGGTGCGGCGACGAGCGGAAACCGGAAGCGTGTGCGCGGCGACGTTCAGTCGTCCCTGCAGCCCGATCGACCGCGCGAGCCAGGCCGGCCACCCGACGTTGTAGAGAACGTCGTACCAAACTTCCGTGATGCGCCGCCGTGTCGTGAGATGCCGCGCGCGGCCGAACCAGCGGGGACGAGTGGACATGAGCGGCTTGGGAGCTCACGGAGTTCGGCTCCCAGTCCGCCACCCACACAGCACTCGCTCGCCGATCGCGATCTCGCGGTAGCGCGGTTCCGGCACCGTGCAGCGACTGCCGTCCTCGGCGATCAAGGTAGACGGAGCCTCCTTTCCCGCGACGTGCTTCGACGCGAGAACACTCTCCGATGCGCGTGGCGTGCGACCGGTAGTCCCCTGTCCGGGAAGCTCGCGCGGATCGGTGTCACGACCGGGCAGTGCAAGCGGCCGCGGGGTGCATCCCGGCAGCGCCAGAACGACGGCCAGCACATACGCCAATGCGACTCGTAGCACGGAACCGCGTTCGCGAACCTCGCTGACGTTCATCGCAACCTCCGTTGCACCCGTACGCCGCGCGCACTTGCGCGCTCTACCATGCGACCGTACATTGGCCCTCCCGGCCAATCTTACACAAGGCTTTGCGATGCGCACCTCCTACGTCACGCCCGTTGTCGCAGTGACCTGCCCGTCCACAGGCCCGGTCGACGCCGCCCGGGCGCCGAGGACACGAGTGCACTGATCGCACGCCAGCCAGGATGTGGAAGGGGCGGCACCGCGACGGTGCCGCCCCTTCTTCTTTATTGCCGCAGCGCGGCCGATGAGTACCACGATGATCGATGCATTGACACGATCCGGTGAGACGGCGATCGGTGCGCAAGCGACGGCTGCCGTGCCGGAGGGTGAAGGCCTCTGGTCTGCCGTCCGAGAGGCGATCCGCGGGTCGCAGCGCGACTACACCGACGGCCCGATCGGCCGCGGGATCTTCGTGCTCGCCGTACCGATGGTGCTCGAGATGGTGATGGAGAGCGTCTTCGTCGTGTGCGACGTGTTCTTCGTCTCCAAGCTCGGACCGGACGCCGTCGCCACCGTCGGCCTCACGGAGTCGATGCTGGCGATCGTGTACACGCTGGCGATTGGGCTGAGCATCGGCGCGACGGCTACGGTCGCGCGCCGCATTGGCGAGCAGGATCGCGAGGGCGCAGCTCGCGCGGCCGTCCAGGTGATCGCCCTCGGCCTCATCGTGTCCGGCGTCCTTGGCGTGCTCGGGGCCGTGTTCGCGCCGTCGCTGCTCGCTTTGATGGGCGCGTCACCCTCGGTGATCGCGAGCGGCTCCAGCTTCACGCGGGTCATGCTCGGCGGGAACGCGGTGATCATGCTGCTGTTCCTCATCAACGCGGTGTTCCGCGGTGCGGGAGACGCGGCGATCGCCATGCGCGTGCTCTGGCTTGCCAACGCCATCAACATCGTGCTCGGGCCACTACTGATCTTCGGCATCGGTCCGTTCCCGGAGCTCGGTGTGACCGGCGCCGCCGTGGCGACGACCATCGGTCGCGGAACCGGAGCGCTCTTCGCGTTCAGTCGATTGCTGCGGCCCGGTGCTCGCATTCAGCTGTCTCGGCGTCATCTCGAGCTCGACCCGGCCGTGATGCTCCGTCTCGTCAAGCTCTCCGGCTCCGGCACGTTCCAGGTGTTCGTCGGCACTGCAAGCTGGATCGGCCTCGTCCGCATCATCTCGAGCTTCGGCAGCACCGCGCTGGCCGGTTACACGATTGGCCTGCGGATCATCCTCTTCGCGCTCCTGCCCTCCTGGGGGTTGTCGAATGCGGCCGCGACGATGGTTGGACAATCGCTCGGTGCGGGGAAACCGGATCGTGCCGAGCGCGCGGTGTGGGTCGCGGCACGCTACAACATGTATTTCCTCGGCGTGTTGGGGCTCCTGTTCGTGATCCTCGCAACGCCGATCGTTCGACTGTTCACCACCGAGCCGGCGGTGGTGACGCACGGGGCCGACGCCCTTCGCGTCGTGGCGGCGGGGTACCTGTTCTATGCGTACGGGATGGTGCTCACACAGGCCTTCAACGGCGCCGGCGATACCTGGACTCCAACCTGGATCAATCTGTTCTGCTTCTGGCTCTGGGAGATCCCGCTCGCGTACGCGCTGGCGTTCTGGTTCGGGATGGGCCCGCACGGTGTGTACCTCGCCATCACGATCGCGTTCTCGACGCTGGCGGTGGTGAGCGCGGTGCTGTTCCGTCGGGGGAGGTGGAAGACGCGCGCGGTGTGACGTATCGTTGAGCGGGCGCTTCCACCGCAACCAGGCGACGGAGGGTCATGGCCGAGCTCGACCGCATCATCGACCAACTCCAGCGCGCGT
>DATLOL010000004.1:0-19103 GCA_035536275.1 Thermoanaerobaculia bacterium
AAGTCCGGCGCCGTTCGCGTGGCCAAACGCGACGACTTCCCGCTCGAGCGTCACTTCGGCTTCAACCTCACCGGGGTGGGCACGAAGACCAATCCGGCCTGGGTCTACAACTGGGTCAAGAACCCGAAGGCCTACGATCCGTTCGCGCCGATGCCCAGCCTCCGCCTCACCGATCAGGAGGCCGCCGACATCACCGCGTACCTGATGTCGCTGCAGAAGCCGGGCTACATGCAGCAGCCGGTGCGCATGCCCGATCCGAAGGCCGTGCGCGAGCTGACCAAGAGCTATCTGATCAGCACGATGACCGATACGGATGCCGAGGCGCGCCTGCGCACCATGCCCATGCGCGACCAGCTCGTCTTCCTCGGCCAGCGCAGCATCGAAAAGTACGGCTGCTACTCCTGCCATGACATCAAGGGCTTCGAGGGGCTGAAGCCGATCGGCACGGAGCTGACGACCGAGGGGTCGAAGAACATGCACCTCTTCGACTTCGGCTTCTTCGGCGACGCCCTGCACACGCACTCGTACCAGCACGAGTCGGGCAAGGACGAGCACGTGCTGCACACGGTGCCGTCGTGGATCTACAACAAGGTCCGCAGCCCGCGCGTCTACGACGACCGTCGCACCAAGCCGTACAGCGACAAGCTGAAGATGCCGAACTTCCATCTCACGGAAGACGAGGCCCAGCTCATCACCATGGTCGTCCTCGGGCTGACCAAGGAGAAGGTGGCGGCCAACCGTCTCGCGGCGTCGACGCCACACGCGCGCACCGCGGAGGAAGGGCGCAAGATCATCTCCCAGCGCAATTGCCGCGGATGTCACGTTGTGAACCGTCAGGGACGGGCCATCGCATCGCTGATCGACGATCCGAACTTCCTCCCGCCCGATCTCACCCCGCAAGGGGAGCGGGTGCAGTCACCGTGGCTGTTCAACTTCCTCAAGGACCCGACGGTGATGAAGGTCCGGCCGTGGATGCGCGTGCGCATGCCGACGTTCATGTTCTCGGATCACGAGGCGGCGCTGCTCGTGGCCGGATTCGCGGCGGAAGGGAACGAGCCGCAGTTCGACACGCAGCGCTTCACGACGCCGCCGCAGCAGAACGTGGCCATCGGGCGGGTCGTGTACGACATGTTGCGCTGCCAGCAGTGCCACTCGGTGGCGCCGGTCGATCCGTCGAACCCGCCGCTGCCGAACGTGGCCGACACGCAGTCGCTCGCGCCGAACCTGGCCCTGTCGAAGATCCGTCTGCGCCACGACTGGACCGCGGACTGGATCCGCCGTCCGGACGAGCACATCCCGGGCACGCGCATGCCCACGAACTTCCCGCGCGATCCGAAGACGGGCGGCTTCCAGTCGCCTCTGGCCATGGCCATGGACTCGCCGCAGTTCGCTGCGCAGAAGGCGACGCTGCTGCCGTACTTCGGCAACGACGAGGCGGCGCTGAAGAAGACCATGGCTGACGCCGTCGCGCTGACGGGCTACCTCCGCGATTACATCTGGTCGGTCGGCATCGACCGCATGCGCAACGCCGGTTCGTTCGAGGGACCCAGTCCGATGCCGCTGCCGCAACAACAACAACCCCCGCCTCCGCCGCGTCCGGCCACGCTGGAGACACGGCTGCGTTGATCAAAGGAGAAACGATGTCTCTCAGGAAGTCCCTGAATCTGATGTTCATGCTCATGCTCGTCGCCGCGATCGGATGCGGCGGCGGGAAGGAAGTCGTCGACGAGTCCGAGCTCGGCGAGGACGATCAGGCGCTGCAGACCGCGGCCGCGGACAGCACCGCCGGCGGCGCCGCCACGCCGGCCGCGACACCGGCCGCCGTCGCCGATGCGGCGACGATCGGCGGTCAGGCCAAGTTCGAAGGCACGGCCCCGAAGATGCCGCCCATGCAGATGGCCGCCGATGCGTTCTGCGCGTCCAAGCACCCGACCCCGCAGCCGGACGAGGAAGTGGTCGTCGGCGCGGCCGGCGAGCTGGCCAACGTCATCGTGTACGTGAAGAACGCGCCGTCGACGCCGACGCCGTCTTCGCCCGTACTCCTCGATCAGCAGGGCTGCAAGTACATCCCGCACGTCAGCGCGGTGCAGGTCGGCCAGCAGATCCAGATCAAGAACAGCGACAGCACGCTGCACAACGTCCACGCGATGCCGGCCATCAACAGCCAGTTCAACGAGGGCCAGCCCGTGAAGGACATGGTCTCGACCAAGAAGTTCGACAAGGTCGAGGTCACGCCGTTCCGCATCAAGTGCGACGTGCACGGCTGGATGAAGTCGTACATGGCCGTGCTGCCCCACAGCTACCACTCCGTCTCCCAGGCCAACGGCCAGTTCTCGATCGGCAACCTGCCGCCCGGAACCTACACCCTGGTCGCGTGGCACGAGAAGTACGGCCAGCAGGAGCAGCAGGTCGTGGTGGGCGCGAAAGAGCAGAAGCAGGTGACGTTCACCTTTAAAGGCTGACGGCATGCAGATGGGACGAATGGGACCTATGGGACGGATGGGACAAAGTGAGCTCCCCCGCCCGTCCGTCCCATCGGTCCCATTCGTCCCATGGGTCCCATAGGAGGCTTGCAGAGTGCCACCGCAGAGACAAGTCCGAGTCGGCAACCAGTGGATGCGCGCGCGCGACGCGCAGCGCGCACTCGAAGAGGCCATCCGCGTCGCGCGTGATGAAGAGTCCGCGCACGGGCCGCATCAGTCGTTCATCAGCAAGTACGTCTTCTCGGTCGATCACAAGTGGATCGGCATCCAGTACGGCGTCACCGCGCTGACGTTCCTGCTGCTCGGCTTCTCGATGATGCTGCTGATGCGGTATCAGCTCGCCTGGCCGGGCAAGCCGTTCCCCGAGTGGATCGCCAAGTTCCTCGGGCAGTCCAACACGCCGGGCGGGGTCATGCTCCCCGAGTTCTACAACCAGCTCGGCGCGATGCACGGCACGGTCATGGTCTTCCTGGCGATCGTGCCCCTGGCGGTCGGTGCGTTCGGCAACTACCTCGTGCCGCTGATGATCGGCGCGCCCGACATGGCCTTCCCCAAGCTCAACATGGTGAGCTACTGGATGTACATGCCCGGCGGCCTGCTGATGATGGCCAGCTTCTTCGTGCCCGGCGGCGCTCCGAACTCGGGCTGGACCTCGTATCCACCCTTGTCGATCATCGCCACACACGGGCAGACCGTGTGGATCGTCGGCATGATCTTCCTGATCACGTCGTCGCTATTGGGATCGGTCAACTTCATCGTGACGATCTTCCAGCTCCGGGCGAAGGGGCTGACCTTCATGCGGCTGCCGTTCTTCGTCTGGGCGCAGCTCGTGACCTCGTTCCTGCTCCTGCTGGCGTTCCCGCCGCTGGAGGCCGCGGCCGTCCTGCAGCTCATGGATCGCGTGGCCGGCACGAGCTTCTTCATGCCCTCGGGACTGGTGGTCAGCGGCCAGGTGGTCGACCGCGCGGGCGGCGGCAATCCGCTGCTCTGGCAGCATCTGTTCTGGTTCCTGGCGCACCCCGAGGTGTACGTGCTGATCCTGCCCGGGATGGGGATCATCTCGGAGGTCATCGCCAACAACACCCGCAAGCCGCTGTGGGGCTACCGGTCGCTCGTCGGGGCGGGCGTGTTCCTCGGGTTCATGTCGTTCGTCGTGTGGGCGCACCACATGTTCCTGACCGGCATGGGCACCGCGATCAGCGCCTTTTTCCAGACCACCACGATGATCATCTCCATCCCGTCGGTCATCATTCTGACGGCGCTGATCATCTCGTTGTGGGGCGGCTCGATCCGCTTCACCGTGCCGATGCTGTTCGCGCTGGCCTTCCTGCCGATGTTCGGCATCGGCGGACTGACCGGACTGCCGCTCGGCCTGGCCGCGGCGGACATCCACCTGCACGACACCTACTACGTCATCGGGCACTTCCACTACGTCGTCGCGCCGGGGACGATCTTCGCGATGTTCGCGGGCATCTACTACTGGTTCCCGAAAATCACGGGGCGGCAGCTCAACGAGACCCTGGGCAAGATCCACTTCTGGGGCTCGCTGATCTTCATCAACGGCGTCTTCTTCCCGATGTTCCTGCAGGGACTGGCGGGCGTGTCGCGCCGCCTGTACGACGGCGGCGCGGAGTACGAGCACGCCAAGTCGGTCATCCACACGAACGTGCTCATGTCCACGTCGGCGTTCCTGCTGATGGCTGTGCAGGTGCCGTTCATCTTCAACTTCTTCTACAGCATCTTCAAAGGACGCCGGGTGGGCTCGAACGTGTGGGATGCCACGACGCTCGAGTGGGCGGCCACGACGTCGCCCCCGCTCGCGCACGGCAACTTCGCCGTCACGCCGGTGGTCTACCGCGGGCCGTACGAGTACAGCGTGCCGGGATACACGGCCGCCGATTTCCTGCCGCAGCACGTGCCGGATGAGATTTCGCCGGCGCCGGTCACCACCGCGGGCGGCGGCATGCTGCCGGCGGGCGCGGTCGCGCAGAAGGAGATCTGACGATGGACGCGCACGCGGCACACGGCGATCACCACGAGATCGAGATTCCGTACACGATTCACTCCCGTCCGGACACGGGCCTCTACAACGGCAAGCTGGGGATCTGGCTGTTCCTCGCGTCGGAGGTCATGCTCTTCGGCGCGCTGTTCTCCACGCTGATCCTGCTGCGCACCGGCTCGAGCAGCTGGCCGCGCGGCGCGGACATCCTCAACGTTCCGCTGGCGACGCTGAACACGTTCGTGCTCATCGCCTCCTCGGTCACCGTCGTCCTGGCCTGGGCCAACCTTCGCCTCGGCAATCTGAAAAAGGGCAAAGTCTTCCTGGCCATCACTCTGCTCTGCGGCCTGGGCTTCATGGTCATCAAGGGCATCGAGTACGGGACGAAGTTCTCGCACCATCAGTTTCCGGCGACGAACAACTTCTTCGCGACCTACTACGTGATGACCGGCCTGCACGGACTGCACGTCCTCGGCGGCATGATCGTCTTCGCGTACCTGCTGCTGACGGCCGACAAGTGGTACGCGGCCAAGCGCGACCAGTTCACGAACCGCGTCGAGGTGACGGGCCTGTACTGGCACTTCGTCGACCTCGTCTGGATCTTCCTCTTCCCGATTCTCTATCTCCTCTAGGAGCCGATGAATGACGACGACGATCCATCACGACCACTCCGAAGGGAACCCGGACCAGCACGCGGGCGGGCCGGCCGTAGAGCCGCTGAGCGAAGAGGCCCATCCGACCCACACTTCGGATCACGATCCCGCGCATCACAACGATCCCGAGCACGTGCGCCAGGAGATCCGGAAGTACCTCTACGTGTTCGGCGCGCTGGCCGTGCTCACCGTCATCACGGTCGGCATCAGCTACCTGCATCTGCCGATGTGGCAGGCCATCGTCCTCGCGCTGGTGGTGGCCACGATCAAAGGCTCGCTCGTCGCGGCCTTCTTCATGCATCTCCTCTCCGAGCGAAAGCTCATTTACGCCGTGCTCGTCATGACGGTGTTCTTCTTCGGCCTGATGATCTGGGGCCCCTGGCACCAGCGCGAGAACGCCCAGGAAGTGTGGCCCGGGCATGATGTGAACGCCACTCAGCCGGCACCCACGACATCCACGGCGACGCAGGGCTCGGGACACTAGGGAGACCTCATGTCACTCCGCGCCTTCCACATCGTCTTCGTCATCGTGACCATTGTGCTGTCGCTGTACGTCGCGTTGTGGAGCATCCGCGAGTTCTCGCAGGAGCGGAGCACGATGGCGCTCACCCTGGCCGTGCTCTTCCTGGCCATGGCCGTCGGTCTGATGATCTACGGCAAGAAGGCGTTCACGAAGCTGAGGGACCTGCCATGAAGGACCGAGTGCTGAGTGCTGCGTGCTGGGTTCTCGCGCTGCTGGTGCTGTTTCTCGCACCCGAGGCCCTGGCCTGCGCGGTCTGCTACGGCAATCCCGGCGACCCCATGGTCAAGGGGATGAACAACGGCATCTGGGTGCTGCTGGGACTGGTCGGCTTCGTACAGATCGGATTCGTCGCAATGTTCTGGAGCTTCTGGCGGAGGGCGCGCGAACAGCGCCGCTTCCGCGAGTCGCTCCGCGTGCTTGAAGGGGGTTCGCGTCGATGAGGGAGTTCCTCGATTATTGGATGCCGCCGAACTACTCCGAGCACGGGGCCGAGCTGGACACGCTCTCGGTCTACGTGCACTGGCTGATGCTGGTCCTGTTCATCGGCTGGGGGCTGCTGTTCCTGTTCATGATCCTGCGCTTCCGCAAGTCGAAGCATCCGCAGGCCGCCTACCACGGCACGAAGTCGCACGCGTCGAAGTGGGCGGAGATCGGTGTGTTCGTGGTCGAGTGCATCCTGCTGTTCTTCATCTCCATCCCGGCCTGGTCGCGCTGGACGCAGCGTCCCGCGGCGTCGAAGAATCCGCTGGAAGTGCGGGTGGTGGGGGAGCAGTTCGCCTGGAACATCCACTATCCGGGTCCGGACAAGGTCTTCGGCCGGACGCGCGCGGACCTGGTCACGTCGTCGAATCCGCTGGGCATCGACGTGGCCGATCCGCACGCGAAGGATGACGTCGCCACGCTCAACCAGCTCAACATGGAGCTCAACCGCGACGTCGTCGTCCGCCTCACGGCCAAGGACGTCATCCACAGCTTTTTCCTCCCCAACATGCGCGTGAAACAGGACGCCATTCCGGGGATGGAAGTTCCTGTACACTTCCGGCCGTTGAAGACGACCGGCAAGGAGATCTGGGAGATCGGTTGCGCCCAGTTGTGCGGTCTCGGCCACTACCGGATGAAAGGTAAGTACCGGGTGGACACCAAGGCCGACTTCGACAAGTGGTTGTCGGAACAGACGCCCGTTGTTGCCACGCTCTCGCAATGATGTTGCTGGTTCCTGGTTGCTGGTTGCTCGTGCGTTCTGGCGAGAAATCACGAGCAACCAGTAACCAGCAACCAGCAACGCTTCACCCCACTCCATGAACGCAGTCGAGCCCATTCAGTACATTTCCCAGCCCACGCCCGTCTGGCTGCGCCGGTTCACCAAGCTGGTCGCGGTCCTCACGTTGTTTCTGATCTTCGCCGGGGCCATGGTCACCTCGACCGGCTCCGGCCTGGCCGTGCCCGACTGGCCGACGACCTACGGCGAGAACATGTTCACCTTCCCGGTCAGCAAGTGGGTGGGGGGCATCTTCTACGAGCACGGCCATCGCCTGCTCGCGTCGACGGTGGGCTTCCTGACGATCATCCAGGCCGTCTGGCTGCAGCGCCGCGAGTCGAAGAAGTTCGTCCGCCGCCTCGGCTGGCTCTCCCTCGGCGCCGTCTGCGTGCAGGGCGCCCTGGGCGGCATCACCGTGCTGCTCCTGCTGCCGAAGCCGGTCTCCATCGCCCACGCCGCGCTCGCGGAGATCTTCTTCTGCCTCAACGTGGCCATCGCCTTCTTCACCTCGCGCTGGTACACGACTCTGTCGACGATGGAGAAAGGCGACGCTCCGGTGCGCATGGCCTGGGGCCTCAGCGCGCTGGTCTTCCTGCAGATCTTCGCCGGCGCCGTCATGCGCCACCTCGGGGCCGGACTGGCCATTCCTGATTTCCCCCTGTCGTTCGGCCGCATCGTGCCGCCGTTCGACTCCGTCAACATCGTCGCCGCGTACGTGCATCGCGTCGGCGGATTCATCGTCGCCGCGGCGGTGGTGGCCATGGCCATCCGTCTGCTGCGCTACGAGAAGACCCATCCGCTGCGCGGACTGGCGAATCTGCTGCTCGCGGTCGTGAGCGCGCAGGTGCTCCTCGGCGGCTACGTTATCTGGACCGGCAAGCAGCCCCACGTCACCAGCCTGCACGTGATGACCGGCGCCGCGACGCTGGCCCTGTCGATCATCCTCACGCTGTCGGCGCGCACGCTGGCGTGGCGGAAGCAGCGCGCCGAACGGGCCGCGCTCATCGAGGTGGCGGCGTGAGCGACGTGCTTGTGGAGCGGCGCCCGCTTCGGGCGCCGGGGCAGAGGGTCGCCGACTACCTCGAGCTCTCCAAGTCCCGCATCGTGTTCATGGTCGTGATCACGACCGCGTCCGGCTTTCTCTTCGCCGCGAAGGCCGTGGATCCGCTGCTGCTCCTGCACGCGCTGATCGGCACGGCCCTCGTCGCCGCGGGCACGAATGCGCTGAATCAGTACGTCGAGCGCGAGCACGACGCGAAGATGCATCGCACGCGCACCCGCCCTCTTCCCGCGGGACGCATCACGCCGCGCGCGGCCCTGCTCTTCTCGTCCGCCATCGCCGTCATCGGCACGCTCTACCTCGGCCTGCTCGTGAACTGGCTGACGGCGCTCCTCGGCGCGTTCACGCTCACGAGCTACATCTTCGTCTACACACCGCTCAAGCGGATGTCGACCATCTGCACGATCATCGGCGCCGTTCCCGGCGCGGTGCCGCCGCTCATGGGCTGGACCGCGGCCACGAACGAGCTGGCCCTGGGCGGCTGGATCGCGTTCGCGATCCTCTTCCTCTGGCAACTCCCGCACTTCATGGCCATCAGTTGGATGTACCGCGAAGACTACGCGCGCGGCGGCTTCGTCATGCTCTCGGTGCGCGATGCCGACGGCGCCGCCGTGGCCCGCCAGGCGGTGCTCTACTCGCTCGCTCTCCTCGCCGTGAGCGTCCTGCCGTGGTTCTTCGGACTGACCGGCGTCGCGTACCTGATCGGCGCCGTGCTCTGTGGCGCGTTCCTGCTGGCGACGTCGATCCGCTTCTTCTTCGACCGCGGCGTCCGCAGCGCGCGCAGCCTGTTCATGACCTCGAACCTCTACCTGCTCACGGTGATGCTCCTCCTGGTCGTCGATGCGGCGTAGCCTGCTTCTCCTCCTCGCGCTGGTCGCCTGCTCCCCACGCCCTGCGCTGCCGAAGATTTACCCGGTTCCGAACGCGTCGCTGGTCGACGAGACCGGGAAACCGGTGCAACTCGATGCGATGAAGGGGAACGTCACGGTCTACGACTTCATCTTCACCAACTGCGCGGCAACGTGCCGCATCATGACCAACAACATGCGCGCGCTGACGCCGCTCGTGGAAAAGGACGCGCCGGTGCGCTTCGTCTCCATCAGTGTCGATCCCGTTCGCGACACGCCGCCGGTGCTCGCCGCGTACGCGGGTCGCGTGCGCAACGACCCGCGGTGGACGTTCCTCACCGGCGAGCGCCAGACCGTCATCGACCTCTCCGTGAAAGGCTTCAAGCTCGCCGCCGGCGATCCGATCCCGGGCGGCGAGGCCCTCATGCACAGCTCCCGCTTCGCCGTGGCGGACAAGAACGGCGTGATCCGCGCCTACTACGACGCCATGGACGGCACCGCGCCGCAGCAGGTGGCGGCGGCAATCGAGCAACTGCTCGACGAGTGACCGCGTGTCATCCCGAGCGTAGTCGAGGGATCCCCCACACGGGTTTCAGCAGGGGATGCCTCGACTTCGCTCGGCATGACACGGCCGCGGTAGACTGCGCGCCGATGTCCGCCGTCGAGTTCTTCCCTCCGCTCAACGCGAGCCTGAACGCGCTGAGCGGCATCCTGCTCCTCATCGCCTACCGTCACATCCGGGCCACCCCGCGCCGCATCGCCCAGCACCGCCGGTTCATGCTCTCCGCGTGCGCCACCTCGGTGCTCTTCCTCATCTGCTACGTGACCTATCACGCCATCCGTGGCGGCGTGGTGACGAAGTTCGCCGGCACCGGTATCTGGCGCACCGTCTACCTGACCATCCTCGGCACGCACACGATTCTCGCGGTGGTCATCCTTCCGCTGGCCATCCTCAGCGTCTGGAACGGCCTGAAGATGCGCGTGCCGCAGCACCGACGCGTCGCCCGCTGGACGTTCCCGCTGTGGATGTACGTCTCGGTCACGGGCGTGCTGGTCTACTTCTTCCTCTATCATTGGTTCCCGTCCGCATGACACGCCACGAACGCCGCGAGAGGAGTCCGTTTTGAATACGTCGCCGCTGCTCGAACAGGATCTGGACAAGAGCCCGTTCCGGCAATTCGGCCGCTGGTTCGAAGAGGCGAAACAGCGGCAGCCCCAGATGCCCGAGGCCATGACCGTGTCGACGTGCGGGGCGGACGGCATCGTGTCGTCGCGCATGTCCCTGCTCAAGGACTTCGACGACCACGGCTTCGTCTTCTACACGAACTACAACAGCCGCAAAGGCCGGCAGCTCAGCGAGAACGCGCGTTGCTCGCTCTGTTTCTTCTGGACCGTGCTGGACCGGCAGGTGCGCATCGAGGGCGTGACCGTGAAGACGACGTCCGAGGAGTCGGATGCGTACTTTGCGAGCCGGCCGCGCGGGAGCCAGATCGGCGCGTGGGCCTCGAACCAGAGCTCGGTCATCGCCGGGCGTGGCGATCTCGACGCGCGCTTCGCGGATCTCGAGACCTCGTACAAGGAGCGCCAGATCCCGCGCCCGCCGCACTGGGGCGGCTATCGAGTGATTCCGGTCGAGATCGAGTTCTGGCAGGGCCGCGCCGACCGCCTGCACGACCGGTTCGTGTACCGCCTGCGCGAGCCAAAGGACTGGGTGATCGAGCGGCTGTCGCCGTAACGGTTGCTTGTTGCTAGTTGCTGTGTTCCTGGGGTACTTCCGCGAGGCACACCAGCAACCAGCAACCAGCAACCAGCAACAAATCACGGGTCCACACGCTCCACCTCGCCCACATCCGGCGCCTTCCCCGTAATCATCCCCTTGACCACCTCGAACAGCACGATCGGCTGAGGCTTGTTCACCTCGAGGAACATCGCCATCTCCACGTCCACGCTGATCAGGACCATGCGTGGATCGTCGGGCGTGCCGTCCTTTTCACCCCCTTCGTCGCCGAACCAGGCCCGCCAGTCGGGTGCGTAGAGCTCGTGGATCTTCGCGCGGTCGTTGACGGCGCGTGCGCGGCCGGACACGGACACCCACTCCCTCGTCCGGTCTTTGAAGAATGCCAGGTTGACCTGCGGGTCGTGTGCGATCTCCTCGAGCTTGTGCGAATCGCGCAGGGTCACGAACCAGAGGTCCGCGCCGGCCGAGCGTTTCTGCACGGCCATGGGCCGCGAGACCAGGCGTCCGTCGGCGCGGCGCGTCGTGAACATGGCCGTCTCGATGTCTTCGATGAGCTCGTAAAGGCGCTGTAATTTCTCGTCTGCCATACGGGAACGGAAGGCGAGCAAGCGCAGGGCCACGTTAGACTCTGGGGCGTGAAAAAGCGTGTTCTCTTTCTCTGTACAGGCAATGCCGCGCGTTCGCAGATGGCCGAGGGTCTGGCCCGCGAGTTCCACGGCGACGTGCTGGACGTCGTCTCCGCCGGCTCGCGTCCCGCCGGATGGGTGCATCCGCTGGCCATCCGCGCCCTCGCGGAGATCGGCATCGACGCCAGCGATCACACTTCGAAGAGTGCGGACCGGTTTCTCGATCAACCCTTCGACATCGTGGTGACGGTGTGCGACTCCGCGGCCCAGGACTGTCCGACCTGGCCGGGCGCGAAACGCATCGAGCACTGGCCGATCGAGGATCCGTCCTTCGGTCCCGACGATCCGGCCACGCGCTTCGATCGCTTCGTCGAGACCCGGGACGAGTTGAAGGGCCGCATCGACGAGCTGGTCGCTACGCTAGGGGACGACGAGAGCGCCTCCGGCGGGCCGGCACGGCCGGCAGCGCTGAAGTGAGCGTGCTGGACGGCGGCCGCTTCGGCCGCCGTCCTATAGCGCGCCCGCGGCATCGGGTACGAGCAGCCGCAGCGACCGCGGTACCACCCGCACGTGCAGCTCCTCGGGCAGCGAGAACGGCTCGCCGTCGAGATGCGCGGGTCCGGCCGCGGGACGTTTGATGCGCACATCCGTGCACTGCACCATCGACACCTCGTCCGCGCGATCGAGCGTGCCGTTGAACAACCGCGCCAGCAGCAGCGGTGCGCGCAGGAGGCTGAGGTCGTGCACGATCACGACGTCGAGCAGCCCGTCCTGCAGCGACGCCAGCGGCGCGATACGCGCGTTGTTGCCGTACTGGCTGGCGTTGGCGATGGCGATGACGAAGGCCTTCTCCCGATTCATCGACCCGCCGCACGTCACCTCGTACTCCTCGGCGTGAAACTCCGCGAACGCGCGCAGCCCCTCCATCACGTACGTCTCCAGCCCGCGGACGTTGCTGGAGGCGAAGCGTTCCGCGACGACGGCGTCGAAGCCGATGCCCATCACGCCGAGGAAGGGCGCGCCGTTCACTTCGGCGGTGTCGATGGCGACGATGCGTCCGGCCGTGCACGCGCCGAGGGTGAGGGCGGGATCGAGCGGGAGTCCGATGTGGCGCGCGAAGCCGTTGCCCGAGCCGATGGGAAGGATGCCCAGCGCGGGCTTGCGTCCGATCAGGCGCTTGGCCGTCTCGTGCACCGTGCCGTCGCCGCCAACCGCGAATACGACGTCGAAGCCTTCCGCCTCGGCGCGATCGATCATCGCGTCGAGGTCTTCCTTCCGACCGCACGAGAGGATCTCGTGCTCGAACTCCGCCGACTTGCGGATCACGTCGGCGATGTCGAACGCGCGCTTCTTCCCCGAGCGCTCGTTGACGACGAAGAGTGCCTTCATCCCGCGGCCTCGCGGTGGCGGTCGATCCAGTAGCCCCACGGCACGAACAGCCACTGCGCCAGACCGAGCCAGCCGATGGACTCGACATTCGGCGGCGGCGGCGAAAAGAAGTTCGCCACGTAGATGATGGAGACGAAGACGACCAGCGACCAGAGCGCGATGGAGCCTACGCGGCCGCGTGCACGCGTCGCGCGCAGGTAGAAGAACAGCGCGGCCACGAACATGGCCACTTCGACGATCACCGTGCCGGCGACGGAGTTCCACAGTCCGAGGCCGACCTTCGGGCCGCCGCCCGGCCAGAGCGGCAGATCGGGGCGATGGGTGATGAAGTCGAGCACCCAGTGACTGAGCACGGTCGCGCCGACGACGATCGGATGCTTGCGCACCAGCAGTGCCATCGCGACGGACCACCCGAGGACGGCGAGGAGGCTGTGGGTGATGGGGTAGTGGTAGAAGTCGAGCGGCGTCACGGCCGTGATGCCCGGTGCGATGCGCACGTGCTCGAGGCCGAGGATGAGCAGGATCGGCCAGAGCAGATCGACGAGCAGCGCTGCGGCAATGAGCGTTCCCAGCGAGACCCGCGGCGCGAGCGGTTTGGCGGCGAAGGCGACGGCGTGATGTCCGAGAAACATGCTTACTGTCCTGCCTTGATGATCTCGGTCAGCACCGGACGCAGTCCGTTGATGATGAACTGGATGCCGATGGCGCCGAGGAGTAGGGCCATGACTTTGGCGAAGACGGCGCGGCCGCGATCGCCGATGCGATGAGAGAGCGGCACCGCCGCCAGGAGCACGAGGTACGACGCCAGGCCGACTCCCACGATGGCCACCTCCACGGCGAGCTTCTGGTCAAAGCGCGGATAGAGGTTGACCAGCAACATCGTCGAGGTGATGGCCCCGGGACCGGAGAGCATGGGAATGGCCAGCGGCACGACCGCGATCGAGGACGGGTCGATCTCCGCCTTCTCCACGTCCTTCTCCTCCATCCGCTTCGCGCCGCCGATGTTGTACGCGCGCCGCTCGTCCTCCTGCACCAGCGTGCGCAGGGCGTTGGTGAAGAAGATCACCCCGCCCATGATCTGAAACGCGGGCACGGTGATGCCGAAGAACTGGAACACCCAGTTGCCGGCGATGAGGAACGCGGTGAGCACGACGATCACCGCCATCGACGCGACCAGCGCGACGCGCGCGCGGCCGGCCCGGGAGACGTCATGGGTGAGCGCCACGAACGACGGAATCACCGCGAGGGGATTGACCATCGTGATGAGGGTGATGAAGGAGAGGAGGATGACTTTGGACAGCGGCACTGGGGGGATTCTAGGACGTATGGGACAAATGAGACGTATGGGACCTACATGCTCACGACCGTGTCGTTCTCGAGGTCGACGTACCAGAGCAAAGCTCCGCATGTGCGGCCGGTGATCCCCGCGACGACCTCGGCGTAACGCGCCACCTGCGCGCGATCCTTTTCCTGGGGCTTGCCGCTCTTGTAGTCGACGACGGTGTCGTGGCCGTTCTCGCGGATGAGGCGGTCGATGCGGCGCTCGACGAGCGCGCCGTCTTCGAGGAACCGGATCGGCATCTCCCGTCCGATCGTTTCCGCGCGCAGGATGCGCTGCAGCGTGTCGGATTTCGCGATCGTGGCGAGGCGGCGCCGCACGCGGTTCACGGCGTCGGCGTCGACGACCGCCTCGCTCGCGAGACCGCGGAGGAGCGGCTCGACGTCGCTCCTTCCGTCCCACAGCTCGAGCACTCGATGAAGGAGGATGCCCGCGGAGCGCTGCTTTGCGTTTGCCTGACGGCCGGGGGGATCGATGTCGAACGTCGGTGACACGGGAACGAACGGCACCAGCCCGCCGGCGAGCTGCGCCTCCAGCGCGTGATCGTGCAGTCGATGGTGCGTACGCTCGCCGCGCGCCTGCGCGTCGATCTTTTCGAACGCGACCGGGCCGATCTCGGTCATGCGCACCTCGCGTCCGGGGTCCGAGAACTCCAGCGGCCCGAGCACCTGGAGCAGCGCTTTCTGAAACCCGCTCTTGTTCGCCTCGGGGTTCACCACGAACACGACGTCGGTCTTCGCGCGCGTCACGGCAACGTAGAACAGGCGCAGGGTCTCCGCATCGTCGCGATGTTTCGCGATCTTGCGAAGCGGCTCGCCGTTCACCTCGCGGAAGTTGCCGGAGATCGACTGCGCGCGCCCGATGAGCACGAGGCTCTTCGGTTCCTCGACCGTGAATAGGTCGAGCTTGTCCGTGCCGCTGCTGCCGAAAGAGAGGTCGGGGAGGATCACCGTCTCGAACTCCAGTCCCTTGGCGGCGTGCACGGACATGATCCGCACCGCGTTCTGAGTCTCGTCGACGAGACTCGGCTCCATCTCCTCGGGCTCGTTGCGGCGGCGGGAGATCTCGTCGACGAACTGCTGCACCGAGCCGCCCTGGCGCTGGTCGTACTCGAAGGCGATGGCTCGGACGTGCTCGAGGTGCGCGAGATGCCGCTCGCCGCCCGTGGCCGCGGCGTAGACGCTCTCGATGTTCGTGCTCGCGATGAGCAGGTCAATGAGCTGGCTGACGGTGAGATGGCGCCCCGCCTCGCGGAACTGCGACAGCGACGACGCAAACGCATCCCACGCCTCGCCACCGTGCACGATCTCGATATCGGTCAGCGCAAAGTACGGCGTCCGCGCCGCAGAGATCTGCGCGCCGCGGTCGAACGGGTAAGCGATCGCGCGGAGCACGGCCAATAGATCGACGGGCGCGCGCCGGTCGAGGAACGAGCGCGTGGGCGGGAGCACGTACTCGATGCCGTAGCGCTGCAGCGTGTCGAGATAGTCGTCGAGCACGGTCAGGCGCCGGAAGAGGATGGCGAAGCGCTGCAGGTCCTTCTCGCCGCCGTCGCGATTGGCCAGGATCCACTCCGCCAGCGCCTCCGCCTCGGCGAAGTAACGATCGGCCTTGTCGTCGTGCGCGGCGTGCAGGAGCGTGATCCGCGCGTCCATCTCGCGGCGCGACTTCTCCCGCGCCGCGCGCAGCGCGTGATACCGCGGCCGGAACACATTGGGATCGTGCACCTGCTCCTCGGGGAACAGCGTCGCGAACATCGCGTTGATCGTCTCGAGGAGCGGCGGGTCGCTGCGGAACTGGTCGGCGAGGATGCGCGGCTCCGCGCCGCCGTCGCGCAGCTCCTTGGTCATCCGGTAGTACGTCTCCGGATCGGCGCGGCGGAATCCGTAGATCGACTGCTTCGGATCGCCGACCACGACGGTCTTGCCGGGGACGTAGCGGCCGTTCTCGTCGCGCGCGAGGCGGTCGATGATGTGGGCCTGGGTGCGATCGGTGTCCTGGAACTCGTCGACGAAGATGAAGTCGAACTGCGACCGCGCGCGAGCGAGCACGTTCGGATCGTCGAGGAGCCCTCGCGTGCGCAGGAGCAGATCGTCGAAGTCGACGACGCCGAGCTTGCGCTTCTCCTCGTCGAGCCAGGCGAGGAAGCGCCGCGTCAGCGACACCAGGGCGAGGGCCGCGCGATGCCCGGCCAGACGGTCGTAGATCGAGTCGTTGGTGTCGCCGCGCAGCTCGCGCATCGGCTCCTTCAGCGCACCGCAGCCGGGGAGCTTGATCTCGCGGATGCTGCCCGCGATCGGCTGG
Organism: Thermoanaerobaculia bacterium; assembly: GCA_035536275.1. GTDB lineage: Bacteria > Acidobacteriota > Thermoanaerobaculia > Gp7-AA8 > Gp7-AA8 > QHVT01. The sequence continues at coordinate 16,221 of DATLOL010000004.1, forward strand.
AAGTAGTCGATCCACTCGTCCAGCGTGCCGCCCTGGAAGGGGCGCGTGCGCACGTACTCCGCGACGCGCGCAGCCGAGCCGTCCTTGCACGACGCGGTGTCGCGGCGAATCCAGATCAATGCGTCGGTGAGCCGCGGCAGCACGTCTTCCTCGAAGCTGCCGAAGTCCTGCTCCGTCCCCTCCAGCAGATCGCGGCGGTTGATCAGCGCGAGGATGACGTCGCGGATCTGGAACAGATAGCCGAGGTGGGCGAAGAGGAGCTCCCACTCGCGGACGGTGTCGGGGTTGGGACGCACGCGGGTCTCGTCGTCGAGCCACGCGTCGTACAACTGCCCGTAGAGTAGCGAGCGCTCGAAGCCCTCGATGATCTTGAACTGCGGGTCCAGTCCGGCCTCGATGGGAAAGCTGCGCAGCAGCGACTGGCAGAACGAGTGGATGGTCTGCGAGCGGAGCGCGTCGACGTTCGCGAGATGGTGGGAGAGAGTCTGGTGCGCGCGTTGGGGATCGTCGATTTCGATGAGCGGCTTCGGCGAGTCCGCGGGCCAGCGCACCTTTTCGCCTGGGCGATGACCCTCAGACAACCGAGAACTGACAACCGACAACAACTCCTCGAGCGCGCCGCGAATCCGATCCGCGATCTCCCCGGCCGCTTTCTCCGTGAACGTCATCAGCACGATGCGCTCCGGCGCCAGCTCCGCGCGCTCGAGCATCAGCTTCAGCACCTCGGCCACGATCGCCGTGGTCTTACCGGTGCCGGCGCCGGCCTCGATGACGAGGTTCTGCCGCGTGGTGGCTGGTCGGGGAACGAAGTCGAAGAGCTGCTGCTGCGTCACTCCGCGCCTTTCGAGAGCAGCGTCCGCGGATCGCCGAACTGCTGCACCGCGTAGCGCTCGTCGAGGTCGTGGCGCGTGCGGCAGGAGTGATTCACCGGACAGTACTTGCAGGAGTTGAAGTCGTCGTCCTCGTTGGGGAAGGCGGGGAAGGTGCCGCTGAGGATCGCGCGGATGAACAGCTCCAGCGTCTCCAGCATGGCCTCGCGTTTCTCATGCAGCGCGAAGGCGAACTTCGCGGGCTTGGTGTCGCCCGGCACGAGCGGCTTGATCGTGCCGGAGACGCGCTCCGCGTCGACGCCGAAGATGTCCGCGACGGCCATCGCGTACAGGGCGAGCTGGAGGCGGACGCCGCGATCGATCTTGTCGCCGAGGTTGGCGTGGCGGAGGGCTTTGCCGGACTTGTAGTCGACGACGCGGTAGCGATCAGGGCCCAGGTCGATACGATCGATCGTTCCTTCCACGCGCACCGGCACGCCGGCGGCGTGGACGATGAACGGCTCCGGGTGATCGGGACGCTCGTGCTTCGTGCCGAAGCGGAACTCGAAGTGCCGCGGCGTGAGGTCGTTCGCCTCGAGGTCGGCGACGTCGGCGATCACGAACTCGCGGAGCAGGCGCTTGGTCGCGCGGCGCTCGATCTCGCGGATGGTCGGATTGAACGGCGGAGCGATGTGCGCGAGCTCGTCGAAGTGCTGGTCGATCATCGCGTCGAGCCGGCCCAGCGAGAGGTCAGTCAGCGGCGGGCGGAAGTCCTTGTAGAAGGCCTCGAGGATGCGGTGATCGAGGATGCCCTTGTCGCGATGGTGGATCTGCAGCTCGCGCTCGGGGTGATCGATGTCCTCGACGCGCAGGATGTGCTTGAACAGAAACTTCTGCGGACACTCGCCGAAGTCTTCGAGCTGGGTGGGGGAGAGGGCGCGCAGCTTTTCGGGATCGAGCGGGCCGATGTGGCCGTCGAAGACGCTGCTCGTTCCCGCCTTGACCAGCAACTGCAGCGCGCGATGTTGCTGGTTGCTGGTTGCTGGTTGCTGGTGCGTTTGCGTGGGTGGTTGCGTTTGCGGAATCGTTCTCACGAAGCGCGAAGGGCGCAGCACCTTGCCGAAGCCGTCGCCTTTGGCGTGCGAGAAGGTCACGTTCGGCGCGGCCTGCAGCACCAGCGAGAAGAGCAACTGTTCCTCATCGCGGCCGTCGCCGATCTCGCGCATGCCCAGGAGGCGGCGGTCGGAGTCGGGGAGCAGCGGGTCCTCGGTGCGCCGCTGCGGGAAGACGTCGTCCTGCATGCGGATGGCGAAGAGGTGGGTGAACGAGCGGCCGCGGAAGCGGAGCAGCTCGCCCGCCCACACCGACGGTTGCTGGTTGCTGGTTGCTGGTTGCTGGCGGAGTTGGGCCTGTTCGATGGCGTCAATCAGATCGGCCTGGGTTGCGCCCGGGACACGCTTGATCAGCGACGCGATCGTGTCGAGCGTTTCGGCGGCCTGGAGGTCCTGTTCCGTTTCGATGCGGAAGCGGGAAACGTCGAACGTCATCGTCTCCAGCTCGGCGACGAGGGCGACGTAGTCCTCGATCGGGCGGGAGCGGTTGCGCATGCGCCGCAGCTCTTCGCTGGTGCCTCCCGCGATGCGTGCCCGGCGCGCCGTGGCGTCGGACTCGTCGACGTGGATGCGGGTCTGCACGCGCAACCCGTCGCGTACGAGGCCGAGCACCTCGGAGCGCGGGAAGTTACGCTCGCGCAGGCGGAGCAGCGTGAGCGCAGCCCGTCCGATGCGATGCGCGGCCAGCGGGATCTCCTCATTCAGCGTCGCCCGGAAGCCGTACTCGCTCGCGAATCGATTCAGGAGGCGGACGTCGTACGGCTCGAGCGAGCGCGCGACGATGCCGATATCCCGCTCGCCTTTTGCGAGGAGCTCCGCGACCTGCGCGCACACGCCGCGCATCTCGTCGATCCGCGTGTCATAGGTTTGGATTAGTGGAGCGGGGGGGGGGGGGGCCCCCGCGCGCCCCCGCCGGCGGGTGCCCGCCCCGCCCCCCCGCGACCGGGGAGGGAGACACAACG
>DATLOL010000005.1:0-56094 GCA_035536275.1 Thermoanaerobaculia bacterium
TCAGCCCGCCGTCGGCGTTCGGCGGGCTGAAGCCCGCCGCTCCACCGAGGATTGCGCTCACCCCGCGATAGTTGGGCGCGCCCTGCTCGCCGAGGATCCACTCGGTGCGCGACTTCATCTTGATCGGGCCGATCGGATCGACCATCACACTCACGTCCGCGTTGAGGCGTCCGAACAGCTCCTTGGCCATCCACGCCTCTTCGCTGGTCATGTTCGCCGAGGCGATGGCGCGCACGCTCTTGTTGCGCACGTTCTTCTCGATGGCGTCCAGCGCCTCCTCCCAGGTCGCGATGCCGAGGTAGTCATCCTCGGTGCGCACCTTGGGGACCACGACGCGGTCGGTCTCGTACTGTTCGTACGAGAAGCGCCCGTAGTCACACAGCCAGTGATCGTTCACCTCGGGGTTCACACGCGGGCGATAGCGGTACACCTGGCCGTTGCGATGACCGATGAAGAGGTTACAGCCGACGTCGCAGCCGTTGCAGACCGACTCCGTGGAGGCGAGGTTCCACACGCGCGACTCGAAGCGGAACTCGCGCGGCGTGAGCGCGCCGGTGGGGCAGATGTCGGTAACGCAGGCGCTCATCCAGTTGTCGAGCGGCGTGCCGGGGAAGATGCCCACCTCGGTCGACGCGCCGCGCTTGAAGAACGCCAGCTCGCTCGTGCCGGTGATCTCGGCGGTGAAGCGGATGCACCGCGTGCAGTGGATGCAGCGGTTCATGTTCTGGATCACGTGCGGGCCGATGGCCGTGCGATCCATGCCCGGGTAGGTGCGCTTGAACTCGCCGTAGCGCGAGGTGACGGAGCCGTAGTTGAAGGAGTAGTCCTGCAGAGGGCACTCGCCGGCCTTGTCGCAGATCGGACAGTCCAGCGGGTGGTTGATGAGCAGGAACTCCATCTGCCCCTTGCGGGCCTTGTCGACCTTCTCGTTCCAGACGTGGATCTTCATCCCTTCGCGGATCGGGGTGGCGCATCCGGCCTGCAGCTTCGGCATCCCCTCGACCTCGACGAGACACATGCGGCACTGGCCGACGATGCTCAGGGAGGGGTGGTAGCAGAAGTGGGGAACGTGGACGTCGGCCGCTTTGGCGGCCTCGATGACGTTGATTCCATCCTGGACTTCGACTTCGATTCCGTCGATGGTAACTTTAGCCATAAGTTGCTTGTTCGATGCAGATTGAAGGCCCGGAAGCGCGGGCCGGCTGCGGGGGCAATGGAAGCTCTCACGGACCAGTCCGTGAAAGATTTCACAAGGCGCGCAGCATACTCACGGAGCTGAAGAGCGTCAACGCGCGTATGGCAGCGCATCGCTGCCCGGAAGGACCTCGTGAAGAAAGACATGTCTGTAGCACTCATCGCCGCCGTGATCGTGTTCGCGCTGGCGTTCGGACTCTCGCAGATGCGGCCCGACCTGCCGCTCACGCCGTCGGCGCCGCACACCCCGACGGCGGCCCGCGTCATCAGGACGTCCGGGCCGACCGTGCGCACCGGAAAAGTGATCATGCGCGTCAACGGCGAGGCGGTCACCGAGGACGAGTTCATGGCCTTCATGATGGCCGTGCCGGAGCAGCAGCGCTCCGTGTTCGCCAGCCCGGCCGGCAAGCGACAGCTGGCCGATGAGCTGGTGCGCATCAAGACCCTCGAACAGGAAGCGCGTCGCCTCGGCATCGAGGACGACGCCGAGGTCACGCAGCAGATCGCGCTCCTGCGGGCGCAGATGAACGCCCAGCGCGCGCTGCAGAAGATCGTGCAGGACAAGGCGGAAGGGGAGATCGCGGCCGCGTACGAGCGGGAGAAGAAGAACGCGCTCTCGCTGCGTCACATCGTTGTGGCCTACCAGGGCGGCATGGTGCCGCCGCGCAATCAGGGGCAGCAGCCGCCCTCGGCGGAGCAGGCGATCTCGAAAGCGAACGCGCTGGTCGCGCGCCTGCGCAGCGGATCGGACTTCGCGCAGGTGGCCCGCGCCGAATCCGACGACGTCGAGAGCAGCCAGCGCGGCGGCTCCCTCGGCCCGATGCGCCCGGACATGCTCCCGCCGGAGATCGGCAACGTGGTCGCCAAGCTCAAGCCCGGACAGGTGAGCGATCCGCTGCGCACGCAGTTCGGCATCCACATCTTCAACGTGGCCGAGCCGACGCTCGAGGACCTGAAGCCGATGCTCATGCAGCAGGTACAGAACGAGATCGCGCAGCGGGAGGTCACCCGGCTGCAGAAAGCCGCGGACGTGCAGCTCGATCCGAAGTTCTTCCCCGCGGTGCCGCCGGGTCCAGCCCGTCCGCCGCAACAGGGCGCGCCGCAGGCGGCTCCGCCGGGACAGGGATAGGCGTACACTGTGGCGGTCCCCCATGCACCCGCGGAAGATCCTGGTCGTTGAAGACAACGACATGAATATGCAATTGGTCGAGTTCCTTCTCGAAGAGGGTGGCTACGACATCGTGAAGGCGACGAGCGGGGAGGAGGCGCTGGCGCTGACGCGCGACGCCAACGGCGCGGCGCCGGATCTGATCCTGATGGACATTCACCTCCCGGGCATGGACGGCCTCTCGGTCGTCCGCGCCATGAAGGAGGACGCGCGCACGGCCCGCATCCCCATCCTGGCCCTGACCGCGCACGCCATGCGCGGCGACCGCGACCGCTTCCTCGACGCCGGCTGCGACGGCTACATCTCGAAGCCGATCGATGTGAAGACGTTCGTGGCTTCCATCGAGCGATATATCGCTCGGTAGAAGCGTTACTGGTTGTTGGTTGCTGGTTCCTTGCGGTCAATGGCCTGACACCGATGCATCGCGAGCAACCAGCAACGTAGCAACCAGCAACGGCGACAGCCCAGTACAATCCGCCGCCATGCGAATGCTCGTCCTCGGCGCCGGCCGTATGGGTCTCGGCGCGGTCCACGATCTCGTCTCTCAATCTGATGTCGAAGGCGTCACCGTCGCCGACTACGATTTCTCCAAGGCCGAGGCCATCGCCGCGCGGTATCCCGAGAAGACGAGAGCGGCGCAGATCGACTGCAGCGACCATGCGGCCGTCGTGCAGCTCATGCGCGGCCACGCGTCGGCGTTGAGCGCCGTGAACTACTGGCTCAACGAGCGCCTAGCGCGCGCGGCCATCGAGGCCGGCACGCACTTCTGCGACCTCGGGGGGAACAACGACGTCGTCGATGCCGAGCTCGCGCTCGATGCCGAGGCTCGGTCCGCCGGCGTCAACATCATCCCGGACTGCGGGCTCGCGCCGGGGATGGTGGCGGTGCTGGTCGCGCATGCGGTGCAGGGGTTTCAGACCATCGACGAGATCCACATCCGCGTCGGCGGACTGCCGCAGACGCCGAAGCCGCCGCTCGACTACCAGCTCGTGTTCTCCGTCGAAGGGCTGATCAACGAGTACATCGAGCCGGCGCGCGTGATCCGCGACGGGAAGATCACCATCGTCGATTCGATGACCGAGCTCGAGTCGCTGACCTTCCCCGAGCCGTTCGGGAAGATGGAGGCGTTCCAGACCTCCGGCGGCACGTCCACACTCGTCGAGACGTTCCTCGGCAAGGTGCGTGAGCTCGACTACAAGACCATCCGCTACGTCGGGCACTGCGCGAAGTTCAAGGCCATGATCGACCTCGGTCTGTGCAACTCGGGGCCCATCGACGTCGACGGCGCCCGGGTGAAGCCGCGCCGCGTCCTCGGCGAGCTGCTGGTGAAGAACCTCCCGCACGACGAGCCGGACGCGGTGCTGGTGCGAGTCGAGGTGACCGGCGACGGCAAGCGCCTGCGCTACGACATCATCGACCGCTACGACCCGTCGACCGGCCTCTCCGCGATGATGCGCACGACGGCGTTCCCCGCGTCGATCGTCGCGCTGATGATGGCCCGCAACCAGACCACGTCGAAGGGCGCACTCCCCCAGGAGCGCTGCATCCCGCCGGATGCGTTCATGGACGAGCTGGCAGCGCGCGCGATCGAGGTCCAGCGGACCACCGGCTGACCCCCAGTGTCCGCCGGAACGCCGGCCTCCGGCCGGCCGGAACGCCGGCGTCCCGCCGGCTGGACCCCAGGTGTCCGTTGGAGCGCCGGCCTCTGGCCGGCCGGAACGCCGGCGTCCCGCCGGCTGGACCGCCGGCGTCCTCGCCGGCTGAGTAGGGAGCGTCCCGCTCCCGGATTCCACGGTCGTGGATTTGGATTCCACGGTCGTGGATTTGGATTCCACGACGCGTGAAGCAGCTTCCACGACGCGTGAAGCAGCTTCCACGACGCGTGAAGCAGCTTCCACGACGCGTGAAGCCGCTTCTACGACGCGTGAAACAGCTTCCACGACGCGTGAAGCAGCTTCCACGACGCGTGAAACAGCTTCCACGACGCGTGAATCGGTTTCCAACACGCGTGAAACAGCTTCCACGACGCGTGAAGCAGCTTCCACGACGCGTGAACCAGCTTCCAACACGCGTGAATCGGTTTCCAACACGCGTGAACCAGCTTCCAACACGCGTGAATCAGTTTCCAACACGCGTGAAACAGCTCCCATCACCGGTGAAACAGCTTCCAACACCGGTGAAGCAGTTTCCCCGCGAGTCAACCCCTTGAAACGGCGCATGAATGGGTCTGGCGACGTGGCGATTGTTGTGACGAGAGATGGATGGTGGCCTCGGCGACCTCCGGCTACGGGCGGTGCCCCTGGCCGCCGCCCTCCGCCGGACCGATGTCCTCCTCGCCGCCGGGGTACACGAACGAGTCGCGTGGGGCGTAGAAGGACGAGCCGGCGATCACCTGGAGCGGGCTGGCCGGGCGGAGCGCGTACACCGGGTGGTCGGGGGCGAGGAACTCGATGCCGGGGACGGCGCCTGCTCAGCCGCCGAGACGGCGGCGTTCCACGTCCTCGAACACGCGCAGGAAGTTTTGGCCGAGGACTTTTTCCACGTCGCCGTTGCTCATGCCGCGCTCGAGGAGGCGCGCCGTGAGCGACGGCAGTCCGGCCGCCGTGAGCAAGCCCTCGGGGAGCGCCGGGACGCCGTCGAAGTCGCTGCCGATGCCGACGTGGTCGATGCCCGCGACGTCCGCCGCGTGGAAGATGTGATCGGCGACCTGGTCGAGGGTCGCGCTCGGACTGCCGAGGGTCTGGAACCACTGCAGATACTCGTTCCAGTCGGTGCGATCGTCCGGCATCTCCTCCGTGCCGCCGGTCGAGTCGCCGCCGTTGTTCTTCGGCCGCTTCTGGGACTTCATGATCACCTGCGCGACCTCGTCGCTGATGAACGCCGAGAAGAAGTTGATCATGCACACGCCGCCGTTTTTGGCGAGGGCGCGGAGCATGTCGTCGGTCATGTTGCGGGGATGGCGGCAGAGCGCGCGGCAGGACGAATGCGTGGCCACGACCGGCGTGCGGGTGGTCTCGAGGACGTGTGCGAACGCGGCGTCGGAGATGTGCGAGACGTCGACGATCATGCCCAAATCGTTCATGGTGCGAACGACGTCGCGGCCGAAGTCGGTGAGGCCGCCGTGGCGGGGCGCGTCGCCGGACGAGTCGCACCAGTTGTTGGTGTTGACGTGGGTGAGGGTCATGTAGCGCGCGCCGCTGTCATAGAGCTCGCGGAGGACGTCCAGCGAGTCCTCGATGGCGTGTCCGCCCTCGACGCCGATCATCACCGCGAGCTTGCCGTCACGTTTCGCGGTGCGGATGCCGGCGCTGTCGGTGCAGAGCGAGAGCGCGTCCGGCAACCGGGCCGTCTCGGCGTGAATGAGCCGGATCAGGTGACGCGCAAAGTCCGCGGCGCCGCGCTCGGCGTAGAACGGCGGCACGTACGCGGCGAAGAAGGAGGCGGTGATCCCGCTCTCCTGCAGCGTGCGCAGATCGGCCTGCGCTTCGGTGTCGTGCTCGTCGAGATGCACGTGATGGCGGTGGAGGCGGTACGGCGTGTCGCAGTGGCCGTCGACGATGATTGCGCGCCGGTGCAGGTCACTCGCGGTGATAGTCATCGATGCGATCGAGCTCCCTCGTCATTTCATTGAGGTCGTCGAAGACGAATTCCGCCTTCGCCAGCAGCTCCTCGGCGAACCCGCCGCACCGCAGCGCCACCACCGGCACCGGGATGCGATGCGCGGCCAAGACGTCGTACGGCGTGTCTCCCACGGCGAACGTTCGCGCCGGATCGCTCTTCACGCGATCGAGCGCGGCCTGGAAGATCTCGGGGGATGGCTTCGAGAACTGCGCGTCCTCCTTCGACGTCGTTCCCTCCAGGAGATCGCCGACGCCGAGAAGCTCGACATAGTACTCGACCTCGTCGGGATTCGAAGACGAGGCCAGCGCGATCCTGATGCCGCGCCCGGCCAGCTCGCGGATGCACTCGCGCGCGCCCGCGAACGGCTGCACGCTTTCCATGTAGCTCTTCTTCCAGAGCTCGCCGCGGTACTTCTGCAGCGGCTCGCCGAACTCACGCATCTCGCGGGCGTTCAGCGTGTCCGGGACGAGGAGGTCGCCGCCCTTGCCGATCTGCTGGCGGATGACGTTCCACGCGACCTCTTTGCCGAAGTGCGCGAACGCCTCGACCCAGCAGTGGGTGTGTTTGTCGTTGGAGTCGACGAGCGTGCCGTCGATGTCGAGGAGGAGGGCCTGCGTGAGGATGGTCACGCAGGCCCGGGATAGCTAGCCTCGTGCCGAGCGGCGCCGCTTCGTCGGCTCTGCCGTGACCGGCGACGACGTCGCGCCGCCCTGGTCGTGCGGCACGGTCACGGTGACGGTGGACGTGCTGCGGTTGCCGGCGTCGTCGATGGCCTCGACGTGAATCGTGTAGACGCGTCCTTCACCGCGCGGATCGCGTTCCGCACGAAGCTTGAGCGTGAGCGGTCCGGTGCGCTCGAAGTCGCCGCTGGTGATGGTCTCGTTCGCGGTGACGGCGAAGACGTTCACGTACGGCATCGTGTCGATGTTGTCGATGACGTCGACCGTCAGTGTGACGTCGACCATGCGGCCGTTCGGCGGCTTGAGCGAGTCCGGCGACGCGGTGATCGACACGATCGTCGGCGCCTCGCTGTCCGTGTTCGGCGGATTCACGGTGACGTTGAACGAGCCGTTGGACCCGTTGCCGCGCGTGTCGGACGCCGAGCAGGTCACGACCGTCGTTCCGACGGCGAACGTCGATCCCGACGGCGGATTACAGGTGATGGCCACCGAGCCGTCGACGAGATCCTGCGCCGAGGCGGTGTAGCTCACGACCGGATCGGAGGAGACGATTTCCGCGGGAAGGAGCAGCGCGGGAGCGGTCGTGTCGACGACCGTTACCTTGAACGAGCCGGCGTTGCCGCACTGCACGGTCGTCTCGCCGAGCGGGAACGTGTGGCCGGAGGCCGGCGAGCAGTCGGCGGAGTTCGTGGGACGGCCGTTGTCGTCGTCGCCGGTGCCGCCGTTGACGGAGAAGTGGACCACCGCGCCGTTCGGCCCGGTGGCCTCGCGGGTGAGGTCGGGAGGATTGTCGGCCGGCGGTGGCGGAGGCTGGGTGGTGACGTCCACGATGAAGCTGCCGGTGGCCTCGTTCTGATGCGCGTCGGTGGCGGAGCAGAGGACCGTGGTCGTGCCGGAGGGGAAGGTCGTGCCCGATGCGGGCGAGCAGCTCACGTTGACGCTGCCGTCGACGATGTCGCTGGCCGAGGCGTTGTAGGTGACGGTGGCGCCGGAGTTGTTCCCCGGGACGGTGAAGTCGCGCGGCAATGAGAGCGCGGGCGCGGTCGTGTCGACCACGTGCACCTTGAAGCTGCCGCCCTCGCACTGCACGTTGGTAGTGCCGAGCCCGAACTTCGCGCCCGAGGCGGGCGAGCAGTTGGCGCTGGTGGAGGGGCGGCCGTTCTCGTCATCCGGGCCGGTGCCGCTGGCGGAGTAGGTGACGACGGCGCCGTCCGGACCGGTGGCTTCGCGGGTGATGTCACCCGGGAGGTTGGGCGGCGACGGCGGATTCGGGTTCTGCGTCACGGTGACCGTGAACGTGCCCGTCGACGTGTTCTGCTTCGAGTCGGAGGCGCTGCAGGTCACGGTGGTCGTGCCCTGCGGGAAGACGGAGCCGGATGCCGGCGAGCAGGAGACGGGGACGTTGCCGTCGACGGCGTCGTGCGCGGCGGTCTGATAGGTCACGGCAGCGCCGGAGCTGGAGCCGGCGACGCTGATGTCGTTCGGCAACGCGAGCGCGGGGGCGGTCGTGTCGGAGACCGTCACCGTGAATGAGCCGCTCTCGTTGCCCGAGGTGCAGTTCACGGTGGTGGAGCCGAGGGCGAACTGCAAGCCGGACGCGGGAGTGCAGGAGACGGCCGTCGTGGGACGCCCGTTCTCATCATCGTGGCCGTTGCCCGACGCGTCGAAGTGCACGACGGCGCCGGCGGGCGAGGTCGCCTCGACGGTCATGTCGGATGGAAGCGCGAGCGCGAACGCGCTCGTCGCGAACGACATCGCCAACAGCAACAGCACTGCACGCGGCCGGTACATGCGATACCTCCTGCGAAACGGATCTGCGGAATCGGGCAAATACTAGCGCGCCGACGCCGGATCGGCATGTCACAAGTGTACGGCCACGTACAAAGCATGTCCTTTGGGAAGGTCGCGCGCGCCGTACGACTGGCGGATTTCGAGGCGGAAGCCGTGCGCGCGCAGCAGCGTGCTCAGCTCTTCGCGATCGTAGAGATGGAGGTGATGGGTCTCGTCGTCGCGGCGCCCGTCGGCGCGGAAGGTGAGCACGCGCCGGGTGAGCCGCTCGCCGTCGCTCTCCTTGATGGCGATGACGCTCCAGTCGTCGCCCCCGCTGCGGTGCTCGTCATATGGCGGATACGCGCCGCGCTCGGCAACGTCGAACACGAACAGCGTCGCCCGCGTGTTTTCGAGGAGCGCGCGCACGTCGTCGAGCGTGCCGTAGTTGAGGACCTCGCCCATGGCCACGATCGCGTCGCATTCGGCGCGGACGTCGCCGAAACGGGCCACGTCGAAGCACGCCAGGGGCGCGGTCTCGCCCGCGATGGCGATCATCGAAGGGGAGGCGTCGAATCCCTGCACGTCGAAGCCGGCCTGCGTCAGCTCGCGGGCCAGGACGCCCGTGCCGCATCCCAGCTCGACGACGGTCTTCACATCGTGTTCGTGCAGCAGCGAGACGACGAACGGCGCCGCGGACTCCGCGAATTCGCTGAAGCCGTGGTGATGGATGTAGGCGAGGTCATCGCGATACATGGCGCTTGGCGATGTTGCTGGTTTTCCACCCGCCCGCACACCCGTTGCTGTGTTGCTTGCGGTGCAGCGCCCTGAACACAGCAACGGGTGTGCGGGCGGGGGAGAACACAGCAACCGGCCTGGTGATGCGCGCGCAGGTCATCGCTCCGCCTCGCGTTTGATCGCGCGCAGCATCAGCCGCCGGATCAACCCGCTGCCCGGACGGATCAGGAACCAGTAGATCGCGAACTTCCGCCGCGCGTTCTCGCCGCAGAGCACGCGCGTCTCTGTCGTGACGCGCACATGCGCATCGTCCACACGCTCCACGAAAAAGTTCCACGCGCCGCGGGCCACGTTCGCGGGGACCGGCGTCCTGAAGTCGGAGACACCGTAGGGCCGGCAGTGCGGCTTCCAGAATGGACCTTCGATCCCCATCACGACCTCCCGCGGAGGATCCTCGGCCGCAACCGCGAAGGGCGGCAGGCTCGCGCGGGTGATGCCGCGCATCGCCATCACGACGCGAATGCCGCGGCTCGACGCGAGATCCGTGGACCGCACCGCCTCGTAAGCGCGCTCCGGCGAGGCGCGCACGAGGATCGAGTGACGTTCGAAGAAGTCGCAGTGAGGGAGGAGGGTGTCGATCAACGAGGTCATCGCGATCCATGGTGTCGCGCGATCTCGTCCTTCGACAGCCGCAGGAACCGCGCGGCGTTGTTGTAGAGGATGTCGCGCTTCTGCTCGGCGGTCAGATTCGGCGCTTCCTCGATGCGGCGGATGGAGATCTCGATCGCCTGCGGCCACACCATCTGATCGGAGCCGTAGAGAATGCGTTTGCCGAATCCGGCCGTGACGAGGCGGTCGAGGTAGCGGTAGAACTCCGCGGGCGGAAACGCGTACGCGAGGATGGCCACGTCGACGTGGAGATGCGGATAGACGTACATCATCGCGATCATCTCGTCGATCATCGGCCAGCCCGCGTGCATCGCGTAGACGCGCAGCTTCGGATGCTTGCGGAGCACGGGCTCGAGGGCCATCGGGTTGTGCAGCGCGGCCTTGTACTCGCGCATGCCGAGAAGCGGAGTGCCGGGAGGTCCCGGCCCGAGATGGATCGCCAGAGGGATGTCGTGCTCTTCGAGGAGGGCCAGATAGGGCTCGAAGTCGGGATGATCGGGTGCGAAGCCGAAATACTGATTGGTGACCTCGCCAAAGACGACGATCTGCTTCTTCACGATCATCTCGCGCACGGCGGCGACGGGGAGCCGGTCTTTGTACGGAAGCCCGAACACGATGGCCGGGAGGATTCGCGACGGCGCGGCGTTCCTCCAGCGGGTGACGCTTGCGAGCGACCCGCTGGTCACGGCGTAGACGTTCCGGCGCTCCAGCGCGGCGAGGGTGTCCTTCATCAGCGCCTCGTCGGTCGTCGGAGACCACAGCGGCTTCTCGCAGTTCGGCTCCTTGACGAAGCGCATGGCGTACGTCCCGTCGGCGTCCGCGGGATCGTGCGCGGGCCAGTTGACGTACGGCGCGCAGATCGCCACCGGCGGAGGGCCATAGCTTGCGATCGCCTCGGCATGCAGGTGCATGTCGATCACCGGCAGCGGAACGTCGGCCGCGCGCATCAACGGTGCGGCCACCAGCAGAGAGAGCAGAAGTGCGTTCTTCACGCCTCCATCATCTCTTAACGCTCGGGAGCACGACGAGAGCGCCTCCGGCGGGCCGGCCCGGCCGGCAGCGCTGATCGAAACACGTGCGGTCGCGAGATGCGTCCTTCGGGCGACAGGCGTGCGGTCTGGCTAGGCCAACCAGCGCTGCCGGCTGCGCCGGCCCGCCGGAAGCGCTCCCGGTCGTCCCCTGAACGTCAGTGATGAGCGCGCAGGAACGTCTCGGGCTTGCTGAACACCTTGGCGATGTTCATCCCTTTGCGCACCGCGCTGAACGTTACCTTGCGCGTGGCCAGGGCGGCGCCGAGGGCGAGGTACGTCTTCAGCTTCCCGCGATTGCGGTAGCGGACGTCGAGCGCGTGCTGCCAGAGTCCGGAGTACTCGCGATAGAACTCGTCCAGCGGCAGCTTCGTCGGCAGCACCGTGTGGACGATGTCGAACATCTCCCACTCGTGCGTCTGCACGTTCTTCTTCGCCGCGTCCCACAGGTCCGTGCCCGGGAGCGGGGTGAGGATCGAGAAGCCGCTGTTGTACGCGCCCATCTTCTCGATCCAGTCGCGCAGGCGCTTGAAGTCATCGAGATCCCAGGCCGGGTCGACGATGAAGTTCGGCGTGAAGCCGACCCCGAGATCCTTGAGGATATTGATCGCCTGGACGTTGTTGTCGGCGGTGTTCTTCTTGTTGACCGCCTTGAGGCCTTCGTCCGTGACCGATTCCAGTCCCAGGAAGATGGACAGGCTGCCGCAGTCCTTCCACATCTCGACGAGGTGCGGGAACTTGCAGATGATGTCCGTGCGCGTCTGCACGGTGAAGTACTTGCGGATGCCCGAGGCCTTGATCTGCCTGGCCATCTCCTCGCCGCGCTTCACATTCATCCAGAAGATGTCGTCGGTGATGAAGATGTTCGGCGCGGAGATCTGCTCGAGCTCTTTGACCACGCGCTCGGGCGACTTCTCGCGGAACGTCGACTCGTGAAACTTCCAGACCGAGCAGAAGTTGCACTTGAACGGGCAGCCGCGGGCGGTCTCCATGAGCGCGAGCGGCTTGCGGAAGTTGATGTAGTAGTGATCGGCGTAGTGGGAGATGAGGTGCCGGGCCGGGAGCGGATAGGTGTCGAGGTGCGGGCGCGCCGGGGCGTGGCCGGTGAAGTTCCAGGTGTCGCCTTCGCGCACTTCCAGCCCGGGCACTTTCTTCAGGTCGCGCGCGTCGCGGAGCGAGTTGACCAGCGGCGGCATGACCTCCTCGCCGTCGCCGATGGCGACGACGTCGAAGGCCTCGTGGCGGAAGAAGTCGGGATCGCGGGACGCGTCGTGTCCGCCGACGACGATGAAGGCCTTGGGCATCTCCCGGCGGATGCGTTGCGCCAGACGGATGGTGCGGTTGCGCTCCGTGGTGAAGTTGCACTGCAGCCCGACCACGTCCGGGTCGAAGGCCTTGCAGTCGGCCAGGCCCTTCTCCTCGCCGTCGATGCGCAGGTCGTGCACTTTGCACTCGTGCCCGTCCTGTTCGAGGCAAGCCGCGACGCAGATCGGGCCGAGAGGCTCGACGAAGGTGAGCATCTCCAGGCCGAGGATGCCTCCGACGGGAGGCTTGATGAACGCGACTCTCATCTGTCAGCGAGACGGTAACACACTGCGTCAGGCTTAGCGGACGGCCTTCCGGAGCGCCGGCGTACTCGCCGGCTGGCCCGCAGGCGTTCCGCTCACTTCTTCCGCAAGGGCACGTCGTCCACGAGGATCTCGAGCCGCGGCGTCTCGCCGGCCGGCACTTCCCGGATGGTGAAGACGTACGTACCGGTCAGGCTGCGATCGGCGGGCCTGGGGTCGAGCCGCCCCGCGCTTGCGAGCTTCGCGCTGATGCGTGACGTGTAGCCGGGTCCGAGGAAGTTTCCGAAGCGGTCCCGCGGCGTGACGCTCACCGTCACCACCCCGCGCACGTTCGGCGAGACCACGATCTCGCTCATGAACGGATCGGGCCGCACGCGCACGGTCGTCTCCAGGCGTTCCTCGCGACGCAGTGCGCCGGTGCGGCGGTGGTCCCACTGCAGCACGGTCTCGAACCCGTACTGACCCGGCACGGACGTGCCGTCGAACGTCGCGGTGTAGATGCCGTTCGCCTCGTGCCGGAGCGTGAGGGTCTCGACGTCCGCGGGGATGACGCGCTTCAGCACGCCGCGCGGCAGCCGCGACACCTTCAGGTCGAGCGGGGAGACCGCGTCACCGCCGATCGTCGTCGCGCCGCCCTCCTGCCCGCGGAGGTTGTGGAGGATCGTGCCCAGGCCCTCCGACGGACGCTGCACGCGCACCGTGATCGAGCCGTCCGGCAGGTTCGCGAGCGGTTTGCCGGCGTACGAGACCTGCGCGCGCACGGTGATGACGTCGCCGGTCGACGGCTGTTTCGGATCGATGGTGATGTGGAAGTCGAGATCGTCCTCGACGAAGTACGTGTGCAGCGTGTAGGGCACGCGGCGCGCGACAGCGGCCGAGGTGAGAGTTTTGGCCCGCTTCACACGCACTCTCCACGTGCCGATGTCGTTGGCCTTGTCGATGTCGAAGGACTGCAGCGAGGACTGCGGCGTCTTCGTGCCGGAGTCGGGCTTTGCGAGCGAGCCGTCGGGGCGGAAGACCTCGAGGTCGAGTGCGTTCGCGAGCGGCGGCGCCCACTGCACGGAGAACACGGCGCGCTTGACCGAGCGATCGATGAGCACGGGCTGCGCGTCCGGGATCTTTGTGGTCAGCACGTCGTTGTGGCGCAACGCGAGCGCCGCGGTGTTGCCCTTGAGGATCGACACGAGCGTCATGGCCAGCGTGTCGAACATATCCGTCGCGTTGACGCTGATGTACGAGACACCCGAGGTCTCGAGGGCGAGCTTCGTGAGCAGCTCGCCGTCGACCGCGCCGGGCGTCCCGAAGCCGATGCTTTGGATGGGCACGAACCGCTGGCGCAGCTCGGCCGGGAAGCTCGCCACGGGCGTGAGAGTGAGGAAGCCGCCCGAGACCGTGATCTGAGGTGCGGTGTTCTGCTTGCCGTCGGTGACGACGAGCATGGACAGGTCGTGATCGGGATCGGCGGCCCACGCCTGCATCCCGCTGTTGATGCCGGCGCCGACGGAGGTCGAGCCGCCCGGCGCGAGGGTATCGATGTTCGCCCGCAGCGGGAACCAGTCGTGCTCCGCCCCCTCGGCGTACACGCCGCGGCGCAGGAAGAACGCGGACGGCGGATCGCCGCCGGGCTGCGACTGGTTCAGCGCGGTACCGCTGAAGAAGACGATGCCGATGCGGTCGTTCACGAACGTGAAATCCATCTCCGACCACGTGGCCACGAATGTCTTCATGGCGCTGCGGAGGATCTCGGCTTTGGTGGCGCCGGTGTCCGCGCCGGGCGGCAGCTCGGTCATGCTCCCGGACTTGTCGAGGACGATCACGACGTCGAGCGGATGGCGTCCGCCGAACTCCGCATCGAGCGCCGGCGCGACGCCGTCGTCGTTCGGCACGAGCACGGCCGGCGAGTCGTTGGTGCGTTTCGACGCCTTCGAGCACTCCGCGCCCGGCGAGGCCACGAGGTACGAGTTGATGTTGTACTTCGTGATGTCGGGGCCGACGAAGCGCATGTTGATGTTCTTCTCGACGGCGCCCGCGCCCGCGCAGAAGGTGCCTGCGAAGTTGCTGAGCGGCTGGTAGACGATGCGCACCGTGTTCGGATCGGCGCCGGCGGTGAAGGCCACGGAGTCGCCGGCCACGGTCTGCGTGGCGCCCAGGTTGAGGGTGCTGCCGCCGACGACGAGCTGCGAGCCGGCCGGAGCGCCGGCGAGCGCGAGCGTGATGCGCACCTCGCCGGTCTCCTGCGAGGCGTTGAAGCGGAGCGGGATGTTCAGAATGAACGCCTCATTGGCAGAGGCGGCAGCGGCAAACAGGACGAGACCGAAGGCGACGGCGATTCGCTTCACGAAGACCTCCTCGATTGTCGACTGGGGCGGATCGGGGGATTGTATCGTCTGTGGAGCGGCGGGCTTCAGTCCGCCGGAGAACTCGGCGGGCTGAAGCCCGCCGCTCCACCAGGACAAGCCACTTGTCGTATTTCGCACGTGGCGTCCAGGCGCGGACCCCCAGACAACTGACAACCGACAACTGACAACAACGTCGTCAGTGCAGTTCGTGACAGGGGCGTGCAGCTCGTCGCAAACGCGAAACGCGATCCGGTGCGTGCCCGTTGATAGGGGCATGAACAAGAAGAAAGCATTCATCGCCCTGGTCGTGATCGCGCTCGTGGCGGTCGCTGGCGTTGCCGTGCAGCGCAACGCGTTCGCGAAGGACGCGCCGGAGTATCGCTTCGCCAGGGTCGAGCGCGGCAACGTGCAGTCGACGGTCTCCGCGACCGGTACGCTCGACGCCCTCACCACGGTCACGGTCGGCACGCAGGTGTCCGGACAGGTCGCCGAGCTCTACGTCGACTTCAACGACCGGGTGAAGAAAGGCCAGCTCCTCGCGCGCATCGATCCCACGCTGGCGCAGCAGGCCGTCGCCGATGCGCAGGCGAACCTGGAGAAGGCTCAGGCGCAGGCGCTGCTGGCCTCGCGCGACTTCTCGCGCAACCGCGAGCTGACGAGCGAGGGCCTCGTTGCGCGCAGCGCGTTCGAACAGACCGAGGCCTCGGCCCAGGTTGCGGGCGCGAGCGTGAAGTCCGCCCGCGTCGCCCTCCAGCGCGCGCAACAGAACCTCTCCTACACGAACATCTACGCTCCCATCGACGGTGTGGTCGTCGCGCGCAACGTCGACGAGGGCCAGACCGTCGCCGCCAGTCTCTCCGCGCCGGAGCTGTTCAAGATCGCGAATGACCTCGCGAAGATGCAGATCCTGACGCTGGTCAGCGAGAGCGACATCGCGCGGATCGCCGAGGGGCAGAGCGTGGAGTTCTCGGTGCAGGCGCTCCCGAACCAGACCTTCCGCGGCACGGTGAAGCAGGTGCGGCTGCAGTCGACGGCGCAGGACAACGTCGTGAACTACACGGTGGTCGTCGGCGTCGACAACGCGAAGGGCAAGCTCCTGCCGGGCATGACCGCGCGGGCCAGGTTCCTGACCCAGTCCGCGGAGAACGTGCTGAAGGTGCCGAATGCGGCGCTGCGTTTCCGCCCGGCCGCGGAGAAGCTCGCGAAACTGCAACCGAACACCGCGACCCGGCAGCCGCAGCAGCGCGCCGCGCGCAGAACGAATCGTGATCGTGCTGCCGGGGCCACGTTCGGAACGCTCTACTACCTCGACCCGCAGGGACAACTGAAGGTCGCTCGCGTTCGCACGGGCGTCAGCGACGGGACGGCCACGGAGATCCAGGGCCGCAACGTGATCGAGAACATGAACGTCATCGCCGGAACCGCCCAGCCGCAGACGGCGGAGACCTCGTCCGCGTCGTCGCCGTTCCAAGGCCAGCAGCAGAACCAGCGCGGACCGCGGGGAGGCTTCTGATGAGCGTCATTCGCACCGAGCAACTGGTGAAGACGTACGAGAGCGGCACGACCTCCGTGCACGCGCTGCGCGGCGTCGACCTGACCGTGGCGAAAGGCGAATTCGTGGCCATCATGGGCACCTCCGGCTCCGGCAAGTCCACGCTCATGAACCTCCTCGGTTGTCTCGACACGCCGACGTCCGGCGCCTACGCGATCGACGGCGTCAGCGTGGAGGGACTGGACCGCAACCAGCTCGCCGACCTCCGCAATCAGAAGATCGGCTTCGTGTTCCAGGGGTTCAACCTCCTGCCGCGCACGACCGCTCTGGACAACGTGGAGCTGCCGATGCTCTACGACCGCCGCGGGGCGCGAAAGCGGGACACGCGCGCGCTCGCCGCCGCCGCGCTGGATCGGGTGGGGCTCGGCGATCGCGTCGACCATCAGCCCAGCGAGTTGTCGGGCGGCCAGCAGCAGCGCGTCGCCATTGCACGCGCGCTCGTGACCGACCCGGCGCTCATCCTCGCCGACGAGCCGACGGGCAACCTCGACACGCACACGTCGACCGAGGTCATGGCGCTGTTCCAGGAGCTGAACGAGCAGGGCATCACCATCCTCGTCGTCACGCACGAGCCGGACGTCGCCGCCTACGCGAAACGGATCGTGGAAGTGCGTGACGGACGGATCCGCCGCGACCAGCCCGTGCGCAACCGGCGCTCCGCCGCGTACGACCTCGAGCACTTCGAGGAAAGGGAGGTCGCATGAAATCGCGAGTGCTGATCAAGCTTGCCACGCAGAGCATTCAGAAGAACAAGTTGCGGGCGGCCCTGACGATGCTGGGCATCATCATCGGCGTGGCCGCGGTGCTGGTCATGGTCGGCGTCGGCGGCGGCGCGCGCTCGCGCATCCGCCAGCAGATCAACTCTCTGGGCACGAACATGATCGTGATCACGCCCGGCGCGACCCAGCAGGGCGGCGTGAGCCAGGGTGCACAGGCCTTCCCGAACCTCAGCCTGGCCGACGTGGAGAAGATCCGCGCCGAGGCGCAGAACGTGACCGCGGTGTCGCCGGTGATCGTCAGCCGCACGTCCGTC
This sequence comes from Thermoanaerobaculia bacterium, assembly GCA_035536275.1. Lineage (GTDB taxonomy): Bacteria > Acidobacteriota > Thermoanaerobaculia > Gp7-AA8 > Gp7-AA8 > QHVT01. The sequence continues at coordinate 17,358 of DATLOL010000005.1, forward strand.
ATCGGCGGAGCGGGCAACTGGCGCACCACCATCAACGGCGTGGCCGCGGAGTATCAGCACATCCGCGACTGGCCGACCTCGAGCGGCGACTTCTTCGGCGAGGAGGACGTGCAGGCGGGGAGACGCGTGGCCGTGATCGGCAGCACCGTCGCCCAGAACCTCTTCCCCGGAGAGGACCCGGTGGGAGCGGAGATTCAGATCCGCAGCGCGGTCTTCACGATCGCCGGCGTGCTGGCGCCGAAGGGACAGAGCGCGAGCGGAAACGACTCCGACGACGTGGTCCTGATGCCGCACACCACGGCGTCGCAGACGCTGTCGGGACGCTCGTTCCTGCCCCAGATCCTGGCCAGTGCTGCATCGGAGGCGGACGTGCCGGCGGCGCAGGAGGAAATCCGCACGCTCCTGCGCGAGTCCCACGGCGCCGACGACTTCACGGTCCGCAACCAGTCCGACCTGGCCACGGCGGCCGAGAGCTCGACCCGGGTCATGACCCTCCTGCTCGCGGCCATCGCGTCGATCTCGCTGCTGGTGGGCGGCATCGGCATCATGAACATCATGCTCGTGTCGGTCACGGAGCGGACCCGCGAGATCGGCATCCGCATGGCCATCGGCGCGCGCGGCTCGGACGTGCTGACGCAGTTCCTCGTGGAGAGCGTGGTGATGGGCGTGCTGGGAGGATTGATCGGACTGGCCGTCGGCTTCGCCGGCGCCAAGCTCCTCGGCCACTTCACCGGTTGGGAGACCGTGATCTCACCGTTGATGATGCTGATCGCGGTGGGCTTCTCCGCAGCCGTGGGCGTGTTCTTCGGCTACTACCCGGCCCGCAAAGCCGCGGCGCTGAACCCGATTCAGGCGTTGCGCTACGAGTGATGGGTGGGACGTTGTCGGTTGTCGGTTGTCAGTTGTCTGTGGTGCACGGGGTTCCAAGCCACTTGTCGTATTGCGCACGTGGCGGCCAGGCGCGGCCCCGCAGACAACCGACAACCGACAACAGCCGCGAAGACGGCTAGCGGAACGCGATCCAGTCCGTCGTCGCGACGACGCGGCTGGACAGGGGGCCGGTCGCCTCGTGCAGGTATACCTTGACCCGCACGGGGCGTTTCAGCTCCGGGCGGCGGGCGGCGTTGGTGAGGCTCCCGGTGACGGTGGCCCTGCCGCGGGCGGTGGGGAGCATGTCCACCGCCGGACGCGGTGCGACTTCGCCGGCCGGGCGCATGATCGCTTCGCTCGTACCGAAGGTCTGGTGCGGAGTCGTGCTCTCGAACTGCACGGAGAGGTGGAAGGTGTCAGGGCGGAAGTTGTCGATCGTGTAGTCGACCGTCGCGGCGATCGTGGCTACGCCCTCGAGCGACGCGCCCGCCGCGGGTTTGATGCTGCGCACGTTCACCGTGCCCGTGGCCTTCGCATCGGGCTTCGCCTCGACATCCGTCGTGAACATCTCCCACGGCCCGATGCCCGTCATCTGCATCACCGTCTCTTCGGGGAAGAAGAGGTAGTGCATCGTGCGCGGCGGGTTGACGTAGAAGCTGCCGGCGCCGTAGCGCTTCGTCGCGGACGGAGTCGCGGTCGAGCCGAATCCCAGCTCGGCGGCACCGGAGAGAATGGTCACGCGCTCGTGGCGCGGATGCCAGTGCGGCGCGAGCGTCGCCCCGGCGGGGACGCGCACGCGCATCGTGAAAATACCTTCCGCGCGCGGATCGCCTTCCAGTACCGCGGTCTTCGATCCCGCTGGGAGCGTCGGTGGGCCGTCCTTCCACACGACCGCCTCGGAGGTGAACGCGATCGGCGAGTCGGCGAGGACGAGGAGCAGCGCGACGCTGAGGATCATGAAGACATTTTAAGACCGCGGCGTCCGGGCAGCACGAGCGCTGCCGCCGCAGAGACGAGCAGGACCGCGGGGAAGATGAACAGACGCGCGTCGCGCACCAGTCCTCCGCCGGCGAGCATCGTCACGAGGCCGCTGCCGATCACGCCGCCGACGTAGCGCATCGTCGACAGCGCGCCCGAGGCTACGCCGGCCTCGGAGGCAGAAACGGCGCCGAGCGCGGAGGCCTGCGCAGGCGCGGAGGACATGCCGATGCCCGCGCCCATGAGGATCACCGAGGCCACGAGCTCGCCCTGGGAGATGAACAGCGCGGCGCCGGCGGCTGCGATCAGCGCGCCCGCCACCGCGACGATGCGCGCGCCGATGGCGTCCGTCAAACGCCCGCCGATCGGCGACGCGAGCACCATCGACAGCGTGAAGAGGAGCAGCGTGCGTCCTGTGCGCGCGGCACCTCGATCGGCGAGGAAGAAAGGCAGCAGGAAGAGCATCGCGTACATCGCCAGGTTCTGCAGTCCGATGATGGAGCTGCCCGCCGCGAACGGCGCGCGCGTGAAGAGGCGCACGTCCAGGACGGGATCATCGACGCGCAACTCGCGCACGACGAAGACCGCGAGCAGCGCGATGGCGACGCCCGCGAACAGAATCGACGTCAGGTGCACCGCGGCGACGAGGATCACCACGGCGATCCCGAGAATCACGGAGCCGAGCCAGTCGAAGCGGGGACGCTTTGCGGCGCGCGGACCTCGCACCGGCGGCTCGAGCAGGAACGACAGCAGCACGACCGGCACATTGACGACGAACACGGAGTGCCATCCGTACGCGCTGGTGAGCAGTCCGCCGAGGACCGGGCCGGTGGCCGCGGCGGCGCCCATGATCGCGCCGAAGATGCCGAAGATCCGTCCGCGACGCTCCGCCGGCACGGAGTTGCGCAATTGCGCGAACACGGTGGGAATCGCCAGCGCGCCGCCGATGGCCATGAGCACGCGGCCCGCGCCAAGGATTGGCAGCGACGGCGAGAGCGCGGCGACCAGCGCGCCGATGCCGAATGCGGCGCGGCCGAGGGTGAGCACGCGCGAGGTGCCCCAGAGGTCGGCCAGCTTGCCGGCCGGACTCTGCGCGACGATCGTCACGACGAGGTACGCGGTCACGAGCCAGAGCGTGGCCGTCGCCGGCGTGGCCGCGAAGGCCGTGGAGATCGACGGGAGGGCGACGGCGATGATCGTGGAGTTGAGCGGGGCCAGGAGGGCGGCAAGGGCGAGGCCGGAGAAACGGCGCAACGACAATCCGGAAGGTTGCTCCTCATCGTGCGCTCGCACCGAGGTCGTCACCGGCCGCGATTGCAGCAGCACGAGCGTTCCGCGATGAAAAGCCCACTCGATGTCCTGTGGCCCGCCGAAGTGTTGTTCGCACTTTGACGCGAGCTCGTGTAGCTCAGCGAGCTGCGCGTCATCGAGGGAGAGGCGGAGGATGTCCTCCGGGCGCACGGGGCGCTCGATCGTTCCCCCCTCCTCGGCGAACCGGATCATGAAGTCTTTGCGGCCCGCCGTTCGCTCCAGCACCTCGCCGCCGCGCGCAATGCGAAAGCGGTCCGGCGTCACGAGGCCGGACACGACTGCTTCGCCGAGGCCCCACGAGGATTCGATGACTCGCTCGTCGGCGCCGGTCATCGGATTGCGCGTGAACAGCACGCCTGCCACGTCCGAATCGATCATGCGCTGCACGACCACGGCGATGCGCGGCTCGCCCTGCACGCCCATCTTTCTCCGATAGGCGAGGGCGCTCTCCGCGTGGGCGGACGCGTGAATCGTGCGCACCGCATCGAAGAGGAGCGCGTCCGTGGTGACGTTGAGGATGGAGACATGCTGGCCGGCGAACGACGCGTCGATCGAGTCCTCGCCGATCGCCGACGAGCGCGCGGCCACGGACGCGCCCAACGCGCGGAACGCGGCTGATGTCTCCGCGATCGCCTCGGCATCACCCGTGACGATGCGGTTCACCAGGTCCCACGACAAGGCGAAGCCGTCCGGCGCCGGGAGACTGGCGCCGATCGCCCGTGCGAGCGATGACGCCTTCCCGCCGTACGCCGCGACGTCTCCTGCATCCCGCAGTGCGACGACGCTCACGCCAGGACTTCGACCGTTCCCCGTGCGCCGTCGAGACGCACGCGCGCGCCGTCGCGAATGAGCTCCGTCGCGTTGCCGGTGCCGACCACCGCGGGGATGCCGTACTCGCGCGCGACCACCGCCGCATGCGACAGCGTGCCGCCGCGATCGGTGACGATGCCGCTCAACAACGGCAGCAGCGCGTTGTACGACGGCGCCGTCGAGCGCGTGATCAGCACGTCGCCTTGGCGCACCCGGCCCATGTCCGCCGGATCGAGCACGAGCCGCGCGATCCCAACGACTTCGCCGGGGCTGGCCGCGTGTCCGCTGATCTTCGCCCCCGACTGCTGGTTGTCGCGAGCGGCGAACATCTCCTCGAGCACGATCGCCACGGCGCGCTGCGATCGCGCCGCCGCCTCGGGGAGCCAATCGTCAGGCGGAGGTCCGGACGGCGTGCCGCCGAGGAAGCGCGGCGCGTCTTTGCTGGTGTGCGTTTGACGGTACTGCGCGTCGGCCGCGGCCTGATCGGCCGTGCGGCCGGAGCCGCCGCTCAGCATGGACACGACTTCGTCCGCCGTAAGCTCGACCGCGTGCTGCGCGTCGTGCAGACGCCCTGCGGCGACGAGCCGGCGGCCGGCCTCGAGATACGCCCGCCGCGCGATCCCCGCGGACCACGCATCGTTGTTGTAGCCGCGCTCGTCGCGCATGCGATAGGTGAGGCGCGCCTCTTCGAGCAGCTCGTCGAACTTCGCGCGGTGCTCGGCCGGCACCTTCTCGCGAATGGCGCCGCTCGTGTCGGGTTTGTGCTCGTTTGTGATCCGCCGCGACAGAGCGGACTTGATGTTCTCGACGATCACCCCGGGCATCTCCGCGAGCGTGAGGTCGGCGATGTCGTAACCGGTCGCGATGCGCACGCCGGCGGTGTCGAGGTAGCGGCGCGCGGCCTCGCCGATGGCGTCGGTGCGCGAGGCCAGCGCGTCGACTACCGTCGCCGGATCTCCGTCCAGCACGCTCGTGTTCGCACCGATAGCCTTGGCCAGCGCATCCAGCTCCTCGGTCGCCCCCTGCGACACGCGGCTCACGCCGCGGAAGAGCGGGAGCACGGCGGCCGGAGCGAGCCCGGTCCACTGGCGCACGTGCACGAGGAAGTCGCCGAGGGGGAGCATGGCCGTGGCGTTGAAGGTGTGGTGGATGATGGTGGCGCGGCGCGCGGCTTCGACGCAGCTCTTCAGATGCTCGGCGAGCCGGCCGTCGCTCAGCGCGCGCAGATCGACGCTCTGCAGCTCCGTGTTCTCGCGGGCGATGGTGGGTTTGATCTTCGTGTCCCACAGCGCAACGTCTTCACGCCAGCGCTTCGTCTCCCACGTCTCCGCGATGGTGCGCAGACGGCGCCGGATCTCGGGATGAATCTTCGTCATCACCTTGAAGATGAATTTCGGCGGCGGACCCTTTGCCCCTTTCGGAGCGCCAGCCGCCCGGACGGCGGTGTAGATGAAACGGTTCACGACCTGGAACTCGAGACCCTCGAGCAGCAGGCCGTAGCGGGCCATGCCGACGCGGAATCCCTGCGTCGCGGCGTCGGGAAACACGGACGCCATCGCTCGCGACAGCGGACGCGTCATGTGCGTCGACTCCACTTCCCACACCCCGGGCCCCGGAGGAGCGAACTCACCCTGTTCATGCATAGCGCGGCAGGATAGCAGGGGGTGCGCTTACGGGACGCTTACGTCTCTCGGTCCGCCGGCGGGTGTGGCTTGCGTGTCATCCCGAGCGTAGTCGAGGCATCCCCAGCCTCGTGCGCTGGAGGAGGTCCCTCGACTACGCTCGGGATGACACGTGGCCCGTGCGTGACGGGGGAATTCGTTCGGGCTTGCCGTCCTTCTTTCATGTCCATCCTCCCCCCGATCTACCAGCCATAGGAGCTCCAAGAATGAACGTGCGTCGTACTCTCGGGTTGCTACTGCTCTGCGCGGCCGCGCTTGCGCCGATTGCGCATGCCGCGTCGCCGAACGTCGTCATCAGCCAGGTCTATGGCGGAGGCGGCAACAGCGGCGCCGTGTACAAAAACGATTTCATCGAGCTCTTCAACCGCGGCACCGCTGCCGTCAGTCTGACCGGCTGGTCCGTGCAGTACGGAAGCTCGGCCGGCACGACCTGGATCGTCACGCCACTCAGCGGCTCGATCGGGGCGGGCGAGTACTACCTCGTGCAGCAGGCCGCGGGGGCGGGCGGGACGACCGTACTGCCGGCGCCGGACGCGACCGGCTCGATCGCGATGAGCGCCACCGCCGCGAAAGTCGCGCTGGTCGCATCGACGGCGCCGCTCGTCGGAAGCTGTCCCGCTGGTGCGGTCGACCTGGTCGGCTTCGGCGCGGCGAACTGCTCCGAAGGTACGCCTACTCCCACCCTGACGAACACGACGGCCGCGTTCCGCAAGAACGACGGCTGCACCGACACCGACAGCAACTCGGCGGACTTTCTGATCGCCGCACCTGCACCGCGCAACTCGGGCACCACGCCCAAGTCGTGCGGCGTGACGAACGCGGCACCTGCGATCAACGCGCCGGCGAATCCCGCCGCGGCGGTATTCATCGATGCCGCACCGTTTACCGTGGGCCTCACCGGCAGCGATGACGGTGGCGTCTACGTGTGGACGGCCACGCCCGGCAACGGCATCTCCTCGGTCGCCGTGACGAACGGGCAGGGCACCGCGAACGTGACCTACACCGTCACGTCGCAGACCGGCTTCATCGGCACCGCGACCTTCACCGCGTCGCTCTCCGACAACGTCAATCCCGCGGCCACGCGCGCGGTCAACATTCAGGTCAACCCGAACGTCGCCAACAACGCGCCGCAGATCTTCGCTCCGGCGAACCCGATCGCCACGGTCGCCCAGGACGCGGCTCCGTTCACGGTCACCGTGTTCGGCGCTGACGACAACGGCGTCTTCAACTGGTCCGGCATCGCCGGTACGGGCGTCGCCTCCGCCGTCATCAGTGCGGGACAGGGGACGAACAGCGCGACGTTCACCGTCACGCTGCAGGCCGGTTTCAGCGGCACCGCGACGTTCACCGCGAACCTCAGCGACAACTTCAACGCCGCGGTGACGCAGGCCGTGAACGTCGCCGTCACGCCCGCGCCTCCGCCGCCTCTCGATCACCTCGTGGTCAGCCAGGTCTACGGCGGCGGCGGCAACGCCAGCGCGACCTATCGCAACGACTACGTCGAGATCTACAACCCGACCACCAGCGCGGTGGATGTCGGCGGCTGGACGATCCAGTACGCCTCCTCCACCGGCACCACCTGGCAGGCCCAGCCCCTCGGCGGCGTCATTGGCCCGGGCGAATACTACCTCGTCAGCCTCGCCTCGGGCGGCGCGGTCGGCGCGACGTTGCCCCTGGCGAACGTCAACGGCTCGATCAACATCAGCGGCACGACGGGCAAGATCGCGCTCGTGGCCGGCGGCGACGCGCTGTCCGGCGCCTGCCCGCTGAGCGACGTCGTCGACCTCGTCGGCTACGGTACGGCCAACTGCCGCGAGGGTTCGACCAACGCGCCGTCGCCGAGCAACACCATCGCCATCTTCCGCAAGAACGGTGGCTTCACCGACACGAACGTCAACGGCTCCGACTTCGTCACCGGCGCGCCGAATCCGCGTCGCACGACCCCGATCCAGGAGATCGGCCCGTACGTCCTGAACGTCGATCCGCGCAACAACAACACCGTCGCGCCGCGCGACGCCAGCCTCACCATCACCTTCACCGAAGACGTGGAGATCAGCGCGGGCGCGTGGTTCGGGATCTCGTGCGCGACCACCGGCCTGCACAACGACGCCACCGTGGCCGGCAGCGGCCGCACCTGGATCGTCACGCCGAACGTCAACTTCGTCGCCGGCGAGACCTGCACGGCCACGATCTACAAAGACTTCATCCGCGACACCGACTTCGACGACAGCCTGCCGGGCTCCGATCTGCTGAACGCGAACTACACGTGGTCGTTCACCGTCGCCACGGGCAGTGCGCCCGCGTATTCGACCGAGGTCCATCTCACGATGGGCAACCCGTCCGATGCCGTGGCCAGCGTCTCCGTGCCGGACAACTTCCTCATGGAGAAGCCGGAGCTCACGATCTCGTACAACCGCGATCGCGGCACGCCCAACTGGGTGAGCTGGCACCTCGCGGACGAATGGGTCGGCACGCTCGAGCGCTTCGACACCTTCCGTCCCGACCCGCAGGTCCCGGCGGACTGGTATCGCGTCACGCACCTCGACTACACGGCCTCCGGCTTCGATCGCGGGCACATGGTCCCGAACGCCGATCGCGACAAGGAGACGTCGGCCCCGATCAACCAGGCCACGTTCCTCATGACGAACATGATCCCGCAGACTCCCGACAACAATCAGGGGCCGTGGGCGAACATGGAGAACTACCTGCGCACGCTGCTGCCGGCGAACGAGCTGTACGTCGTCGCGGGCGGTGCGGGCACGGGCGGCCAGGGCTCGAACGGCTTCACCACCACGATCGCCAACGGCAAGGTCACGGTCCCGGCGCAGACGTGGAAGGTCGTGCTGGTCCTGCCGAAGGCGGGCGGCGACGACGTCTCGCGCGTCACCGCCGGCGCGCGCACCATCTCCGTGGTCATGCCCAACATCCAGGGCATCCGCAACATTGACTGGCAGTCCTACCTGACCACCGTCGACGCGGTCGAAGCGCTGACCGGCTACGACTTCTTCGAGAACGTCTCCGACATGATCGAGAACGCCATCGAGGCCGGCACGAACGGCGCGAACCCGCCGGGCGTGGAGAACCAGTCCTTCTCCACCGACGAAGACGCGTCGAAGTCGTTCACCATCGCCGCGGCGAATCCGGGCAGCGGCGAACTGACGTACACGATCGTCAGCGGCCCGTCGCACGGCACGCTCAGCGGCTCCGGCGCGGCCCAGACCTACACTCCGGCGCCTGATTACTTCGGCAGCGACAGCTTCACGTTCCGCGTCAGCAGCGGCTCGCTGACGTCAACGCTGGCCACGATGTCGATCACCGTGTACGACGTGAACGACGCGCCGTCGGTCTCGCTCAGCGCGCCGTCCGCCGCGGTCGAAGGCTCGACGGTCACCGCGTCCGTCGCCGCATCCGATGTGGACGGTGACGGTCTCACGTACACGTGGACGGTGACGAAGAACGGCGCGCCGTTCGCCACCACCGCCAGCTTCACGCCCGACGACAACGGCACCTACGTCGTGAGCGTCGCCGTCTCCGACGGCACCGCCTCGGTGTCGGACGCGAAGACGATCGCCGTCTCCAACGTCGATCCGGTGATCGCCGGCGTCTCCGGTCCGACGACCTCGCAGTCCGTCGGCACCGCGGCCACCGTGTCGATCAGCTTCAGCGACGCCGGCGCCGCCGACACGCACACCGCGACGTTCGCGTGGGGCGACGGCACGACCTCGGCTGCCGCCTGCACCGCCGGCGTCTGCAGCGCCACCAACACCTACGCCGCGGCCGGCATCTACACCGTCGCCATCACTCTGGCCGACGACGACGGCGGCAACGCCGCGACGTCGTTCCAGCCGGTGATCGTCACCGACGCCAACGCCGGCTTCGTCTCCTCGGGCGGTTGGATCGACACGCCCGCCGGCAAGGGGACGTTCGTCGCCAACGCCCGTTATCAGAAGGACGGACTAGCCGGCAACGCGCGCTTCGACCTCAGCTCGTCGACGTTCGTCGCCACGACCTTCGAGTGGCTCGTCGTCAGCGGCAACACCGCGACGATGAAGGGCACCGGCACCATCGACGGCGCCGGCACGTTCGCGTTCGTCGTGACCGTGAACGACGCGACGCCCGACAAGTTCGGCATCCGCATCTGGAACCCGGCCACGCTTCAGGTGGTCTACGACACCACCCCGCAGATTCTCGGCGGCGGCGCAGTGACCATTCACACGAAGTAACGAAAAAGAGTGGAGGACAGGCAATCCTGCCTGTCCTCCTTTTTTCATCGCCGCCACCTGTACGCCGGCCTCCGGCCGGCACCGCGATCGCGCGGCTATGGCGGGCGCGAACATCTGTCATCCCGAGCGAAGTCGAGGGACGTGGGGGCGTGGGCGGCGCGTGGCATGTGCATCGAGCCCCACCCGCCCAGGTCCCTCGACTTCGCTCGGGATGACACGAGATGATGCCCGGTTCCAAAACCTCCACGCGCCGTCAGGCGTCTCCTCTCCGATGGTCCGCCGACTCGTCCTCCTTCTCCTTCTCACATTCACGCTCTCCCTCGCCGCGGCCCCCGTCCCCGCGCCCACGAACCTCGACTTCGAGAGCGGCGCGCCTGGCGCAGTGCCGCCGGGCTGGCTCGCGCCGACCGCGCACCTCGGCTACGCGACCGCCATCACCACCGACGCGCCGAAGCAGGGCAAGCAGGCCGTGCGTGTCAGTGGCGCGCCGAAGCCGGAGAAGGCTGGTGGTTTCGCGTTCGGCAACGTGATGCAGACCATCGATGCGAAGGCGGAGTGGGTCTCGCGTCCCCGCTGGCAGTTGCAGCCGCTGCAGCCACGGCTGCCGAAGAACATCGCCTTCCTCACCGACGGCCGCGCCATCAGCTATGCCGAGTCCTGGATGGGCATCATCGAGGCGTACAAGCTCGCGCACATCGTCGGAGAGACCACCGCCGGGACGAACGGCAACATCAACTAGGGCGAGGTTGAGGAGCAGCGTCAGCAGCAGCGAAGCGATGATGCTGTAGAGGCAACCGGAGGTGCGGAAGCGGATGGGCATGCGGGTGCCTGACTGCGGGTAGCATGCCGCGCATGTACATCCGCACGTCGCACCAGCCGCGCGATCCCGCGGACGTGCTCGAGGTCATCGAGCGGAACATGTTCGGGACGCTGGTCACGGGCCTGACCGCGTCCCACCTCCCGTTCATTCTCGAGAACGGCCCGCTGTACGCGCACATGGCCCGCGCCAATCCGCAGAGCAGCATGCTCGACGGCGAAGCGCTGGTCATCTTCCTCGGCCCGCACGACTACATCTCCCCGTCCTGGTACGCCGACCGCGCAACCGCGCCGACGTGGGACTACGTGGCCGTGCACTGCTACGGCCGCATCCGCGTGCACGACGGTGACGAGACGCGCCGCAGCATCGAGCGCCTGGTGGAGCGGATGGAGCCGGGCCGTCCCGATCGCTGGTCCATCGATGCGTTGAGCGAGGAGAGCGTCCGTGCGCTGCTCGCCAACGTCGTGTCGTTCGAGATCCCCCGTCGAGCGCATGGAAGGAAAGTTCAAGCTCAACCAGGGCGAGAAGCCGGAGCGAACGCGCGCCGCGATCGCGCAGCTCGAGCGGAACGGATCCACAGCCCTCGCGGAGTGGATGCGCCGCTACCTGTAACGCCGGCGTCCCGCCGGCCGGATCGCCGGCTGCCAGCCCAATGGCCTTAACTTCGGCGTGTCATGCGGCGTGTCATCCCGAGCCGCCGGAGTCGCAACGCGACGGAGGACGGTCGAGGGATCCCGTGATTTAGGCGAAAACCCGCACAAATCGGGGGGTCCCTCGACTCCGCTTCGCTCCGCTCGGGATGACACGCGACGTAGGCGTCGCTTAAGTTAAAGTTAGGGCCATTGGGCTGCCAGCCGGCCCCCTTTCCCCGCCGCCGAGCCGGCGGCGATCCGGCCGGCCAGCGGCCGGCGGTCCATGGGCCGGCGTTACTGCGTGACCCGCCAGATCACGTTGCCTACGTCGTCCGCCACCAGTACCGCTCCTTTCGCGTCGACCGCCACGCCCACGGGGCGGCCGCGCGCATTGCCATCCTCGTCGACGAAGCCGGTGAGGATTTCGCGCGCGTCGCCGTTCGGGCGTCCGCCGGCGAATGGAATGAAGATCACCCTGTAGCCGCTGCGCGGGCGACGGTTCCACGATCCATGCTGCCCGACCCACGCCCCGTCGCCATGGAACGCGAGGCCGAGGGAGCCGGTGTGCGGTCCGAGGGCATAGTCGGGGGTGAGGGCGGCGGCCACGAGGTCCGGACGCTGCGGCTTGACACGATCGTCAACGTGTTGACCGTAGTAGCTGTAGGGCCAGCCGTAGAACGCGCCGTCCTTGACCGAGGTGAGGTAGTCGGGAACGAGATCGCTTCCGAGCTCGTCGCGCTCGTTCACCACCGTCCACAGCGCGCCGCTCGACGGCTCGAAGGCCATCCCCACCGGATTGCGAAGGCCCGAGCCGAACACGCGCGTGCTGCCGGTAGCCGGATCCATCTCCAGGATCGCGGCGCGGTCTTTCTCGATGTCCATGCCTTTCTCGGCGACGTTGCTGTTCGAGCCGACGCCGATGTAGAGCCGGCCGTCCTTCGCGACCAGGCTCTTCGTCCAGTGATGGTTGATGCCGGCCGGAAGGTCGCCGACTTTCACCGGCGCGTCACTGATCGAAGTCGCGCCGTTGCGATAGGGGAAGCGCACAACCGCATCGGCGTTCGCGACGTACAGCGTGTCGCCCACGAGCGCCATGCCGAACGGGGAGAAGAGATTCTGCAGAAAGGCGTGACGCGTTTCCGCCACCCCGTCGCCGTCCGCGTCGCGGAGCAGCGTGATGCGGTTCGCGCTCGGGACGGAGGCGCCGGCCTTCTTGAAGAAGTAGCGCATGAAGAAGGCCCGGATGCCTTTCGCTTTTGGCTTCGGCGGCGAGTTCGTCTCCGCGACCAGCACGTCGCCGTTGGGCAGGACGTACAGCCAGCGCGGGTGATCCAACCCGGACGCGAATGCATTCACGCGATAGCCGGCCGCGGCGCTGGGCGTGGTCCCGGCCGGCCATCCTTTCGCCGGCGCAATGCGGACGGTCGGGATCAGCGACTCGCGCGGCGGGGGCAACTGCGGATCGGTTCCCATGCCGGCTTCGACAGGAAGCCGCGCGGACTCACACGCGGTCAGCAAAACGAGAATGAACGCGGCGAAGGTGCGCATACATAAAATGCGCCCATGGCACAGCACAACGCCCCCGCCCCCTCCGGCCCCCGCGCGCCGGAGCCGTCCCACGCCGAGCGCGTTCGCACGCTCCTCGCCGCCGAGCGCCTCGGCACTCTGGCCACGCAGTCCCAGAAGCACCCGGGCTTCCCGTTCGCCTCGGTCATGCCGTACGCGCTGGCCGAGGACGGCGCGCCGCTCTTCCTGGTCAGCAACATGGCCGTGCACACGCAGAACGTCGTCGCCGATCCGCGGGCCAGCCTGCTCGTAATGCAGAGTGGCGCCGACGCCGATCCCCTCGGCGCCCCGCGAGCCACGCTTCTCGGATCGGTCACCCGCATCGACGCGACCGACGCGATCCGCGCCGCGTATCTCGAGCGCCACCCGTCGTCACGCTACTGGATCGACTTCGACGACTTCGCCTTCCATCGCCTGGACGTGACGGACGTGTACTTCGTCGGCGGCTTCGGAGTGATGGGCTGGGTGGCCGCATCGGACTACTCCGTCGCGGAACGCGATCCGCTCCTGCACGATGCGCCGCACATCCTCGCGCACATGAACGCCGATCACGCCGACGCACTGCGCGCAATCGCGAAACACTTCGCCGGCCTCGACGCCGAAGAAGTGACGATGCTGTCCTGCGACCGCCTCGGCTTCACCATCCGCGCCCGTACGACCGAGGGGATGAAAGGCGCGCGCATCGCCTTCCCCGAGGAAGTGCGATCGCGCGACGCCGCGCGCCGCGTGCTGGTGGCGATGACGCAGGCTGCAAAGTTCACCCCGAGCGGAGTCGAGGGGGCAACGGAGCCCTCTCGTTGATCGCGCGATGCGCGACCGCGTGAAGGCTCCGGTGATCCCTCGACTCCGCTCGGGATAAACTGGAAAGAGCGTCAGCGAGACCAGCGCATCCGCACGTAGTACGCAGCGCCGTTGATGCCCATCTGCACGTTTTCCCAGCGCGCGCCGTTTTCGGTTTCGAATGGGTCCTGCTCGGTCGGCTGGGCATCGAAGATATTCGTGCCGCCCACGGTGATGCCGAGGTTGCGGGGGAGATCGAGGCCGAAATGGACGTCCGTCGTGACGCGGGCGTCGTAGTGCTGGGGCGGCGCGTCGGGATCGTCGAGGTGTGTCCAGGTGCCGGCCTCCAGCTCGCCGAAGTAGTTGAGACGCGCGCCCGCGTTCCAGCGCACGGCGCGATAGCCGGCGGAGAGCACGCCCTTCGTCTTCGGCGCCGAGCCTTCGACGAACAGCCGCTCGCGTTTATTGAAGTAGATGTCTTCCTTGCCGGCGAGACCCGGCGCCGTGTTCACGCGGAGCACGTCCGTCTCGTTCAGATTGAGGGCGAGTGACGTCGTCCACGGTCCGGCGACGTTCGAGACCGTGAAGTCGAGGCCCTGCGTGCGCGTGTCGATGGCGTTCGTGAAGAACCGCGCCTCGACCAGGTTCTGGGCCTCGATGATCGGGCCGATGTCGGCGTCGTCCGCGGTGAAGCCGCCGGTGAGGACGATGCGGTCGTCGATGTCGATGCGGTAGACGTCGGCCGTGACGGCGGTGTTCGCGCGCGCGTTCCAGGTCAGGCCGACCGAGAAGTTGAGCGACTCCTCTTCCTTCAGCGACGGGATGCCCACCAGCCGGGCCAGCTCGCTGTCGTTGCGCGCGAGCTTCACGTCCGCGGCCTCGCCGGCGATGAAGTCCGTGAACGTCGAGCTGAAGTAGCGCTGGTGCAGCGACGGCGCGCGGAAGCCCGTGCTCGACGAGCCGCGCAGCGTCAGCGCGGGTGTGGCGGTGTATGCGAACGAGACCTTGCCGTCAACGGTCTTGCCGAAGTCCGAATAGTCCTCGAGCCGCACCGCGCCGGTGAGGAGCAGCTTCGGCGTGGTCTTGAATTCCATGTCCAGGTACGCGGCCCCGCTGTTGCGTTTCGCGTAGACGACGTCGACGGGCTGGAAGCCGGGGAAGCCCTGCGAGCCGGCGTTGCCGCCGCCCGGACCGTCGTAGTCGGCGTACGAGCCGGGCTCGCCGGCGAAGATCGAGTAGGTCTCGCGCCGGTGCTCGAGGCCCGCCGCGAAGCTGACGCCGTGCAGCAGGGTGCGGAAGTGGCGGGAGACGTCGAAGTTCGTCGTCTGCTGCTCGAAGTCGAAGCCGCCGGCGCGGAACTCGTCCGGCGAGATGCCGTTGTTGAAGTTGGCGATCGACGCGTTCAGCGTGTTCGAGATGACGTACTCCATCCGGTTCGAGCCGATGGAGCTGCTCAGGTCGAGCGACCAGTCGCGCACGATCTGGCGATAGCCGAAGCCGAGGGAGAAGTCCTCGATGTCCGTGCCGATGTCGGGGACGAAACCGTTCGGGTACATGCTCGCCGAGTTGCGCGACGGGATGTCGTCCGAGCCGACGCCGTCGCGATACCAGGCGCCCGCCAGACCTTCGCGGTGGTTGATGCCGCCGTGACCGTAAAGCGTGCCGAATTCGCCAATGCGCGCGTCGAGGTTGTAGAAGAAGGTCAGGTTCTCCGTGGCCGCGTCGCCGATGACGCGCGGTTCCTCGGGGCCGGCGCGATTGGTCTTGTCGCGGTTCAGGAATTCGCCGGTGAGCGAGAGTGTGCCGCGCTCGCCGAGAGGGATGCCGTAGTGGAGGGCGAGCTGCTCGCTCTGTCCGTCGCCCTCGAGGTACTGGCCCGTCGAGAGGACCACGTCCATCCCCGCGTCATTCTTCAGGACGATGTTGATGACGCCCGCGATGGCGTCCGAGCCGTACTGCGCGGCGGCGCCGTCGCGGAGGATCTCGATGCGCTCGATCGCGCTGACCGGAATCGTGTTCAGGTCCGTGCCTACGGTCCCGCGCCCGCGCGTGCCGAAGATGTAGACCAGCGACGACGTGTGCCGGCGCTTGCCGTTGATCAGCACGAGCACCTGATCCGGCCCCAGGCCGCGGAGCGTCGCCGCGTCGATGTGGTCGCTGCCGTCCGAGCCGGACTGCCGGTTCGAGTTGAACGACGGCGCGGCGAACTGGAGGAGCTGCGTGAGATCGACCTGCCCGCTCTCGTCCGCAACGTCTTCGAGCGGAATGACATCCACGGGCACGGGCGTGTCGGTGCGCGACCGCTCGGTGCTCCGGCTTCCGACCTCGATGGTCATCTTCACCGGCTCGGAATCCTGCGGGAGCGGGGGAGGGGGCGTGTCCTGCGGCATCGTGACCGCGAGGAGCAGGGCAGCGAGAAACATCGAAACCTCCTTGGACGGTTGGGCTCGATTCTACGATCGGTTCGCGGAATCCATCAAAGGATTCGCAAAATCAATCAACGGATTCGCGGAAATCAGTCAACGGATTCGCGGAAATCAGTCAACGGATTCGTGGAATCAATGAATGGATTCGATCCCGCTTCGCATTGATTCGTTTCCGGTTCGCGAGGATTCGCCGAATCAATCAACGGATTCCCGAAATCAATCGATCGAATTCGCCGAATCAATCAACGGATTCGCCGAATCAATCGATTGATTCGCGGAATCATGCGATTGACTCCTCCAATTCTGTGCACGAATGTTGAATGGTAGTAACGCTACCACTGGACATGAGTCCGAGGCAGGAGGAGTTGAAATGCGTCGTAGTTTCCCGTTGGTCCTGGTTTCCCTGGTTCTCTCTCTTTCTCTCTTCGCGCAGGAGGATCAGGCGACGCCCGGGCTGAGCCGCCTCCTCGCCGCGCACGAGCTCGCCCTGTCCGTGCGTGGGATCGCCACGTTCGATGCGGTTCCCACGACCGAGCAGGTTCGCGCGCTCCAGGCCCTGGGCCTGGCCGTGCAGCCGATGAGGCACGTTGCGCTGGCGAACGTCGCCGGGCCGGTGGGCGCGATGCAGAGCGCGGTCGCGAACGGCCTCGCCACCGACGTCTATCCCGACGAGCGCATTGCCCTGTTCGACACGGCCTCATCCGACGCCATGGGCGCCGCGACGACGCGTCTCGCCGGACTGACCGGGAAAGGCGTGACCGTCGCCGTCGTCGATTCGGGCTGTGACGCCACCCATCCCGATCTGGCCAGACGGGTCGTGCACAACGTGAAGCTGTACAGCGGCGAGTACGCGAACGTGCGGCAGGACGGCTCGAACACGATCGTCGTCCCCGTGGAGCTGCTGCCGCGCAGTGACAGCGATCTGGGCGGAGGCCACGGCACCCACGTCGCCGGCATCATCGCCGCGGACGGCACGTCCGGTCTCGGAAACAAAGGCGTCGCTCCCGACGCCAGCCTGGTCTGCTACTCGATCGGCGAAGTGCTCTTCACGACCGCGGTGGTCACGGCGTACGACCACATGCTCGACCAGCCCGGTCTGTGGAGCATCGACGTGGTCAACAACTCCTGGGGCAACTCGTTCCGGCAGTTCGATCCGCGCGACCCCGTCGCCGTCGTCACGAAGGCCGTCGCCGACCTCGGCGTCGCCGTCGTCTTCGCGGCCGGCAACAGCGGCTACGGCGAGACGGCCATGAGTCTGAATCCGTTCAGTCAGGCGCCGTGGGTGATCTCGGTCGCCGCGGAGTCGGTGTCGCATCAGCGTGGCAACTTCAGCTCGAACGGTCTGGTGTTCGACAACTCCGAGGCGCGGACGATCGGCGCGGGCGGCTACACGGTGTTCACCGGCGATCGCATCGGCGTGTACCACCCCGACGTGGCCGCGCCCGGCGTGAGCATCTCCTCGAGCTGCGCCTCATTCGGCGTGGCCATCGGCCCGTGTCCACTCTACGGCAACGCCACGGCGGGCGGAACGAGCATGGCCGCGCCGCACGTCGCGGGCGCGGCGGCGGTGCTGCTGCAGGCGAATCCGCTGCTGACGCCGGCGCAGTTGCGCTCGGCGATGCAGGCGACGGCGCTGCCGGTGAAGCGCAACGGCTCGACGACCGAGGATGCGCCGTTCTGGCAGGTCGGCTACGGCCGCGTCGATCTCGCCGCCGCGGCGAGCCTGGTGCGCTCCAAGCACTGGGCGAAAGACATCAACTCCGGACAACTCCGCGCGGACAGTCGGGTGCTCAACGCTGACGGCTTCAACGTACGGCGCTCCGATTTCTGGACGTGGGACGCGCCGCGCGTCGCCGTCAACGGCCTCACCGATCACCGCACCCTGAGCGTGGCCGGCGTCGACGCACCGACCACGCATCTCTCGGTCGCGCTGTCACACCCCTCGGACGCCGTCGTCGGCCGCAACGACGCGATGACATACGTCGTGGTCGTGCGCGACGGGAACGGCCGCGAGATCGGCCGTACCACCGAGGCGACGACGGGCGCGGGCACGGCGAGCGTCGTCGTCGATCTCGTCGCCGCCGGCGCGGCGCCGGGCACGTTCACGTTCGAAGTGATCGGGCAGCTCGCCCTCTCCGATCCCGACACGCTCGACAGCGCGTCCCTCCTCGGGCAGATGGTGACGCTGCAGGTTGCGCAGGTGCAGCGATGAGACGCGGGCCACGCTGACGACGGCTCCCGGGGGGCGGGCGGCGGGACGCCGCCTGCCCAGCCGGCGGGACGCCAGCGGTCCGGCCGGCCAGAGGCCGGCGTTCCTTCAAGCACAGTGGACCGCCGGCGTCCTCGCCGGCTGAGCAGGGAGCGTCCCGCTCCCGGGCGGGCGTCGGTCCGTTGTTAGTTTTCGTTGGTCAGCGTGAGGTACTGCACGCGATCGGTTCCCGTCGCCACGATGTCGTAGCTCGCGCCGGCGGGGTGCCAGCGGTAGGTGTGCGTCGAGCCCGCGGACTTGTGCGTGGCCTGGGCGACGTCGAGGACGTCCGCGAACTGCACGGGTTTGCCGTCCGCGCGCGCGACCAGGGTGATGAAGCGCACCTTCCACTCGGGCGTGTAGCCGACGATCGCGCCTTCGTAGCTCGCGTCGTCGCGGAGCGTCCAGACTTCCTGGCGCTTCCGCTCGTCGCGCTGCTTCTCACCGACCGCGGAGAGTGCGGTCTGCACTTCGTCGCGGGACATGTCGACGGTCACGCCGAGGAGATCGCGCAGAGGAACGATGGGCCGCGTGCTTGCGCACGCGGCCCCGAGGATCAGAACGATGATGATGAATGGCAGTCGCTTCATTACTTCGCGTACACGCGGATCACGTTCGAGTACTCGGACGTGCCGTTCGCGTTCACCGCGCGGACGCGATAGTAGTACGCATTCTTCTTCGAGGTCGCGGAGTCGGTATACGAGGTTGCGTTCGCGGCGAGGGTGGCCACAGCGCCGAAGTGCTGATCGTCACTGAGGGAGCGCTCGACCACGTAGCTCTGCTCGTTGCTGGCGTTGTCGACCCAGGACAGCTTCACGGCCGGCTTGTAGTAGCCGCCGTCGAGGACCGACGGCGCGACCGGCTCGTCGTACGCGGAGTAGAGCGTGCGGCCTCCGGTCTGGCGGATGATCGTCGCCAGCTTCGCGCCGTCGTTGTCGTAGCCGTCGACCTTGCCGTCGGGAACGCCGGCGGTGACGCCGCGGCGGTCGACGCCCTGCACGCAGGCCGCGGTCACGCAGCCATCGGCGTACGCCGCATGCGGGCGGCCCTTCGCGTCGATCTCGAGATCGTTGAAGTCGAGGAGGTTGCGCGTCCCGGACGGGCAGGTCGTGCCGCTCGTGCAGATCACGCCGCGCTGCGCGGGATCGTTCGGCGACGCGTTGACCGTCGTCCAGTTGCGGCCGCCGTCATACGTCGTGGCGATGTACGGATACCAGGCGCCGGGGAACGTGCGGTCGACGTCGATGCCGTTCGCGCCCGGCGTGGTGGAGCCGAGGAAGAAGAACGCCGCGCGATCCGGATCGCCCGCGGTCACGGCGGAGAAGACGGTGTTCTGGATGTTCTGTGACGCGCCGACGTCCTGGATGTTGAGCCAGGTCTGGCCGCGATCCTTGGTCACGGCGACGAATGCTTTGCCGTCGCTGTTCGCAAAGCCGAGGTAGACCGAGCCGTCGCTGGCGATGCCGATCGAGGGATCGGTCGCGCCGCTGGTGCTGCCCGGCACCGTGCGGATGGTCCAGGTCAGGCCGTTGTCGGTCGAGACCGCGAAGCCCTGGCCGCTGAAGCAGCTCTTGTTCGGAACGTAGACCGTGCCGTCCGGCGCGACCTTGATGTGACCGTGCAGGCCGCCGCACTGGAGGAGGTTCCACATCGGCACCGCAACGTCGAAGGTCGTGCCGCCGTCGCGGGAGAGGGCGATCTGCGCGACGCCGATGTCCTGCGACGCGTAGTACACCGCGTTCGGATACGCGGTGAGCGGGCCGCGGGCGAGCACGCCCGGCGTGAAGGGGCCGCCGCCGACGGTCTGGTGATCGACGCCGGAGTTGATGCCCGCGCCCTGGCTCGGGTTCCAGGTCTGGCCCTCGTCATCGGTCCACGACATCAGCGAGATCTTGGCCGGCAGCAGTTGCGAGACGAACGTGCGCCCGGTCTGCGAGTCGGTGAATAGGATGGGGTCGAAGCTCTCGATCGAGGTGGTGAGGTCGCTCTTGTCTTCCCACGTGGACTTGCTGGCGTCGCTCTCGTCGAACGAGACGCGCAGCGTCTGCAGGCCGGCGATGAACATCGCCTTGCCGCTCTTCAGCAGGCCGATGGTCGGCTCGCCCGCGCTGGTGCCCATGCCGTTCGGCGCGGCGTACGACGTGAACTGCGGCGCCTCAATGCCGGTGCCCGGAGTCACGAACGGCGACGGAACGACGTCGATCGTGCCTTTGTGCTGATCGGCGGCGGTGGCGGCGAAGTAGACGATGTTCACCACGAACGTCCCGACGCCGTCCTGCGACGGGATGATCAGCGCATCTTCGCTGGTCGTGAGGCCGTCGCCGGAGCGATCGGCTTCCGCACCGGTGAGCGTCCCTTTGTGGATGTAGATGTCGTAGTCGGTCGCGGGGAAGGACCAGTTGATGCGCACGCGCGCGGCCTTGCCGGCCCACTCTTCGACCGTGCCCGCGAGCGTGATCGTGTACGTGTCGCAGTTCACGCCCTGCACGCAGGTGTTCTCACCGTCCGGCGAGGATCCGCCGAGAATCGTGCCGTTCCACGTGAGAGGGGTGGTGGTGTTGACGCTGATGGTGCCGGACGACGGCTGCGTGGCAAACGCTGTGGTGGCAACGAACGCGCACACGAGTACAAGGGAAAACCAACTGCTCTTTCTCATTCGCTTCTCCTGCCCGAAGTGATGAATTGAATTGCTGTCAGTGGTAAGACTACCACGAAGCTAGTGGCGGCACTACCATGAATTGTGCCACTTACTTCGGCAGGCGGAGAACAGCCACACAACCGGTTCTATCTTCACGATTTAGGAGCGTTAGCGTCCCTCCGTGCGCTTCGGCGATCTGCCGCGAGAGGACCAGTCCGATGCCGCTACCGCCGGGCTTGGTGGTGAAAAACGGGACGAAAAGGTTCGCCGAGGCGGGGAGGCCGGGACCCTCGTCGCGGACCAACACGTCGACCGCGTCGTCGCTGACACGCCAGTGGATCGACACGCGACCGCCCGCGTCGATGGCGTTCTTCAGCAGGTTGATGAGGACCTGCTCGAGCTGGTCTTCGTCCGCTTCGAGTTGCACGGGCGGACCATCTTCGACGATCACCCGTTCGTCGAGTGCCGCCGCGCGACGCACGATCGCGCCGAGGTCGACCGCGCGCAACGTCGGCTCGGGAAGACGGGCGAGCTCGGAGTAGCCGGAGAGGAATCGCGCCAGCGCGTCCGCGCGTCGCGCGATGACGCCGAGGCCGCGGGTGAGACTGGTGTGCAGCGGTGCGTCGAGCTTCGCGTCCTCGACGGATTCCCCGAGCGTGCCGGCGATCGACTTGATCGGCGCAAGCGAGTTGTTGAGCTCATGCCCGAGGACCCGCACCACGCGCTGCCAGGCGCGGATCTCTTCCTGGCGCAGTGCGCGGGAGATGTCCGCGATGACGAGCAGTCGGTGAGTCGTGCCCTCGCGGCGGAACGACGACACGCGCACGCTCCACCGCGCGCCGTTCCACTCCACGGTGGCGGACTCGCGGAGCGCAAGCAGCGCCTCGACTCCCGTCGTTTCGAGGAGCCTCTCGCCCGCGCGGTTCACGAGCTCGATCCGCTCCTCAGCATCGAACGCGAAGATCGCCGCGTCGACTTCGGCGATGACCGCGCGCACGAGCGCCGCCGACTCCAATGCGTCGAGATGGCGCTGGCGCATCGTCGCACTGAGGTCGTTCAGCTCGGACATCACGTCGCCGAACACGGTGCCGTCGGCGGCTTCGCGTCCGCGCGTCGTGTAGTCCTGCTCGCGCATCGCGCTCATGACGTTCACGAGCGTGCGCAGCGGGTAGACGATCACCTCGCGCATCGCCCACAGGATGACCAGCAGCGAGATCGCGATCAGCAGGGCGATGGTCCATAACACGACCTCGGGGAAGTCGCCGGTCCACACGAGCATCAGCGCGGCCACGGCCAGCGGGATCACCGCGAGCAGCGCGGTGCCGACGATGCGGCGCTCGTAGCCGAGGAGGGTCATTTCGGTTCGTTGCTGGTTCCTGGTTGCTGGTTGCTGGCGCGACATCGCAAGCAACCAGCAACACAGCAACACAGCAACGATTTCATAACGAGTATCGCTGGATGCGCCGGTAGAGCGCACTCCGCGAGAGTCCGAGGAGCTCGGCGGCGCGGCTGACGTTGCCGTCGAAGCGGGCCAGGGCCTTGCGGATGAGCAGCGCCTCGACGTCCTCGATGCTCATGTCTTCGATGCTCGCCTGCGCCGGCGTTTCCAGGGCGAGGTCGGCGCGGGTGATCTGCGCCGCGGCGGACATCAGCACCGCACGCTCGACGGCGTGCTCCAGCTCGCGCACGTTGCCGCTCCACGGATGCGCGAGCATGGCCTTCATCGCCGCGGCGTCGAACCCGGTGACGTCCTTGCGATAACGGCGCGCGAAGCGGGCCAGAAACTGTGCGGCCAGCGGTGGGATGTCCTCGCGCCGGTCGCGCAGCGGCGGAATCGTGATCTGCACGGTGTTCAGGCGGAACAGCAGATCCTGGCGGAAGCGCCCGGCCTGCACGTCCTGCTCGAGCGTGGCGTTGGTCGCGGAGATCAGCCGCACGTCCGCCTTGCGCGTCTGCGACGAGCCGACGCGCTCGAACTCACCGCTCTCGATCACGCGCAGCAACCGGGCCTGCTGCGCGACCGAGATGTTCGCGATCTCGTCGAGAAAGAGCGTGCCGCAGTCCGCCAGCTCGAACCGGCCGATGCGATCCTGTCGCGCGTCGGTGAACGCGCCCTTCACGTGGCCGAACAACTCGCTCTCGAAGAGCGACTCCGGGAGTCCGCCGATGTTGACGGCGATGAACGGCTTCGATGCTCGTCGTGACGCCGCGTGGAGCGCTCGTGCGACCAGACCCTTGCCCGTGCCGTTCTCCCCGCGCACGAGCACGTTCGCGTCCGAGGGCGCCACGCGCTGCACGACTTCCAGCACGCGCTTCATCGCCGGCGACTCGGCCACGGTCGGCGCCGCTCCGTCCGCGCGCAGGATCGAGTTCTCGGTCTCCAGCCGCTGCGAGCGGCGCAAGGCCCGTCCCAGCTCGATCTGGTTCCGCACGATGGTGCGCAGGCGCGCGTTGTCCCACGGCTTCTGCACGAAGTCGCGCGCGCCTTTCTGCATCGCCTCGACCACGAGCTGGATGGACGCCCAGGCCGTCATCACCACGATGGGCAGCGTCGGATCGTACCCATGCAACTGCTCCAGCAGCTCGATCCCCTCGGCACCCGAGCTCGTGTCACGCGTGTAGTTCATGTCGATCAGCACGAGATCGAGCTGCTGCGCGCCGACCCGGCGGATCACCTCACCCGGCGAGCGTGCCTCGATCACTTCCGTCTCGCCGTTCGCGAGGAGGAGCGTCAGCGCCTCGAGGACGTCGGGCTGATCGTCGGCGATGAGAATGGTCGCGCGCACGTCACTCCGGCCGCAGCGCGATCATGGGATTGACGAGCGTGGCCCGTCGCGCGGGGATGTAGCTCGCCGCGAACGCGACCAGCGCCAGCACTGCCGCGACGAACGCGAAGACGTACACGTCGCGCGCCTCGACGCCGTACAGCAGCGTCTCCATCAACTTCGTCGTGAACAGCGCCACGACGATGCCCGCCGCGATCCCGATGCCCGCGACGCGCAGTCCGTCCCGCACGACGAGGCGGCGCACGTCCTTGGGATCGGCGCCCAGGGCCATGCGGATGCCCATCTCCTGAGTGCGCTGCGAGACGGAGTACGACAGCACGCCGTAGATTCCGATGGAGGCGAGGAGCAGGCCGAGGGCGGCGAAGAGTGCGAGCATCGTGGCGTTGAAGCGAGGCCGGGCAATCGTACTTGAGATCAGCTCCTCGAGCGTCACCGCGTGGCTGACCGGCATCAATGGATCGAGCCGCCGCAACGCCCGCGCGATCGGGACCTGCAGCGACTTGGGATCGCGATCGGTGCGCACGATCAGCGTGAGCGCCGGCGTCGGATCGAAGAGATAGCTCATGTAGATCGCCGGCGCCGGGTCGTCGTTCAACCCTGCCGCGCGGACGTCTCCCACCACTCCGACGATCTCTCCCTTGTGCAACTCGAACCAGTCCACGCTGATGCGCCGTCCGACCGGACTCTTGCCGCCGAAGTATTTGCGCGCGAACGTTTCGTTGACGACGAACTCCGTCTGTTGCGGCCTCTCTCCCGCGCGCCGATCGGCCGCGCGCCCGGCCAGCATCGGCATCCCCATCGCGCCGAAGTAGTCGCCGGCGATGATGCGAATGTCGGTCTCCGGCTCCTGGCCCTCCTTCGGAGCCGGCTCGCCTTCGACGAGGAAGGTGTGATTGCTGCGCGAGCCCGTGAAAGGCATGTTCAGCGAGAGGATCGCGCCCGCGTTCGTGACGCCCGGCACCCTGGTGGTCGTGTCGAAGATGCGCTCGACCATCGGTTTCCGCCGTCCCGGTTCCTGCTGTGCGCGCGACAGCACGATTCGCGTCGTCAGGGCCCCTTCGGCACGCACGCCCGGCTGCACGCGATCCAGTTTCGCGAAACTCTTGATGAGCAGCCCGGCCCCGATCAGCAGCACCGTCGCCAGCGCGACCTCCACCGCCACGAGCGTGTTCCGGAACAGCTTTCCTCGGCGGCTCTGACTCGATCCGCGTCCGCCCGACTTCAATCCCGTCTGCAGGTCCGGACGGGACGCGGCGATCGCCGGCGCCAGTCCAAAGAAAACGCCGGTGATGAGGGTCAGCACCGCGGTTGTCGCGAGCACGCGTCCGTCGACGCCGATCTCCGCGGTGCGCGGCAGCATCGCCGACACCGGCGTGAAGCGCACGAGCAGCATCGTCGCCCAGCCGGCGATCACCACTCCCACGATGCCTGCAACGACCGCGAGGATGAGACTCTCGGTGAGGAGCTGGCGGACCAGAATCCCGCGCGATGCGCCGAGGGCGGAGCGCACCGCCATCTCCTTCGCACGAGCGGTGGCACGGCTGAGCAGGAGGTTGGCGATGTTGACGCATGCGATCAGGAGGAGGAACGTCACCGCGGCGAAGACGACCAGCAGAACGCGGCGCACGTCGCCGACGACTTCCTCGTGGATCGGCACGAGCTTGATGCCGTGATTCGTGTTCGCCTCGGGATGCGCGAGCTCCAGCCGCCGGCCGACCGTGGCCATGAAGGCCTGCGCCTGCTCGAGGGTGACACCGGGCTTGAGACGCCCGACGCTGCTGAGGTAGCGGCCGCGCGTGGTCGGCGGCACGGGATAGAAGATCCAGAGGTCGGCGCGGCTCTTCGGCACGAAGAACTCACGGGGCATGATTCCGGTGATCGTGAGCGGGTTGCCGTCGACCTCGATGCGTTTCCCGATCGCTTTCGGATCGCCGCCGAACTTCCGCTGCCAGAGGTGATGGCTGAGGACGGCGTGCTCGCTGTCCTCACGCTTCTCGATGGCGCGGCCGAGGAGCGGGCGCACGGCGAGGGTGGGGAAGAGGTGCTCGTCGGAGAAGCCGACCCGGACCACTTCCGGTTCGGCCTGGCCGGTGAGGCTCATCTCCCAGTCGAACGTCGCGCCGAACGAGGAGAACACGCGCGGCGTCTCTTTGCGCCAGTCGGTGTAGTTCGCGGGCGAGATGACGTTCGTCGGATGTCCCGGCTCCTCCAGCCGGCTCTCCCACACCATCACCAGGCGATCGGGATCGTGCAGGGGCAGCGGCTGGAGCAGCACGCCGTTGACGACGCTGAAGATCGCGGTCGTGGCGCCGATGCCGAGGGCCAGCGTCAGGATGGCCACGAGCGCGAAGCCAGGATGGGCTCGCAGGGAGTGAACGGCGAAGCGGAAGTCCTGAAGGAGCAGATCCATGAGAGGGCGTCATGCGCAACGGCGGCGCCATCACCTTTGTCACTGAGGATACGGGAGTTAACATCGTTTCGTGCGGGCGCGCGTGTCCGGTCGTGGGACCCGGCGTCCCACGATCGGACAGTGTTACCATCCCGCCCGTCCAATGGCCATGCAGCGAACCCAGGTCCTGTTCCTCGTCAAGTTTTTCGCCATTCTCATCGCCGCGTATCTGCTGATCGCCTGGAACCCGGTCAACGACCACGTGATCGTGCCGTTCACGCAGGGCGTGGCCACGGTGTCCGGCGCGCTGCTGAAGATGATCGGGCAGCCCGTCGACGTGACCGGCACGGTCATTCGCTCCTCGCGTTTCGGCGTGAACATCAACAACGGCTGCAACGGCGTGGAGGCGATGCTGATCCTGCTCGCGTCGATCGTCGCCTTTCCCGCCTCGCTCAAGGCCCGCACCACCGGCCTGCTCCTCGGCGCGCTGGTCGTGCAACTCATCAACGCCGTGCGCATCGTCACCCTCTATCTCCTCGGCGCGTATCAGCCGCGGCTCTTCGACATGTTCCACACCGCGGTCTGGCAGATCGCCGTGATCCTGGTCGCCATCGGCTTCTTCCTGTTCTGGAGCGCACGCGTTGCCCCGAATCGACTGGCGACTCGCGGTTAAAGCAATCGCCGGATTCCTGGCCGGACTGGCGCTCTGGGCGCTGGCGTCGCCGCTGTACAACCGCGCCATCGCCGCGGCGGCGGAGAAGACGCTGAACCTGTTCGAGCGGCCGGCGGTGACGAACCTTCGCGTCGCCGAGGACAACTACGTGACGGTCGATCGCCGCGACTTCGATCGGCGCTCGAAGCGGCCCGGCATCGCCATCCACGACCTCACTTTCAACATCATCCTGCTCACGGCGCTCTTCGCCGCGTCGAAGCGCACGTTCTCCGACCGCAACGCGGGCGGGTTTCTCGCTGCCTGCGCGGTGCTCGCGCTGACGCACATTCTGGGCACGGTGACCGAGGTGATGTCGATCTACGTCGCCAAGCTCGGGATGTGGAGCACGGTGCACTACTCGAGCACGGAGCGGAACGTGTGGGGCGTGCTGAATCACTTCTATCGCCTCGTGCTGATGTACGCGATCGCGTTCGCGCTGTGGTGGGTGTTTCGCGATCCGGCGACGGCCGAGGTTGCGAAGAAGAAGAAGCGGAGGTAAAACAGGCGCGATCCGGAGGATTGCGATGCGCCTGATCACACGTGGTGATCTGGACGGCCTCACCAGCGCCGTCATCATCACGATGAAGGAACCGATCGACGGCATTCTGCTCGTCGAGTCCCAGGACATCACCGACAAGCGCGTGGATGTCCGCGGCGATGACGTCATCGTCAATCTGCCGTACGACTCGCGCTGCGGGATGTGGTTCGACCACAAGCTCCTCACCGACAGCAACGAGAAGCCGCCGGAGGGATTCGTCGGCCGCTATCGCGTGGCCGCGTCGGCGGCGCACCTGGTTCACGAGTACTACCTCGAGCGCGAGCCCGACGATCCCGCGCTGCTGCGCCTCTCGCGCCTGGTCGACGAGACCGATCGCCTCGACGCCGCGCTGCTCACTCCCGACGACGTCGAGAATCCCCGCGACTTCATCCTCCTCGGCTTCACCCTCGACGCCCGCACCGGCCTGGGCTCGCTCGACGAGTACTTCCGCAAGCTCGTGGATTGGCTGAAGACAATGTCCATCGCCGAGGTGCTGCAGCAGCCGGAGGTGCGCGAGCGGGTGGAGCGCATCCGCGGCGAGCAGGCGGAGTTCAAGCACCTCCTCGAGCGGAACAGCTTCCAGCTCAGCAACGTCGTGGTCACGGACCTGCGCGATCTCGATCGCCTTCCGGCCGGCAACCGCTTCCTCGTCTACTCGCTGTTCCCGGACGCGAATGTCTCGCTGCGCGTGCACTGGGGCTCGCGCGCCGACACGGTGGTAGCGGCCGTGGGCCACAGCATCTTCAACCGGACGTGCAACACGTCGGTCGGCGAGCTGATGTCGCGCTACGGCGGGGGAGGCCACCGCGGCGCGGGCACGTGCGTGCTGCCGATGGAGCGCGCGGCAGATGCGATCGAGGAGATTCTCATCGAGCTGCAGGCGAACGGCTGATGGCCGTTCGCGTTGCTGTGTTGCTGGTTGCTGTGTTGCTCGCGATGCGGCGTCAGTAACCAGCAACCAGCAACTAGCAACACGGTGGGGAGCCGCGTTCAGAACCGCGGCCAGTGGCGGAGTTGCGTGGGGCTCGATCGTGGCACGTACAGCACCGCGTCGAACTTCTTGCCGAGATCCGCGGGGACGTCGAGCGTCGCGCGGTCGCGTGACGGGACGGCCGATCCGGCAAAGCGCAGCCGATGCGTTCCCGCGAGCCACGCCGGCAGCACGCCGCGCAGCGGATAGATCGCCAGCTCGCCGGAAGACATCAGCAGCGCAAAGTCGTCGGCGGACGGCGCGGTCATCGTCTGCGCCTTGATCTCGCCGCTGCGGATCCCGGGCGCGTACTCGACCGCCAGGAACGTCCCTTCCAGTGCGAGCGATCCGAGGGCGAAGTAGCGAGCGCCGAGGGCGGCGCCGAGGAACCCGCCGGCGCTGGGGATCAGGAGCTGCGGATCGTCGAGGACGTACGGCGTGCGCCCCCAATGCTCGTTGTGGCCGATGACGATGACCTTCTCGCCGCGCGCGACGCGGCGGAGGATGTTCTCGGACATAGGTTCGTCGCGGGTGTTGAAGCCGAGGGCCAGGACGCGCTCACCCTGCTCGACGACGCGGGCGGCGTGCAGCATCTCCTCGAATTCGTCGCTCGACGACGCGAGCACGTACGCGTCGCGCTTCGCCGACATCGACGTGCGGATCGACTCGATCTCGCCGCGGCACCACTCCGCGCCGGTGTAGCTGCTGCGGATGCAGTGGTAGGTCGACTCGGCCTGCGTCGCGTAGGCCGGATCGACGCGCTTCAGGTACGCGACCACCTCCGCAGCCGTGACCCGCGGCGAGGTGGGATCGACGCCTTCGATGCGGATCGGCGGCGTGAGCCCGGCCGCGTTCTGCGCGCGCGCCCACTCGATGAGGTCGAGGATCTCGTTCGTGTCCCAGAACCAGTAGTAAGGCTGGTTCAGCGTGGCCGCGGGATCGCCGATGCCATGCAGCACGTACTGGTCGAGTGCTTTGTACTCGGTGTACGGCGCCTCGAAGACGATGGTGCGGAAGCCGCGCGCGACGAGTTGCGGCACGAGCGTCTGCTTCGCGGCGTAGACCTCGTGCGTGGCGTGTGTGATGTCGCCCAGGGCGACGACGGCGGCGTCGCCGGGATCGAAGCGGTCGAGCGGGATCGCGCGCGAGCGCAGCCACGACGATGGCGTTTCGACGACCGGGCCGGAGCGGACGGCTCGCACGCGCGCCGCCAGAGGCAGCGCGAGCAGCAGAAGCGCGAGGAGGGCGGCTCGTTTCATTAGACTGGGGCCGTGCTGGTGTTACGAACCGCGAGGCCGGAGGAGACCGGCTGGATCAATGAACAGTACGCGCGGGCCGGCTTCATCCCGTCCGACGCGAGCGATCAGGTCGTGATCGCCGAGCTCGACGGCGAGCGAGCCGGCATCGGCCGTCTCGTCGATGCGGGCGGAACCGCATACGAGCTCGGCGGGATGTACGTGCTCGACCGCTTCCGCGGCGCGGGCATCGCACGGGCGATCGTTGAGGAGTTGCTGCGCCGCGCGGGCGACCTCGACGTCTACTGCATCCCCTTCGCGGACCTGGAGGCGTTCTACGCCTCGGCCGGCTTTCACGGGATCGAGGCGGTGGGGGTGCCGCAGAAGATCATCGAGAAGCTGGAGTGGTGTGAGCGCGAGATCGCACGCGCGGTCATTCTGATGAAGCGCATCCGGCCGTAGCGCTCCTGTGGAGCGGCGGCCGCTTCGGCCGCCGAAAGAGAGACCCGGCGGCCGAGAGCGGCCGCCGCTCCACAAGGACGCCGGCGCTACCAGCGAAAGTAGGCGGGGTGGCCTTCCTTTACCGCGACGAACGTTCCTCGGCACGTCGCCGTGACTTTCCCGTTCGCCTCCAGCGTGGCCTCGATGGTCGCGCGGTCTTCCTGCGACTCGGCCACGCGCGCACGCAGATGCAGCGGCACGCCCATCGGCGTGGGGCGTTTGAGGGTCACGTGAAAGTCGAGCGTCACCGTCGCCGGGAGCTCCGCAGCGCCGCGCTGTTTCATGAGATGCGTGGCCGCGCGCCAGTTGCTGTGGCAGTCGAGGAGCGCGCCGATGATCCCGCCGTTGACGATGCCTTCGAAGGCCACGTGATGCGCCTCCGGCGTCCAGTCGCACACCAGCTCCTCGCCGTCCTCGAAGCTGCGGATGCGCAGTCCTTTCTCGTTGGCCGGCCCGCAGCCGAAGCAGCGGTTGTTGGGGGCGAAGGTCTCCTGCAGGCTCTTCATGAAACCCGATGCTAGCACGCGTCGTAGAAACCGAATATGATTCGTATTCGCATATGCGCGCCATCCATCACACCGCCCGGCAGGTTCGCAGCGCGGACACGGAAGAACGCATTGCCACCTCCGCCCGCGAGCTCCTGCGCAGCCGAGGTCTGGAGGCCGTGACCATGGCCGACATCGCTGCCCGTGCCGGTGTCTCCATCGGCGGCCTTTACGCCCGCTTCCCCAGCAAAGAGGCGCTGGCGGTCTATCTCGCGGACAAGCGCGTGTTCGAGGAGCTGGAGCGGCAGTCCGCGGGCATCTTCGACGACGCCGACACCTCGGCCGGCGACGTCGTGCGCCGCTACATGTCCACCGCCGCCGCCCTCTATCGCCGCAACCGTCCGCTGCTCCGCGCGGTCTACGTCGCCACGCGCACGGGAACCGACGAGGCCCTCCGCGCCCGCGTCCGCGAGTTCAACCAGAAGCTACACCAGCGGCTGCGCGAGGCCGTGCTCGCGCGCTGCCGTGGCGCGCGCCCCGAGGCGGTCAACCTGGGCATCCTCTCCATGATGTCGACGCTGCGCGAGCTCGTGCTTTTCGGCCAGCCCGTGTCGGACCTCGCGCGGCTGTCCGAAGAGGAGGTGGTGGAGGAGCTGGCGACGCAATTTATGGCCTACGTCGACTGCAGGAGGAAGAAGAAATGATCGGACTCGTGCTCGCCGCCGCGCTTTCGCTGCAGCCGTGCGAGATGCGCGGCGTCAAGGCGGAGTGCGGAAAGCTCGCCGTCTCCGACGGCGTCACCCTGAACGTCGTCGTCGTGCGCGCGCCGCAGCGCAACCGCGACGCGCTGTTCATCCTCGCCGGCGGTCCCGGCGCGGGTGCAACGAACATGACCTCGTTCGCCAACGAGACCTTCACGAACATCGGACGGGACATCGTCCTCGTCGACGCGCGCGGCACGGGCCAGTCGAATCCACTGCGGTGCGAGCAGCCGCCGGACGACCCCTTCTCCGATCTCTTCGAGCCCCGCCGCATCGCCGCGTGCCGCGACAAGCTTGCGAAGACGACCGACCTCACGCGCTACACGACCCGGCACATCGTCACTGACCTCGAGGCCGTGCGCAAAGCGCTCGGCTATCGCACGGTCACGCTCTACGGCACGTCGTACGGGACGCGCGTGGCCCAGGAGTACATGCGCCGCCACCCGAAGTCGGTGCGCGCCGTGATCCTCGACGGCGTCGTCTCGCCCGCGCTGGCGATGCCGTCGCACTACGCGCCGTACGCGGACCGTTCGCTCCAGCGCGTGCTGACGATGTGCAAAGCGGACGACGCGTGCCGCGCCGCGTTCCCGGACCTCGACGCCGATCTCCCGAAGATGCTCGCCGCCGCCGAGCGTGGCATCGAGATCGACGGCAAAACGATGGGCCGCGGCTTCTTCGGCGAGGCCTTCCGCAACTTTCTCTACTCGCCGTCCGCGTACTCCCGCGTCCCGTTTGTCATTCACGCGGCCGCAAACGGCGACTGGAAACCGATCGCGGAGATGGCCCTCCGCTATTCGCGCAACATCCGAAGCGTCGACCTCGGCCTGTTCCTCAGCGTGACGTGCGCCGAGGATCTGCCGCGGGTCGACGAAGCGACGGTGCGGGCGGCGGCGAAGGGCACGCTCCTCGGCACCTACCGGCTCGATCAGCAGCTCGGCGCGTGCAAGGTGTGGCCGCGCGCGACGACCGATCGGGCCATGACCCAGCCCGTGCGCTCGTCGATCCCGACGCTGCTCGTGTCCGGCGAAGTCGATCCCGTCACGCCGCCGGAGTTCGGCGACGAGGTGGCGAAGACGCTCCGCCGAGCGCTGCACGTGGTCGTGCCGTTCGGCAGCCACGGCGGCACAGAGCCGTGCATCGACGCGCTGCTGTCGGAGTTCGTCCGTGAAGGTTCGGTTGACGCACTGGAGACCGCCTGCGTCAGGGAAGTGAAGCGGCCGCCGTTCGTGACGAAAACTCCATGACCGCGGGGAGGAACTCCTCGAACCGCCGCTCCAGCTCCGGCCGCGAGTCGACGAGGTGTCGCGTGGCCGTCTCGAGCCGCGGCCGTCGCGTGAAGCGCCTGGAGATGTTCGCCAGCGCGTGATGGATGCCGTCGATCTCGCGATACGACTCCAGCCACTGCTCGTCGCGGATTCGCGGATAAACGTAGCGGAGAAGGCCGGGGAGCTCGGCCTCGCGCGGGTCGATGAGCGCATAGGTGCGCCTGAGGAACGACTCCAGCGACTCGCCCGCGAACTCGTCGAAGCGCAGGGCGAGGAAGTGGTCGAGGAACATGTCCGCGATCACGCGCGAGTAGTGGCCGTGCTCGGGGATGAGCACGCGGCGGAACGCGGAGACCGCAGGGTGTGTATCTGTAAATGCGTCGACCCGGCGATGGTGCATGATGCCGTCGCGAACGGCCGGCGCGAAGCGATCGCCGAGCGGTCCTTTCACGAAATCGCCGGCGAGATTGCCGATCAGCGACTCCGCCGTATCGCCGGCGAGGAACAAATGTGCGAGGTGATTCATCGCTGCAGTTCGCCCTGAGTGAAGCTGACCCTTCGACTACGCTCAGGGTTTGGTTTTCGGAGGTGATTCATGAGACTCGATGAGATCCGCGACCTTTTCTCATACACCGAGTGGGCCAACGACGAAGTCATCGCCGCGATTCGGCCGATGCCCGACGAGCAGTACGCGTTCGTGCGCGACACGCTCGCGCACATCATCTTCGCGGAGTGGGTCTGGCTGCGGCGGTGGAAAGGGGAGAGCCCGACCGCGCCGCCGGCTTGGGCGGAGCACGCGCCGCCGCTGGACGCGCTCGTCGATCATCTGCACGACGTCGAGGCGGAGCGCCGCGCGCTGCTCGACTCGCTGTCGGACGACGACCTCGAACGCGACGTCGCCTATCGCTCCCTCAAGGGCGATCCGTTCACGAATGGCCTCGGCCATCAGATGCAGCACGTCGTCAACCACTCGACGTACCACCGCGGCCAGG
Source organism: Thermoanaerobaculia bacterium (assembly GCA_035536275.1). GTDB lineage: Bacteria > Acidobacteriota > Thermoanaerobaculia > Gp7-AA8 > Gp7-AA8 > QHVT01. The sequence continues at coordinate 50,973 of DATLOL010000005.1, forward strand.
TGGTGATGAAGATCCGGCAGATGGGCATCCAGCCGCCGTCGACGGACCTGATCGTCTGGTTTCGCAAGATGTCCCAAGTGTCATGACACCGTCGTAACTCGTAATCGTAAATTTTCTTGCCTTCGTTTCCTTTTGAGCGCACCGTGAGTGACGTTGTCCCGCCGTCCAACGGGACAGGTCCGATAAGTGAGGAATCCCGGCTTGCCACGGTCCATCGTGCGGTTGGTTTTTGCTGCTGTGCTCATCGTGTGCGGCGCGACCGCGTGGGGGCAGGTTTCCTTCACCAACTGCGTCGAGACCGAGATTCCGCTCGACCGCCACACGGCAGTCGCGAAGCTCGATCGCTGCGGCGCTGACCTCGACGCACCTCTCCTCTGGCATCTCGACCGGATCGACCAGATCGAGCCGACTCTCGACGGTCACTTCGATCGCCGCAACGGCGGCGCGGGCAGCGTCATCTACGTCATGGACACCGGCGTCCTCGCGTCGCACGCGGAGTTCGCCACGGATGCCGGCACGCGGGTCGTCGCAGGTCTCGACGCCACGCAGACGATCGCCATCGGCCGCTCGAAGTGCACCAGCGACAACAAGGCCACGGCGCCGTGCTTCGACGACGTCGAAGAGCTCGCGTCCGCATCGCATGGCACCGGCGTCGCGTCCATCGCCGCGGGAAAGAACGTCGGCGTGGCGCCCGAGGCGACCGTCATCAGCGTCCGGGTGATGAACGAGCGGGGCCTGGCCACGACGCGCACGTATCTCGACGGCCTCAACGCGATCATCGCCCATGCGTGGGATCCGGCCGCGCCCGACTTCCACACCGGCATCGTCAACATCAGCGGCTGGGTCCTGGAGCGCCTGAACGGCGTGCCCGCGCGCGACGTCGTTCCCTACGCCGTCGTGGAGCAGAAGATCCGGCAGATGATCGCCGGAGTCGACGCGGAGGGGAATCCCGATCCGAAAGGGAAGCGCTTCCTGTTCGTGGTCGCCGCGAACAACACCGACGGCGGATGCGGTCCCGCCGGCACCATCGATCGCTTCCCCGCGCTCCTCGGCCACAAGATCGAAGGCGTCGTCACCGTCGGCGGCATGACCGCGGACAACCGCTCCTGGAGCGGCACCTGCCGCGGCGGCGTGGAAGTGCTCGCGCCGGCGCAGGGCATCTTCAGCGCGACCATCACCGCCGCCGATCACTATCGCGGCCGCCGTCCGAACCTGCGCAGCGGAACGTCGTTCGCGGCGCCGATCATCGCCGGCATCGCCGCGCGCATGCTCGCCGATCGTCCGGACCTGACCCCGCAGCAGCTCGAGTGGTGGATTGCCGCGACGCCGTCCCGCGTCGAGGACCCCAGCGCGCAGATGGCGAACGGCCGCGTGGGCCACGTGCCCGCCCCCGCCGTGCGCGCCGCCAGCACGACCGCCCGCGCGATGCGGTAAGTTATGCTCTGCCGATGTCATCGGCAAAAGAGACCTTCCTCGAGCACTACGACCGCGAGCACGCGGTCACGATGAACGTCCTGCGGGCGTACCCCGAGGACCAGCTCGATCTGAAACCGAGCGCGAAGTCGAACAGCGCCCGCGACCTCGCCTGGATCTTCGTCCTCGAGCGCGGCCTCGGCGAAACGGTGTGGCACGACGGATTCGCGAAGGGCACGACCAAGGTGACCGGGAAGCCGCCGTTGCCGCCCGAGCAGTGGTCCGAGCTGGTCGCGACGCTGGAGCAGGCCCACCAGAAGTTCCGCGACCTCATCGCCGCCGCTTCCGACGACGAATTGCTGGAAGAAGTGCACTTCTTCACCGCGCCGAAGACGATGGGCCCGATCTCGAGGCTCGACTGGATCTGGTTCCTCCTCCACGACCAGATCCACCACCGCAGCCAGTTCTCCGTCTACCTGCGCATGGCCGGAGGGAAGGTGCCGTCGATCTACGGCCCCACCGCGGACGAGCCCTGGATCTGATCCTATAGGACCTATAGGACCTATAGGACCTATGGGCCCCCTCTCCATTCACCGGTAGCCCTCCGCCGTTCGCCGATACCCGCGAGACGTGTGCGCCGCGCGGCCGTACCTTCGCGGCATGAACGACGAACAACGCGCCCCTCTCTCGGCGGGCAAACTGATGGGCGGTCTGGTGCTGCTCACCATCGGCCTGGCCGGCATCACCCACTCGCGTGAGATCTGGCAGTACTGGCCGGTCCTCCTGATCGGCCTGGGCGTCGGCCACGAAGCCGACACGCTGCGCACGCGCCGCGGCGACGGCGGCTATATCCTCATCGCCATCGGCGTGTGGATGCTCGCGGGATCGGTCGAGCTCTTCGGACTGAGCTACCGGTCCGCGTTTCCCCTGGCCATCGTGATCGCCGGTGCCGGCATGATCCTCCACGCGTTGCTCGGCGTCACCAAGGAGAAGAACCGTGAACAGCAGTGAGAACACGTTCCGCATCACGCCGCGCCTGATCGTCGGGTTCGGCATCCTGGCCCTGGGTCTGCTCTGGACGCTCGACAATCTGGACCTCATCGAGTCCGAGCCTTTCACGCGCTGGTGGCCGGTGATCCTGATCGTGATCGGCCTCGTGCAGATCGCCGACCGTCGCTCGAGCAAAGGCGGACCAGTGGTCCTGATCGTCGTCGGTGCAGTGCTGTTGCTGAACCGTCTACGTCTCGCGGACATCAGCGTGGGTGATCTCATCCCTCTAGGCATCGCCATTCTCGGCGCGAAGCTGATCTGGGACGCGGTCACGCGCCGCCGGCCTGTCCCCCTCACCGGCGACGAGGCCGATGCGGAGATCACCGCCTTCGCGTTCATGGCCGGCGTGAAGCGGCAGAGCATCGCCCGCGACTTCCGCGGCGCGAGCGCGAGCGCCATCATGGGCGGCGTGGAGCTCGATCTTCGCAACGCCCAGGTCGCGGACGGACAGGAAGTCGTCGTCGATGCATTCGCGATGTGGGGTGGCGTGGAGATCTACATTCCGCACGACTGGCGCGTCACGACCGACGTCGTCCCGATCATGGGCGCCTTCGTCGACAAGACGACGCAGACGGCCGGATCGACCGGACCGACGCTGCGCGTGCGCGGCACGGCGGTGATGGGCGGGATCGAAGTGAAGAACTGACGCGATGCATCCGCTCTTCGCCAAACGCGTCCGCCTCGCGCTCTACCTCCTCGGGTGGCTCATGCTGGCGGTGCTGCTCGCGCTGCTGGTCCTGGAGCCGGAGCGCAGCGGCGTGCTGGCCGCGCTGAACGTCATCGTTCCCCCGGTGCTTGCATACGCGTTCGTCTGTCTGGCGGCGTGGTATCCGGTGCGCGCAATGCCCTTGCAGCGCACCGGAACCGCCGCGCTGCTGGCGTCGCACACGTTCGCGGCCATCGCGCTCAGCGGCGTGTGGGTGATGGCACTCGATACCTGGGCGGCCTGGCTGGGCGTGGAGCTGGATCAGCAGCGCATCGCCGCGTTCTTCGTCACCGGCGTGCTGCTGTACCTGTTGTCCGTCGCCTTCAACTACATGCTGGCCGGACTGGAACGCGAGCTCGAAGTGCGGATGCTCGCGCGCGACGCGGAGCTGAAGGCTCTCAAGGCGCAGCTCGATCCGCACTTTCTCTTCAATAGCCTCAACTCCATCAGTTCTCTATGCGGGTCGAATCCAGCCAGCGCGCGCACGCTGACGACGCTCCTCGCCGAATACCTCCGTAAGAGCCTGCGCATCGGCAGCGCGGAAACGGTGACGCTGAGCGAAGAGCTGGAGCTGGTGTCGAGCTATCTGGCCATCGAGCGCATTCGCTTCGGTCCGCGGCTCGAGCTCGTGCAGGAAGTGGAGGAGGGCGTCCGCGGGCATCGCGTGCCGCCATTGATCCTGCAGCCGCTGGTCGAGAACGCGATCAAGCACGGCATCGCCCATCTCCTCGAAGGTGGCGTCGTGCAGATCGCCGCCGCGCGCGACGGCGACGGCGTACGCATCGAGGTCGAGAATGCGTGCGATCCGGATCGCGCGCCGCAGCAAGGCGAAAACATCGGCCTCGCCAACACGCGCCGCCGCATCGAGATGTTCGAGGGGAGCATGAACGTCGTGGACGAGCCGGCGCGCTTTCGCGTCACACTGTGGCTGCCATGACCCATTCGACAGGCTCAGGGCAGGTCTCCGTGATCATCGTCGACGACGAGGAGCCGGCCCGGGCGATCCTCCGCGAGTTCCTCGCCGACTATGCGCAGTTCACGGTCGTGGCCGAATGCGCGAACGGCTACGAAGCGGTGAAAGCGATCGGCGAGCATCGCCCCGATCTGCTCTTCCTCGACATCCAGATGCCGAAGCTGGACGGCTTCGAAGTGCTGGAGCTGCTCGATCGCAAGCCGCAGGTCGTCTTCGTGACCGCGTACGACGAGTACGCGATTCGCGCCTTTCAGGTGCACGCCATCGATTACCTGCTCAAGCCGTACACGGCGGCGCGTTTCGCCGAAGTGGTTGCGCACGCCGAGGCGATGGTGGGGCGGGGAGTGCCTTCGACGATTGACGCGACCGCCGCGGTGAAGAAGCCGCTGCAGCGCATCGCCTTCCGCGACGGCGGCACGATCGACGTCGTCCCCGTGCAGCGCATCGACTACATCGAAGCCCAGGACGACTACGTGCACGTCTACGCCCGCGGACAGCGCCACATCAAGCAGCAGACCCTCGGCGAGCTGGAGGCGCTGCTCGATCCGGCGCGCTTCATCCGCATCCATCGGAGCTACCTCGTGAACCTCGAGAGCCTCGCCAAGGTGGAGCCGTACGCCAAGGACAGCCGCGTAGCCGTCCTCAAGGACGGCACCCGCGTCCCCGTCAGCCGCGCGGGCTACGAGCGGTTGCGCGGGTTGCTCTAAGGGCGCTTCGCTCGACGGGAGAGAGAACCACCGGGGGCCTCCGGCGGGCCGCCACGGGCGGCAGCGCTTGTTGCCTCAGGCCATCCGCACGCCTTCGCGGGAATCGCGCCTGTCGTGAGTGCATGTGCAACGTAAGCGCTGCCGGCCGGGCCGGCCCGCCGGAGGCGCTCCCGTCGTATCCCTGAGCGCTATTGATACCCCTCGCACTCGAGCAGATCCTTGTCCGTGATTTTCCAGTACGAGTTGTCGCGGCAGAGGTCGGCCGCCTCGATG
>DATLOL010000006.1:0-12895 GCA_035536275.1 Thermoanaerobaculia bacterium
ATGTGTAAAGCACGCCGCCAGCGTTCATTCTGAGCCAGGATCAAACTCTCCAGTTTGAACTGAAAAATCTGAAGCTCTGACAACAGTGAATCCACTGTCGTTCTATTCGGATACTACTTTTGTATTTCTGTTGAGCCCTGCTTTGCAGCAGGCGCTCAAAGGAATCACGTTTGCCTTCGTTGCTTTCCTATTCAGTTGTCAAAGAACCGGCCTCGCCGAAAGGGCGGCTAGATTGCCAGACCCCCTCGTCCGTGTCAAGCGGAATGTTTCCAACGCGTTACCGCGTGAACGCATTCCGTCTGACTCGGACACGTCGACTGCTGAGTTGCTGCGGTGCTGGAAAGATCGGGACTGCCGGGGACTCAACTGCAGGGACTGCGGATTCTAGGTCCCGCCCGCGACCTTGTCAACTGCGTCGCGCCGGGAACTGGGATAACTCTGTGCCGGGGACCTCTATTCCATCGATCTTTCCGCGCCTCCCGCGGCGCAAGTATCTTGCGCGCGTGCGAGTTACGGTCGGCTTGTCAGAGAGCTGCGGTTCCGCGTCGGGACCATGCTCAACGCCACTCGGGTAGACGCTATTCCTGCGATTTTCGGAAGGTCAGAAAGAGCGCTCCAAGGAGCGACACGGGGACCGACCACCAGAAGCTCCGAGGCCGGTAACTGACTCGCACAGAGTGATTTCCGCTCGGCAGGCGGAAGGCAACGAATCGCTCAGGCACCCGCTCACCGGCGCTCACGCTCCAGCCAGGATTATCGACATGGCTGGACCGGACGAGCACGGGCGTCCGCGCCGCGACCTCGATCGTGTAACGGCCGGGCCCGCCCGCGTCGACCTTCACCGTTCCCTCCCCCTCCGCGACATAAAACCGCTGCCGCGCCGTCGGGTTCTCGAACAGCGACCCGTCGGGCCCGCCGTACGCCTTCCGCCACCGCCCACCCGGCTCAACTCCCGGCTCCGTCATCAGATAACGCACGTTCAGATCGTCCAGGAGAGGGCTCTGGACGTCCACGATGCGATCGAAATCCATGGAGCGGTCATCGACCACGATCGGCTTCAATGCCTCCGTGTACGCTGCGTACGACATAGGGTCGCTCCCGCGTACGTCCTCGAGCCCGTATTGCGCGGATGCGTTCGGCAGAAACATCCACTCCAGCCCGGCAATTCGGTACGGCTCTTTCGGCGCCATGCGCCGCAGCTCTTCAACGATCGGCAGTTGCGGCTTGTAATAGCGGCTGTCCACCAACGCATTGAAGCCGCCATTGAGCACGAACAGTTCAATGGTCAGCAGCGCCGCAGCCGCCCACGAGACGAACCGCCGCGGAATGATCATCGGTACGATGACCGCCGCTGGAGCGATCAGATCCCACGGCCGCAGCACCTGGGCACGGAGCGTATAGACGTAAAACGCACCGCCGGCGACACACAACCCGGCAATGACATACAGAGCCCTGACTCGCTCCAAGGCCTTGGCCGCGACCACGGCCGCAATGAACAACGCCACGAACCGCAATTTGTCATTGGCAGTAATCGAGAACGGCGGCACTGCATTGAACAGGCGACCGACCGGCGTCCAGCCCATCGCGATGAGCCACAACAGCACGGCGTAAATCCCCCACAATCGATCGCGGAGCTCGGTGCTCCGCGCAATCAGCGAAGCGGCGAAATACGCCAGCACGATCAAGCCGACATACGACGCCGCGACCAGGCTGTAATTGAGGATCCACCCCCAGTTCCCCCGCACCGGATTGCCGAAGCCGTTCGGCGAGAGCATGGCCCAGGCGGCAGTGAGTGGGTACGACGTCGCGTGACCCGCGTGCAGTTCGGCCAGACGGCTGCTGAGACGGACCTGCTCGAGCACCGGCACCCACGCCGGCGCGGACAGCATCAACCCCGCGATCGCGCCGAGGAGCGGCACGCGAAACCGGCGCAGCCAGGCCCGTTTGTCGTTCGACAGGCCGAGGTCGATCGCCAACAGGCCCGCCGCGCCGATGGCGATGTGCAGGACGCTCTCAGGATGCCCGTTCGCCATCAGCGTCGCAACAACGAGCGCCACCAGCACCAGATCGCGTCGCCGCCCGTGCTCCTGCGCTTCCAACAGCGCGTACAACGCCGCCGGCAGAAACGCCGTCACCGCAGTCGTGGAGTAGTAGAGAAAGACCGTCTGGAACACGGAGAACGCAAACGCGCTCGCCGCAAACACGGACGCCGCCTCGCCCGCCCCCGCGCGCCGCGCGAACAGGTAGCCGAACAGCAGCGCGACGAAGATCTTGAGTCCGGCCATGGCCACGATCTGTTTCGGCAGCGGCACGAACAGCGTCGACAGGAACAGCGGCGAGAACGGGGCCGACTCACCGTTGGCGAGGAGCGGGTAGCCGGAGAACGAGTAGCGGTTCCAGAGCGGCGCGCGGAACGCGAACAGCTCCTCGCGCGCGACCTCCATCCACGGCAGAAAGAGCTTGGCCGTGTCGTTGGTGAGCGGGTTGCGCGGTTCCACCTCACCGACCACACCTTTATATGGATAGCCGCGCGCGACCTCGTCCACCGGCACGGGGAGCTTCGACGTGAACACCGCCCCGTGCAGAAATGCGAGCGTGAGAACGAGGAACAGCGCGACGAGGCGCCACCGCAGCGGGGCCACCCACCGCCGCACCGCGAATGCGAGTGCGAGCGACGGTAGGAGGATGCCCAGGATCACCATGCGATGCGATTCCGGATGATCTTGCCGAGGGGCGTGCGGGGGATCTCGGCGACGCGGATGACGCGGCGGGCGCGCTCGAACGGAAAGACGCGGGTGTTGAACGCGTCCACCACCGATCCGTCATCGCCCGCAATCGCCAGAGCGATGACGTGCCCGAGGCGCTCGTCGGGGATGGCGACCGCCGCGGCGTCGGCGCCGAGCTCCGCGAGGATGCGGTCGAGCCGCGAGAGGTCCACCGACTCGCCGCCGATCTTCACGAAGTCGCCTCTGCGACCCTCCACCCGCAGGACACCGCCGTCGATCGACGCCACGTCTTCGGTCGTGAACCAGCCATCGACTCTCGGATCGATGAACCCTTCCGCGGTCGCGTAGCCGGTGAAGAGCGCGGCGCTGCGGAGCGACAGCCGTCCATCCTCCTCGACACGCGCCTCCATGTGATCGAGCAGCAGCAGCTCCGGCGACTGCGCCGTGGCCGTCGCCACCTGCGAGCAGCATTCGGTCATCCCGTAGCTCGGCAGCAGAGGCCAGCCGAGCGCGCGCGCCTCGCTATAAAGAGAGGATGCGAGGGCACCGCCGCCGATGACCACCGCGCGCAACGACGCAGGGGCACGAGTACCGGCGCGAACGAGATCGCTGACCTGAGCCGGCACGAGCGACGCGAGGGTCACCGCCTCCCATCCCGTCGTGACGACGCGCGCCCCGGAGATAAACGCTCGTGCGTAGATCCCGAGGCCGCCGACGTGAAACTTCGGGAGAACGCACAGCCAGACATCGCTAGCGTCGGATTGCAGATGGCGGTTGACCGCCGCGGCCGAGGCGAGCATGGCCTGCTTCGAGAGCGCGGTCAGCTTCAATGCGCCGGTCGTACCGGACGTGGCCAGCCAGAGATGTCCCTGCAGATCTGTGACGAACGATTCCAGCCGCGCGCGCTCGTCCGCCGGCATGCGCGGATTGAGCAGCACGTGCGACTCATCGCTCAGCCAATCGATGTCCACGGCAGCTTTTCCAGGAGGTCGTTGAAGCCGATGCCCGTGCCGGCCGGCGGCAGCAGGCGCGCGCCATCGCTCTGCACGCGCTCGAGAAATGCGTCCGGCTCGTACAGCACGTGCGTGAACAGGCCGCAGCGGGCGTTGGTCCGGTGCGTGGCCGCGATGTACGCCGCGCCGAACTGGCCGACCGGATGATCCATGTACGAAGTCACGACGATGTCATTGTGCGCCGGCCACTGGGTCTGCAGCGCCGGCTTGTACACGAGGAGGTCCGCGTCGCCCGCAAATCGGTCGAGCGCGAGACGCAAGCCGGTGCGCTCCCGCAGATCACGCCACACCTGCTCGTCGTAGGGGCAGGGGTCCTCGATGAAGTCGATCCGTTCTCTGGGCAAGGTCGCCGCGATGCGGACGAGCTCGTCCGCGGTGAGCCGTGCGTTGAAGTCGATCCGGATGCGCACGCCGTCCGGAAACTCCGTCACGCCTTTGGTCTTGATGGTGTCGAAGCCCGGCGCCGGATCGTTGCCCGGCCAGTGACTCAGCGGAATGGTCAGTCCCTCGAACAACGACACGCCGCGCCCCCGCGCCTCGGCATCCAATCGCGCCAGACGCAGTGACGCCCGAGTCAGCGGCGTCGTCTCCCCCCGCGCCAACAGCGCGAGCTGCTCGTCGAGCGGCGCGTCGCCGAGCTCCGGCCAGGGATGGACGTCCGCGAAGCCGCCGTCCACGCGCAGCAGCGCGCCCGTGCGCGCCGGGCCGCGACGTGAGTGGAGCGTGTAGCGATGGACGTCCATCTCAGAGCATCGAGCCGGCTACGAAGGACAGCCCGAAGATCCACTGTAGCGCGCCGGCCAGCGCCAGACCGCGATTCAGCGCCGCACCACGGTTTCTCATGACCCACACGATCACGAACAACGCGAGCGGCAGTGCGATGAGGGTCATCAGATAACGCGGCGGATCGATGAACGCGACCGCGGCGAACGGCGCCAGCGCGAAAAACGCGATCTCCATCCGCGCGAACGTCTCGCCGAAACGCACGACGGTCGTACGCTTGTCCACGCGACGGTCGCCGTCCACGTCGCGCAGGTTGTTGATCACCAGCAGCACCGTGGCCAGCGAGCCGGCCGCAAATCCCGCCAGGCCCGCCTTGGCGTTCCATTGCAGCGAATGCGCGTAGAACGTTCCGCCGACTGCGATGAACCCGAAAAAGATCAGGACGAAGATCTCGCCCAGTCCGCGATACGCGAGCGGAAACGGGCCGCCTGTATACGCATACGCCATCAGAATCGACGTCACGCCGATGGCGATCATCGGCCAGCCGCCGCGGGTAATGAGCGGGATGCCGCACAACGCCGCTCCGCCCAGACAGAGGAACGCGACGGTCATGACCGCCTGGGGAGTGAGCAGACCGGATTGTGTGACCCGCACCGGCCCTAAACGCTCCGCCGTGTCCGCACCCTTTTTGAAATCGATCGCGTCGTTGATCAGATTCGTCGCGATCTGAATCAGCACGGCCCCGATCAGCGCGCACCAGAACACCCACCAGGTGATCGCCGTGGGCTCGTGCGACGCGAGCGCGGATCCCATCAGCACCGGCACGATGGCCGCGGACAGCGTCTTCGGCCGCGCGGCCATGAGCCAGCGTCTCAAAGGGGAAGATCCCTCGACTTCGCTCGGGATGACACGAGGCTCGCTCGGGATGACACGCTGATCACGGGAATCTCTTGAATTTCTTGAAATCCGGCTTCCGCTTCTCCACGTAAGCGTCCCGCCCCTCCTGCGCCTCCTCGGACAGGTAATACAGCAGCGTCGCGCTTCCGCCGAAGTCGAGCAATCCGATCTGCCCGTCGCAATCGGCGTTCATCGCGGCCTTGAGGAACCGCAAGGCCATTGGAGAAAGGGCCAGCATCTCGCGGCACCACTTCAACGTCTCCGTCTCGAGCTGTTCCAAGGGCACGACGGTATTGACGAGGCCCATTTCCAGGGCCTGTTTCGCGTCGTACTGGCGGCAGAGGAACCAGATCTCGCGCGCCTTCTTCTGTCCGACGATGCGCGCCAGATAGGAGGATCCGAGGCCGGCGTCGAACGAGCCGACCTTCGGGCCGGTCTGGCCGAAGCGGGCGTTCTCCGCCGCGATGGTGAGATCGCAGACCACGTGCAGCACGTGGCCGCCGCCGATTGCGTATCCCGCGACCATGGCCACGACCGGCTTGGGCATGCTGCGGATCTGCTTCTGCACGTCAAGGATGTTCAGGCGCGGGATCTTCTCTTTCGGGTCGACGTAGCCGCCTTTGCCGCGGACGCGCTGGTCTCCCCCGGAGCAGAACGCATCCGGGCCCTCACCGGTGAGGATGACCACGCCGATGTCGGAGTCGTCGCGGGCCAGGTCGAAGGCCAGCTTCATCTCCCCCACCGTCTTCGGCCGGAACGCGTTCCGCACCTCGGGGCGATTGATGGTGATCTTGGCGATCCCGTCGTCGGTTCGCTCGTATCGGATGTCTTCGAAGTCGTGCAGTTTGTGCCAGAGTTCGGCCATAGGCGCCGCACGTTAGTGCAAGTCGAGGAACGTCCGCAAACGCGCGACGAGGAGTTCCGGCCGCTCCCACGGAACGCGATGCCCGGCGGCCGGACAGATCCACAGCTCGGCGTGCGGAAGGCGGCGCACGGCGGTCTTCGCGATGTCCACGTATTTGGAGTCGCGCTCGCCCGCGATCCAGAGAATCGGCGTTTCGATGGACTCGAGTCGCGGTGGCGGAAGGACAGCCGGTGAGTACTCGCGAAGCTGCCGCGCGAGCTCGGCGCGATCGAAGTCCTCCTCGCGGCGATCGACCACATGGCCGCCGAAGACCTCCTGCACGTTCCAGGCGCGCATCAGCGACGACCATTCCTCAGACTCGAAGCGCCGCGCCCATTCCTCGTCCCGCACGCGGCGGGCTTCGTCGGGTGCGTTGAGACCGGTGGAGATGATGACGGCGGCCGAAGCGGCCGCCGCTCCACGGGTTTCGAGCTGGCGCAGGGCGAGGCGGCCGCCCATCGAGTAGCCGAGGACCACGTCGGCGTCGACGGGCGGTAAAAAATCAAAGTCGGAGGGAAGGCCGAGGAAGCCGGGAAGGACGGTCAGGCCCACAACGCGTCGTACCTTTCCCACGACCGGCGCGACGCCTCGGCGTCCGGACGCAGCTCGGTGACGTCGATGTTCCACATCTTCGCCCAGTGCTCGAACCGGACGTCGTGCTCGTTCTCGATGATGCGCGCGCGCAACGCCGGATCGACGCCTCGCAGGGCGCCGACGCGTCCGAAGATGCGTCCCCCGCCGTTGTTGATCACGACGATGCGGAAACGCGCGTCGAGCTGCGGCACGATCCAGGGCGCGCCGAGGTCGTAGATGGCGGTGAGATCGCCAACGATGCAGACGTTGTCGGCGTCCGGCGCGCACCACCCGAAGAAGGTGGAGAGCTGCCCATCGATGCCGTTCGCGCCGCGGTTGGCTTCATAGACGAAGCCGCGCGGCTCGCGCGTGGCGGCGAGGTCCCATTCGCGGATGGGGAGGCTGTTGCCGAGGTAGATCCGCGCTCCGTCGGGCAACTCTTCCGAGAGCTTGCGGAACATCGCCAGCTCCGATTGAGGCTCGTCTTCGAGGATCTGTTCGAAGCGTTGCGTGTAATCGCTTTGGTCGATGTCTCGGCCATGGATTTCCGGCAACTCCTCAATCGGATACACCTCGCCGCGCGTCAACCCGGGGAAAGGGAGATCGCTGAAGTGCGTGACCTCGACGTCGAGGCTCTCGAGATCGCGCCAGAAGCGCAGCGTAGGGACGTTACCGATGCGGATGACGTGATCGAAACCCTTGATCATCCGCTCGAAGGGGATGGTGGAATGCTCGCGCAACCCGGAAAGCGGCTCGGCGTAAACCGGGGCGTGAATGCGCTCCTTCACGAACCCGCGATGCTTATCCGCCAGCGCACCGATAACGACGACGGCATTGCGGAACGCCGGCGTCCTCGCCGGCTGGCGTGGCGGCGTCCCGCCGCCACTTTTGGGGGCGGCGGCGCGGGACGCCGCCGGGCCAGCCGCCGGGACGGCATCGTTCCACGGCTCGTCGATCTCCACGTTGATGTGGAGCGCACCCCTCCGCGACCAATCGGCGATCGATGGCGACGCATAAACCCCAAACAACCCCACCTGCTCGATCGACTGCGGCGCCCCCGTCCCCCGAAACCTTGCCGGCCTATCCGCGGTGACGAGAACCAAAGGCAGCCCGGAGTAGAACGCCTCCACCGCCGCCGGCAGCAGCTCCGCGGCCGCGGTGCCGGATGTCGTCACCACGGCAACGGGAGCGCCGTGGAGCTTGATGCGGCCGAGAGCGAAGAACGCCGCCGACCGCTCGTCGACGAAGGAGAAGAGGCGCACGGGAAGAGAGCCGAGAACCGCAAGCAGCGGCGCATTGCGCGAGCCGGCGCAGACGCAGAACTCGTGCACGCCCGCAGCGCGCACGGCCTCGATCACGCCTGCCGCAAGCTCGACGCTGTCCATGCCTCCGATTCGATTCCGAAGAGCGTCTTCACCTGATCGCGCTTCTGCCGCAGCTCTTCCAGCTCGCGATCGAGCTGGCTCTCGGGCAGCAGGCCCGCGCCGGACCCGACGCGCACTTCATCGCCTTTCCACTGCACGTTGCGGATGGCCACGAGCGCGAGCGCGGAGCGGTCTTCGCGCTCGATGCCGAACGGCGCCCCGAACGCGCGACGCTTCACGCCGCGATCGGCTTCACGCAGCCAGCGGTCTCCCGCGGGCGTACGCGGCGACACGCCGAGCGCCGCGGTGGGATGGAGGCGCCGCACCATCTCCGCGAACGACATCGCCTCCGAGCCTCCCGACTCCGCAAAAAAGATCGGAGTCATGAGATGGGCGATGCCGGGCAGTCGCAGAAGTCCCAGCGGGCCGACCTCGATGTTCCCGAACGGCGAGAGGCGCCGCACGATATCGTCGACGACCAGGCGATGCTCGCGGCGCTCCTTCGGGTCCGCGAGCAGCTCTTCCGCGCGCCTGACCGGACGCGTCCCCGCCAGGGCCATGGTCCGATACCCGCGCGCCTCGGCCTGGAACAGCATCTCCGGCGTCGCGCCGATCATGCCGTGCTGCGCGTATGCGAAGCCGTAGGCGTGCAACCCGCGCGGCAAGTTCGAGAGCTGAGAGATCAGGTAGCGCCACCAGCGTCCCTTCCGCGCGAAGCGTCCCTTCTCGAAGAGGACGGGAACGATCTTGTGGAAGTCGCCGCGAGCGAAATGCTCCGCTGCCGATGCGAAGAGCCGCGCGAAATCGCCGTAGCTCACCGGCTCCCACTCGATCTCCGGGACGTCGCCTTCCTCGAATCGCAACGCCAGCTCTTCGAAGGTCAGCTCCTCCCACTGGGCGGGATGCCGCCAGGGGTGCGGGTCATCGAGGAAAAAGTCCGTTATGTAGAATGCCGGCCGCTCCGGCCGCCGGAACGGGAGCTGTTCGAACGGACCCCAGCCCACGAGCACACGCCCGGGCGAGGTTTGAATGAACGCGAAGTCCCGCACGGCGGGCATTGTATGACCAACTATACCGGCCCCGACCCCGCGCGAATCCGCACCATGTTCGCCGCCATCGCGCGGCGTTACGACCGCGCGAACACGGTCCTTTCCGGCGGCGTGCATCATCTCTGGCGCAAGCGCGCGGTGCGCGCCGCGCAGGTGCAACGCGGCGATCGCGTGCTCGACTGCGCGACCGGCACCGGCGATCTGGCCATCGCCTTCCGCAAAGCGGGCGCCGAGGTCGTGGGAACGGACTTCGTGCCGGAGATGCTGGAGCTCGCGCGCGTCAAGGCGAAAGACATCACCTTCGAAGTCGCGGACGTCACGCGCCTTCCCTACGACGACGGCTCGTTCGACGTATCCAGCATCTCCTTCGGTATCCGCAACGTCGGCGAGCCGCGCAAAGGGATCGCCGAGCTGGCCCGCGTCGTCAAAAGCGGAGGCCGCGTGATCGTGCTCGAGTTCGGACAGCCGCCGGGACGCTTCTTCGGCGCGCTGTACGACTGGTACACGCGCCATCTGCTCCCGCGGATCGGCGGCGTGCTCACCGGCGACCGCGCCGCCTACGCATACCTGCAGAAATCAGCCGGACGCTTTCCGTGCGGCGAGGAGTTCGCGCAGCTCATGCGCGAGTCGGGCGATTTCGCCGAGGTGACCTCCATGGCACTCACCTTCGGAATCGCGTATCTCTACCGCGGCGTGAAGCGCCAGGTCCCATACGTCCCATAGGTCCTATACGTCCCATAGGTCCTATACACTCCCGCCGTCCGATGGTCGAAGTCTACAAATTCGGCGGAGTGGCGGTTGGCAGCGGCGAAGCCATCCGCGTTGCCGTCTCGCACGTGAAGAACGCCACGGCGCGCCTGGCCACAGTGGTCTCAGCAGCGAACGGCGTCACCGATCTGCTGCTCGAGGCCGGACAGGCCGCATTGCGCGGCGACCGCATCGCCTGGATCAGCGCGGCCAAGCGCTTCGAGGCCCGGCACGAAGAGCTCATCCGCGAGGTCATCGCCAATCGCGCGCGCGCCGAGGAGCTGCGCAACCTCATCGGCGACTCCGCGCACGAGCTGCGGTCGATGTGCGAGAGCATCTCCGTGCTCCGCGAGCTCACCCCGCGCGCGAATGACGCCCTGGTCGCACGCGGCGAGCGGATGCTCGCACGCGTCTTCGTGGCCGCGTTACAGGAAGCCGGCATCGCCGCGGAGTACGTCGACGCGACCGACATCATCGCCACCGAGCGGCGCCTGGGCAGCCTCTGGCCGGTCTTCGCAAAGTGCGAGCGCAACGCGAAGAAGCTGATGCTGCCGATTCTCGACGCCGGCCGCGTGGCCATCATGCCCGGCTACATCGGCACCGGCCCCGACGGCGAGATCGTCACCCTCGGCCGCGGCGGCTCCGACTTCTCCGCGGCCATCCTCGCCCGCTCCCTGAGCGCACGGGCGGTCACGCTGTTCAAGGAAGTCGACGGCCTCATGACCGCCGACCCCAAGAGCGTTCCCTCGGCGCGTCTGCTCTCCGAGCTGCACTATCGCGAGGCCGCGGAGCTCGCGTTCTACGGCGCGAAAGTGCTGCACCCCCGGACGATGGTCCCGCTCGTGGACCGCAAGATCCCGCTGTTCGTGCGCAACACCTTCCGCGACGGGAGCATCACCCGCATCGCCGACGACGTGAAGCCCGGCTCCTACCCTGTCAAAGCTTTGACAGCCATCCATCGGCAGTCGCTCATCGCCATCGAAGGCTCGGGCATGATCGGCGTGCCCGGCGTTGCAGGACGCGCATTCACCGCACTCTCGGGCGCCGGACACTCGGTGTCGATGATCAGCCAGGCCTCCAGCGAGGCCAGCATCTGCTTCGTCGTGCCCGACGCCGAGGCGACCCATGCGGTGGCGGCGCTGGACGGCGCCTTCGCCAGCGAGAGGCGGGCGAAGCTCATCGATCGCATCCGCGCCGAGAAAGTCGCGCTGATCGCCGTGGTCGGACTGGGGATGCGCGGGCGCCCCGGCATCGCCGCTCGCACGTTCTCCGCGCTCAGCGGCGCGCGCGTGAACATCGTGGCAATCGCCCAGGGATCGTCGGAGCTGAACATCACCGTGGCCGTCGACGAGAACGACGCCACGCGCGCGCTCCAGGCCCTGCACAACGAGTATCAGCTCGACAAGCTGCACCCGCTCGGCGACGCCACTGGGCGCGAGTCGAAGCTCACGCTCCTCGGCTTCGGCCAGATCGGCCGCGAGCTCACCAAGCAGCTCATCGCGCAGGAGAAGCATCTGCGCAACGAGCTCGGCGCCGACGTCGCGGTCGTCGGCATCGCCGATCGCTCCGGCATCCAGGTGAAGGAAGAAGGCTTCAGCGCCGCGGCGCTGCAGAAGCTCGCCAAACGTAAGGCCAGCGGCGAGCGGCTCTTCTCCAGCGACTCGACGCTCACCATCGCCGAAGTGCAGGCGGCGATGGAGAAGGAGCTCTGGCTGCTCCCGTCGCACCGGCCGATCCTCGTCGATCTGACGTCCGAGGAGACGGCGCCGCTGATCCAGAAGGCGCTGGAGAACGGCTTCCACGTCGTGCTCGCGAACAAGAAACCGCTGGCGGTGTCGCAGCTCGCGTTCGACGAGCTGATGGAGACCGCGCGCGACCGCGGCCTCTCGCTGCGCTACGAGGCGACGGCCGGCGCCGGGCTGCCGGTGCTCGACACGCTGGCCAAGTTGCAGGACGCGGGCGACCGCGTCGAGTCGATCCTGGGCGCGTTCTCCGGCACGCTCGGATTCATCATGAGCGCGCTCGAGGACGGGAAGCGCTTCAGCGATGCCGTGCGCGAGGCGTGGAAGCTCGGCTACACCGAGCCCGATCCGCGCGACGATCTCTCCGGCACCGACGTCGCCCGCAAAGCGCTCATCCTCGCCCGCACGCTGGGACGCAGGCTCGAGCTGAGCGACATCGCTCTCGAGTCGCTGTTCACGCCCGACGTCGACGACTCGAATGCCGCGCGCTTCGTCGACAAGCTGAAAGCGCTCGACGACGACTTCGCGGACCGCGTCGCGCGGGCCGCCCGCGAAGGCAAGGTGCTGCGCTACGTCGCCAAGATCGCGCCGCGCTCCATTCGCGTGGGAATCGAGGCGGTCCCGCACGCGTCGCCCTTAGGACGCCTGCGCGGCACCGACAACACGATCGTCATCCAGTCGAAGCGCTACAAAACCAATCCGCTCGTGGTCACCGGCCCCGGCGCGGGCGCGGCGGTGACGGCGGCGGGCGTACTGAACGACATCGTTGCCATCACCGTGCACGAGCGCCGAAAGGTTTCGCGGCGATGAAGGCCGCGGCCTTCGCGCCCGGCTCCATCGGCAACGTCGGTCCCGGCTTCGACGTCCTCGGCCTGGCTGTCGACGGGATCGGCGACACGGTGACGGTCGAGCTGACGAAAGGCGCGTCGCGCGTCGCGGACGTCACCGGTCGCGACGCCGATCTCGTCCCCCGCGATGCGGAGCGCAACTGCGCCGCCATCGCCGCGGATGCCTATCTGCGTCCGTACGGCTATCGCGCGATCGTGACGATCGAGAAGGGGCTCGCCCTCGCCGGCGGGATGGGCGGGAGCGCGGCATCGAGCGTGGCCGGCGCGTACGCAGCGGCTTTGGCCTGTGGAGCGGCGGGCTTCAGCCCG
>DATLOL010000007.1:0-2620 GCA_035536275.1 Thermoanaerobaculia bacterium
AGGCTCATTCCTCGCGCCCCGCCCGCCCAGGTCCCTCGACTACGCTCGGGATGACACAGGGGTGATCAACGGGCGGACCGAATCCACGCCTCTACATTCCCCTCCAGCACGTTCAGCGGCACGGCGCCGCTGCCGAGGACGACGTCGTGGAACTCGCGGACGTCGAAGCGTGGGCCGAGGGCGGATTCCGCGCGGCGGCGCAGCTCCTTGATCTTCATCTCGCCGAGCTTGTACGCGAGCGCCTGGCCGGGCCAGGAGATGTAGCGGTCGACCTCCGTCGTCACCTCGTGGATCGGCAGCGCCGTGCGCGTGGCCATGTAGTCGATGGCCTGCTGCCGCGTCCATCCTTTCGCGTGGAGCCCTGTATCGACGACGAGACGGCAGGCGCGCCACATCTCGTACGTGAGCCGGCCGAAGTTCGAATAGGGATCGGTGTAGAAGCCGGCCTCGAGACCGAGCCATTCGGAGTAGAGGCCCCAGCCCTCGCCGAACGCGGAGATGTATGAGAAGCGGCGAAAGTTCGGCAGCGCGGCCAGCTCGCGGCTGAGCGCGATCTGGAGGTGGTGTCCGGGCACGGCCTCGTGCAGCGTCAGCGCCTCGAGGTTGTACAGCGGCCGCGCCTCGAGCTTGAACGTGTTCACCCAGTAGATGCCGGGACGCGTGCTGCCCTGCGGCGCGCCGACGTAACGGCCGGTCGTGTACTTCGGTGCGATGTCGGCCGGCACCGGCTCGACGGTGTAGGGCAAGCGGGGGAGAGTCTTGAAGAGCGACGGCAGCTTGCCGTCCATGCGCTTGGCGATGTACGACGCGTGCATCAGGAGCTCCTGGGGCGTCTTCGCGTAGAAGCGCGGATCGCTGCGGAGGAACTGCAGGAACGCGGCGAAGTCCCCTTCGAAGCCGGCCTGTTTCATCACCGCCCGCATCTCCGCATCGATGCGCGCCACCTCGGCCAGTCCGCGGTGGTGAATCTCCTCGGCCGACAGATCGAGCGTCGTGAACTCTCGGATCTTCTGCGCGTAGTAGGCGCGCCCGTTCGGCATGTCGTATGCGCCCAGTGTCTTCCGCGCGTCGGGCAGATACTCGCCCCGGAAGAAGTCAAGAACTTGACGATACCCGCCGATCGCGGCCTGCACGGCCTCGCGGCCGTCGCGACGGAGACGCTCGTGCTCCGATGCCGGCACCGACGCCGGGAACTGCGCGAACGGCTCCCAGAACACACTCTTCGCCGGGTCCTCGATGACGTGCGCGCTGATGGTGGTGTCGTAGCCTTCGAGCGTCACCCGGGGAACGCTGAAGCCGCGCTTCAGTCCCGCGCGCATGTGCGCGATCTGCTCGCCGGCGTACCGCGGCCACGCCCGCAGGCGGACGATGTAGTTCTCGTAGTCCTTCACCGTCGCCAGCGGCACCTCTTTGGCGAGGCGCGAGAACGAGCTGTGGAAGCCGGAGTCGGCGTTGAACGGCATCTCGTGATCGCCGAGCTCGTACGAGGCCACGCTCTCCTCGAGCTGCGCGCGGAAGATGTCGTAGTTGATCGCCTCCGGGGCCGGCAGTTTCGCGCGGTCGATGGCCTTCAACTCCGCGAGAAAGCCGCGATTGAGATCGGCGACGCGTTTCAGATCGGCGAGCGTGGTGGCGGGAAGACGATCGTTGTATTCGTGGCGCCCGACCGAGGTCGCCCGCAACGGGTCTTCGCGCAGCCGCACCTCCCACTCGCGCTCGAAGAGCGCGTGCAGTTTGGCGACGTCGTCGGCGAGGAGAGGGATGGCGACGAGGAGCAGCGCGAGCAGTCGCTTCATGCGCGAGATGCTAACCGGTTAGAGTGCGGCCATGCGCTTCGTTCTGCTGCTTTTCCTCACGCTGTCGGCCGCTGCCGATCCGCACGTGGCGACCTTCTCCATCCTCGGCTACGACCCCGCGACGGGCGAAGTCGGCGGCGCGGTGCAGTCGCGCGTGTTCTCCGTCGGCAACGGCGTGCTGTGGGCGGACGCGGAGGTCGGGGTTGTGGCGACGCAGGCCATCATCGACGTCGCTTACGGTGAGCGCGGGCTCGAGCTGCTGCGCGCGGGACTCACGCCGGAAGCGGCGGTGAAGGCGATCTGGGAGAGCGATCCCGATCCCAGTCCCGTGGACTGGACGAAGCATGGACGGCAGTTCGCGATCATGGACGCGCGGGGGCGGTATGGCGCATTCACCGGCTCCAAGGCCACCGCGTGGGCGGGGCACAAGGGCGGGAAGTTCTGCACGGCGCAGGGGAACATCCTCGCGGGAGCGGAAGTCGTCGACGCGATGGTCGCCGCGTTCGAGAAGACGGAAGGACATCTCTCGTATCGCCTGCTGGCCGCGCTCGACGCGGGTCAGGCCGCGGGCGGCGACAAGCGCGGGATGCAGTCCGCCGCGATCCTCATCGTCAAGAAAGACGGCGGCGTGTGGCTGAACAACGACGTCGTGATGCGGCTCCAGGTCGACGACAGCCCGGAGCCGATGAAAGAGCTGCGACGCCTCATCGACCTGGCCGCGAAACAGCGCAAGGCCATGGAGGAGTACCGCAGGATGTGGAAGAAGTGAGAACCAACTGTCATCCCGAGCGTAGTCGAGGGACCTGGGCGGGTGGGGCATCAGG
>DATLOL010000008.1:0-4702 GCA_035536275.1 Thermoanaerobaculia bacterium
GGTTCGTCCCGCTACGAATGCGGCCCGTGTTCGGATCGACGGATCCCCCCGGATATTCGAGCGGGACGAAGTGCTTTGGCCCGAGACGCATTCTCAGATGCAGTCGGAGCACGACTCGACTATAGGCCTTGCGCGCGGTCAGAGCCATCCCGAATGGAGGGTGTGATGAGCGAGTTCGAGTTCGCAGCGTTGGTGGGGTTGGATTGGGGTGACACATCGCACGAGGTCGCTCTTTGGGACGAGCAGCGGCAGACGCGCACGAGCGAGCGCGTCGAGCACACGCCGGCGGCTCTGCGCGCATGGATCAAACGACTACATGCGCGATTCGAGGGCGCACGCATCGCGGTGGCCATCGAGCAGTCGCGCGGCGCCGTCTTCGATGCGCTCAGCGGCTTTCCGTTCGTGACGTTGTATCCGATCAACCCACGGAGTGCAGCCCGGTATCGTGAAGCGTTTCATCCGAGCGGTTCGAAAGACGATCCGACCGACGCAGCGTCCTTGCTCGATCTGCTGCGCAAGCATCGCGACCAGTTGCGCGCGTTCGTTCCCGACGACCCCTCGACGCGCCTACTGCGCCTGCTCACCGAGGATCGGCGCGAGCTCGTCGATCAGAGAACACAACATATCCAACGCGTGACCGATCGGCTCAAGACGTACTACCCGCAAGCGCTGCGGTGGGCCGGCGCGTTGACGACGGCGCAGGCTTGTGACTTCCTCGAACGCTGGCCGACGCTGCACGCCATTCAAAGGGCTCGCCCTTCCGCGATCCGGGCGTTCTATGAGCGTCATCGTCACGCGGCCGCGTGGATCGATCAGAGGCTGGCCGAGATCCGTGCCGGGGTCACCTTCCACGACGATCCGGTCATCATCGATACTGCCGCGCTGCTGATCGGAAGCGAGGTTACCCAGCTCCGCGCTTTGAACGCGAGCATCGCCACGTACGATCAGAAGATCTCGTCGGCCTTCGCAACTCACCAGGATGCGCCCATCTTCGCGAGTTTCCCTGGTGCCGGCGAACAGCTCGCTCCGCGGCTGGCCGCGGCGCTTGGAACCGATCGAAATCGCTTCGACAGCGCTGCCGCTGTGGCCGCCTTCACCGGAATCGCGCCGGTGCTTCGCCGCAGCGGTAACTCGGTAACCGTGCAAATGCGATGGGCCTGTCCAAAGTTCATCCGTCAGACCTTCCACGAGTTCGCACGAGTCTCGATCGGTCAGTCGGCATGGGCTCGAGCGTTCTACAAGCAGCAACGCGCACGAGGACATGGCCAACACCAGGCCATCCGCACGCTGGCGTACCGTTGGATCCGTATCGTGTTCGCCTGTTGGAACAATCGCACCACTTACGACGAAAGTCGCTATCTGCAACAGCTCGCCTCACGAGGCTCCGCCCTCGTCAAAGCTGCCGCTTGACTTGACAGGAAGGCTCAGATGTCCGGAGGCCCCTCGTCGTCTCCCCCGCGCCTACTGCGCCTCGATGTACGCGCGCGGGATCGTCAGCGTCAGTGGCTTGATCTCCGAGAGGCGCCGCTCGAGCTCCGCGAACACGCGCTCCTGATCCTCCGCCGGCACGACGGCGCGCCAGCCGGGCAGGAATCCGAACTGCACGAACGTGTGGTGCAGCAGCGCGGCGCCGTTGGCGTAGCGCATCGTGAACGTGTCCTCGTGCACCGTGCGCACGGTGAAACCGTGAGTCCCGAGGAGGGCGCGAACCTTGTCGATCGTCGCGCGGTGCTCGATGTGCTCCGTCAGCGCGGCGCTTTCGCCGAGGACGGCGGCGAAGACTTCGTAGAGCTCGCGCATGTGGCCGACGAGGTTCGTCGTCAGCGCGAGCGTGCCCGTCGGCCGCAAGACACGGCGGCACTCGGCGACGGCTGCGGGTGCGTCGGAGAAGTTGTTCAGGCCGAGGTTGGAGACGATGAGATCAAAGGAGTCGTTGCGGAACGGCATCGCGGCCGCGTCGCCGATGTGCAGACGTGCGTTGTCGACGCGCGTCTGGCGGCGCTTGCGCCCGGCGCGTGCGAGGGCGGCGATCCACGGGTCGAGCGCGTGTACGACGGAGCCCGGTCCGAGGCGTTGCGCGAGCTCGAGGAGCGGGAAGCCGGTGCCGCATCCGACGTCGAGCGCGACGCTGTTCTCGCGCAGCGGAACGTGCTCCAGGAGGAGTTGGCCGAACATCGCGGACCAGAGCGGCAGCTCGTCGTAGGCATCGACGAACTCGCGTGAGTCGAAGTCGAACGTCATGAGGCCAGCTTCCGGTAGCGCGCTTCGACGAGCGTATAAACGCCGTACGCGGTGAGCCCGATCGCGATCACTGCGAGCAGCCACACTCCGAACGGGTACTGCCGGATTGACTCGATCGCGCCTTTCGTCCCCCGTGCTTCCGACGGCGCGCGATGGATTCCCGCCAGCAGCAGGTACGCCGCGACGAGCAGGCTCACCACCGCGCGAGAAAGGATCCCGAAGCGGCCCAGGCGCAGGAGCCACGGCTTGACGGAATCGCTCACGCCCTTGATGGCCTGACGATCCTCGAAGCGGCGCGCCAGCGCGCGGTAGAGCTCCTGAAGTCCCATGGCGATGGCGATGAGCGCGATGACGATCGTCAGCCAGTGGCCGAACGGAAGCGAGATCAGAAATGCCACCTGCTCTTTGCTCTCGCTCTCACCGCCGCCGCCGGACTGCATGCCGAGGACCATGCGCAGCGCTTCGACGCCGAGGCCGCCGTAGACGAATGCGCTGAGTAGCGACTCGAATCGCCAGATCTTTCCCTTTTCCTCCGGGTCCTTCCACATCTCGATGAGACGCCCGAGCGCGTAGATGAAGAGACCCGCGGCGGCCACCGCCAGCAGCACTTTCCCGAAGGGCGCGGCGAGCACCTGGCGCAACGCGCCTTCCTCGTCGTTCACGCCGCCGCTGCGCATCAGCGCGGCTTTCGCGGCCAGGAATCCGACGAGGAGATAAACGAGGCCCTTGGCGACAAAGCCGAATCGTCGGGAGAGGTCGATGAACACGCAAAGCAGTATAGACACACGAACGGCGGCGGCTCGCGGACCCCTATGAGACTATGAACCGCTGAGACGATGAACCTCCTCCCCAAGACGACCAGCTATCGCCTCGGATGGCGCGGCATGCTCGCCATCTTCGCGTTCTGGACGTTCCTGGCGATCCTCACCGTCGCGACGCGGCTGCTCGATCCGCGCGGCTTCGGCTTCCGCGGCACCACGCCCACCGGTCCGATCCTGCTGCTGTTCGTCGAGTACTGGCTGTGGGCGCTGATGACGCCGCCGATCCTCTGGCTCGGCAGCCGCTTCAGCCTCGAGCGAGGCAAGTGGCTGGGCCGCACGCTGCTGCTCGTCGTGATCGGCGTCGGCGTCGCCATCTTCATGTACTTCCTGCTGGCCGAGGCGCGGGAGCTGATCTTCGATCCGCCGCGACGTGCGCGCGGCGGTGGGTTCCGTCCCGGGCGCGAGCTGATGCGCTTCCGCTACGTCCCGCAACTGCTCTACTACTTCGCGATCCTCACCGCCGGATTCGCGCGCGAGTACTTCCTGCGCGGCCGCGATCAGCAGGCGCACGCTGCGCAACTGCAGGCGCAGTTGGCCGAGGCGCGGCTGGATGCGCTGCGGATGCAGATCAATCCGCACTTCCTCTTCAACACGCTTCACGCGATCTCGGCGATGGTCGAGCGCAACCCTGCCGGCGTGCGCAAGATGATCGCGCGCCTCAGCGAGTTACTGCGCCATACGATCGACGCGCACGCAACCGACGAGGTCCCGCTCCGCGAAGAGCTGGACTTCCTCGGCCGCTACCTCGAGATCATGGAGTTCCGCTTCCAGGGCCGTTTGGTCATCGAAAGGAGCATCGATCCGGAGACGCTCGGCGCGCGCGTTCCGAACCTGATCCTGCAGCCGATCGTGGAGAACGCGCTCGAGCACGGCGTCGCGCGGAAGAAGGGCGAAGGTCGCGTCGAAGTGTCGGCGTCACGTCGCGGCGAGTCGCTCGTGCTCACGGTGCGCGACAACGGTCCGGGCCTGAATGGCGAGTCCGAGGCGGGAGTGGGGCTGGCGAACACGCGCGCGCGGCTGGCGCAGTTGTACGGCGACCGCGCGTCGCTGCGGCTCACGTCGGCCGAGGGCGAGGGCACCACCGCGGAGATCTCGCTGCCGTGGCATTGACGCGTCCTCTGCGTGTGCTGATCGTGGACGACGAGCCGCTCGCCCGCGATCACATCGCCGACCGGCTCGGGCACGAGGAAAACGTAGAGATCGTCGGCACCGCTGAAGACGGCGACGAGGCGATCGAGGCCATTCGCAATCTGCATCCCGACCTGGTGTTCCTCGACGTGCAGATGCCGGGCAAGACGGGGATCGAGGTCGCGGACACGCTCGGCGACGAGATGCCGGCGACGATCTTCACGACGGCGTTCGACCAGTACGCGCTGAAGGCGTTCGAGGTCGCGGCCGTGGACTATCTGGTGAAACCGTTCGACGACGAGCGATTCGCGGAGGCGTTCCGGCGCGCGCGGAAGTCGATCGAAGGCGAATGGCGGCTGTCGCGGCTCGACGAGAACAAGAGTCCGTGGGTGCAACGCATCCCGGTCGAGATGCGCGGGCAGACCCGCTTCGTGGCCGTGGACAAGATCGATTACATCACCGCGAGCGGCCCGTACGCGGAGCTGCACGTCGGCGACCGCACGTTTGCCGTG
>DATLOL010000009.1:0-24622 GCA_035536275.1 Thermoanaerobaculia bacterium
AATCGACTTCCGGCGGGCTAAAGCCCGCCGCTCCACTTCGAAATCGTACGCGAGACGACCTACGGCAGCGTTGCGGCCTTGTACTCGTACAGCCGCACGATGCCGTAGGCGATCGCGCTCACGACCACGATGCCGACGGCGTACTTGATCATGCGCGCGCGGAGTTTGTCCGCGACCTTGATGGCGTTGCCGCGCATGAGCCGGGTCTGGTTCGCCCAGTTGGGATGCGGAATCAGTCCGCCGCGCTGGCGCGAGAACAGCCCGAACGCGCAGACCTGCTCGCCGTTGGCGATGCGCTTCTCCTCGAAGCGGAAGTCGTCCCGAAGGTCGACGTCGTCCGCCGAGTGTCGCCGGTCGCGGCGATAGCTCCCGTCGTCATCGGTCGATTCCTCATCGACCGAGTTCTTGTCCTGATCGCGCATCCGGAACTCGGTGCGGCGGACGTACCCGGTCGCCTTCTCGACCGCTTCCTGCCACGGAACTTCGCTCAGCTCGATGTCCTGGAACGCGGGCACCGACAACAGGCGCACGCTCCCACTCCGAGTGGCGATGGTGCACGGCGTCAGGGCCTTCCCGTCAAAGTACGTGACCTGCGTCGAGCTCTTGCCCCGTCCCTCGGTGCGATAGATCTTGTATTCGTAGGTGACCGATTCCTCTCCGCTGATCGGCGCCGTGATCGGCGATATCGAGTGAATCGTGCCCGCGACCGCGGCCCATTTGCCGTCCGGCGGCGGCGTGCCGCCCATCGCGTCGAGCAGCATCTTCCGTTCGCGCCAGGCCTGCCCGATCCCGATCACGTAGCCGACGGCCATCGCCACGCACAGGCCGGCGATGACGGAGGCCCAGTACATGGGCGGGCCGAAGTCACGGATCTTGACGAAGTAGTTGTAGAAGGCGTACGCCGCGGCGGCCCAGCCAACGAGCCAGAGGAGACACGTGCGAGCACAGCCTTTCATCGGTGAGCAGGCAGTTTACGCTTCGGGCGCGACCTCGTCAGCCCTCTCGACGGTGCGCTTCGCCAGCGAGGTCACGTAGACGACGCCCACCACGCCGCCGATCGTGAGCGCCGCGCCGCTCATCGCCAGCACGTTCAGCCGCTCGTGCAGCACGGTCAGGCCGAGGAGCATGGCCACGACCACGGCGAGTTGCGAGATCACGCCGACCGTCATCGCATCGACCCAGCGAAGCGAGAAGGTGAGCAGGAGTTGCGCGCCGATCGCGAAGAGCGACGTCGCCGCGAGCGCGATCCATTCGTCGCCGCTCGGGTTCTTCCAGGTGGCGATGGCCAGCGGCGCGGTGATCAGCGTGCCGAGCAGGCAGAAGCTCGTGTACACAGCCCACGAGTTCTCGCCCTGACGCGCCGCGCGCATGGCCGTCACGGCGGCGCCGGAGAACACCGCCGAGAGCGCCCCGACCAGCTCCCACGGTCCGAACCCCAGGACCGTGCCGGGACGCGCGTTCGCGTACGAGACGAGGAACACGCCGACCAGCGCCACCGGCATCGGAATCAGCACCTTCGGCGAGATCCGCTCGTGGAGGAAGAGGACGGACAAGACTCCGCTGAACAGGGGCGCGGTGTAGTTGAGCAGCGTGGCCACGCCGACGTGAATGTGCTCGATCGCGAGGAAGTAGCACAGCACCGCCAGGCCGCCGAAGACGCCGCGATACAGGAGCAGATCCCAGCGTTGGAACGTGAACGCGCTGCGGCGGTAGCGGGGGATGAGCAGCGCGGGCGCGAGTCCCGTGGCGAAACGAATCATCGCCACCTGCGATCCGGACAGACGCGCCGAGGCCAGCTTCGCGGCGAAGGCCATGAAGCCGAACAGCACGGCCGAGCAGACCATCAGCAGCAGCGCGCGCTCAGTCGCCTTCAATCGTGTCATGTCGCTTCACAAGCCAGAGAAGAATCATCAGCGCGGCCAGCGCGCCGGCGACGTGTTTCAGAGGATGCCCGCCGATCGGACCCAGCTTCGCGATCGCATCATCGAGTGCTTCGAACACCTTCGCGATCCCGAACAGGAACACTCCCGCCGCCAGGTACCCGGCCTCGGTGAATCGCGGCTGCAGGACGGTGATCAGGATGAGCGTGCCGACGGGCGCGAAGAGCTGGAACAGCGCGTAGGGGAACAGATCGTTCGTGACATACCACCACACCACGGTGGCGATGCCGATCACTGCCAGCAGCGGCAAGGTCCATCGCGACACCCCCACACGGTCGTGCAGCACGAGCGCGAGAAACCCTGCGAACGCGATCGTCATCGGCAGGCGGTCCCAGAGCAGCGTGAAGCGATTCAGATCGCCCGCGGCATCGAGCGGGTCCGCGTGAAAGTATGCGGAGCCGAACGCGGTGAGGATCACGCCGATGAAGAGCGTTTTCGCCGCGGCGTCGTTCCGTCGCAGCAGGAGCCCTGCGCCGCCGACGATCAGAAAGCCCGCATTCGACACGACGTTGAGGAAGATCGAGTCGGCGAACTGGCCGTAGTCCTTCGGATCCTCGCGCGGCAGGAACCACCACGACGCGATGCCGATCGCGATCGCCAGCAGCGACGCCGCGAGCACGCGCGACCGGTCTGATATCGTCACGCCGCGGAGAATATCAATGACCGACGTGCGGTATCGCGAAGGCATTCCGTCCGACGCGAACGACATCATCGACTTCCAGCTCGCCATGGCCCGCGAGACCGAGGACTTCGACCTCGAGCGCGAGGTGACGACGCGGGGAGTGCACGCGGTCTTCGCCGACCCGTCGCATGGGCGCTATTTCGTGGCCGAGGCGGGCGGGCGCGTCGTGGCGTCGCTGATGATCACGTACGAGTGGAGCGACTGGCGCAACGGCATGGTCTGGTGGATCCAGAGCGTCTACGTCGCCCCCGAATTCCGCCGCCGCGGCGTGTACGCCGGTCTCTATCAGCACGTGAAAACCATGGTCGAAGCCGAGCCGTCGATCCGCGGCATCCGCCTCTACGTCGACAACCGCAACAAGCCCGCGCAGGAGGTCTACGCGCGCCTGGGGATGGAAGGCGAGCATTACCGGGTGTTCGAATGGATGAAGTAGGGACGACGAGCGACCAGCTCGGCGATCTCCCCTTCATTCGACCGCAACACTCCGAATCCCTCGAAGTGCTGCGCCAGCTCGCCGGACTTGACCCGATACGTGCCGATCATTTTCACGGCGCATACGATCACTCCGCCGCGCTTCACGACCCGCTTCGCCTCCGCGAACAACGGCCGGTGCAGGTAGTAGAGGATGGCCACGAGATCGAAGGACTCGTCGTCGAAGGGGAGGGCGGCGTTGCGCTCGAAGTCCATCACCCGCGCGTCGATGTTTCCCTCGTGCTCGTTGACGATGCGGATCGCCTCCGAAGACCCATCCATCGCGACGACTTCCCATCCGCGCGAAGCGAGCCAGCGGGCGTTGCGGCCGGCGCCGCAGGCGAGATCGAGAGCGCGGCCGGGCGGGAGGTAACCCGCCGCCGTGACGAGCAGTTCCGCCGGATCGGCGTCGATGTCTTCGCGCGACCGGTAGCGTTCGTTCCATTCCTCGAGAGTCACGCGCTTACAATAGCGGCATGTCTCTTCGCGGTATCGTCAACATGGTCTTCCGAGGAGAACCGAAAATGCTGAATCCCGGCGATCGCGCTCCCGACTTCGATGTGACTGACCACCAGGGCAACCGCGTGCGTCTCTCCGACCATCGCGGCAAGAAGGTCGTGCTCTGGTTCTATCCGAAGGCCGACACCCCCGGTTGAACGCGTGAGGGTTCCGGGTTCCGGGACCTCGACACCGAATACAAAGCGAAGAACACCCAGGTCCTCGGCGTCAGTTTCGACAGCGTCGACGAGAACCGCCGCTTCGCCGAAAAGTTCGACTTCCCCTTCCCGTTGCTCTGCGACACGGAGAAAACGATCGGCGTCGCGTACGGCGCGGCCGATTCGTCGAAGGACGAATACGCGCGCCGCATCGCGTACGTGATCGACGAGGAAGGCAAGATCGCGCAGGCGCACGCGAAGGTGGACGCGAGCACGTATCCGGGGTGGCAGTTGCGGAACCTGTAGGCGGTTCGCGCCGTTCCTGGTTTTCCGCCCACCCGCCCACCCGTTGCTTTGTTCAGGGCCATTTCAGCGCCCTGAACCCAGCAACGGGTGTGCGGCTGGTGGAAAACTAGCAACAGACGCTTGCGCGGCGTTACATGGCCACGCGGATGGTCTCGCCGCTCGCGGTCTCCACCTCCACGCTCTCGACGCCGATGGAGCGCAGCACAAAGTCCGATCCGATCCTGTGACCCGGACGCACGGCGAGGACTTCGCCGGCGCGGAAGCAACGCGTTTCGCGGGCGGTGGCGGCGCCTCCTCGGACACCTGAGCCATAACCGGCGCGGGCGCGATCGGCGCTTCGATTTCGAATCCGCGCGCCATCCATCCCAGGAGCGCGGCGGCGACGACGGCGGCGATCGAGAGGAGCGTGCGTCTCATGCACCTGCGACGCGGTGGCTGTCACGGACGTTTCGCGCTCGGTTGCTGGTTTTCCGCCCGCCCCCACACCCGTTGCTGGGTTCAGTGCCATGCAGCGCCCTGAACAAAGCAACGGGTGTGCGGGGTGGGTGGAAAACCAGCAACTGCGCCGCCAGGCGCATTTGTAACAACGAAACCTGCAACTAAACCGCTGCGGCCTCGTTTAAACGCCCAGACAGCTCACGGAGGATTTGTAAATGAGCGCGAAGCGGAAACGCAAAATCACCATCTTCACGGTCATCGCCCTGGTGCTCGCCATCGGCGGCACGGTTGCCATCAAAGCCAACGGCAAGGACAAGAAGCCGCCCGAGTCGCCCATCAAGACGGGCAAGGCGGAGATCGCCGACGTGCAGGTGAAGGTCACCGAGGTCGGAACGGTCGAGCCGGAAGTGAAGGTGGATGTAAAGTCCGCCATCTCCGGAAAAGTCATCGAGATCCGCCATCGCGACGGTGACTACGTCCGCCGCGGCGACGTGCTTGCGCGCGTGGAGCCGGACCTCAATCAGGCCCAGTCGCTCGCCGACACGAAGAACTCCGTCGCCTCCGCGGAGATTCGTTTCCGGGACGCGAAGAAGAAATTCGACGAGACGAACACGCTCTTCACGCAGGGCCTCCTCGCGCCGTCGCAGCATCGCGACGTCGAGACCGAGTACCTCGAGGCGCGCCAGGACTACGACAAGTCGCGCGAGAAATACGCGCTGGTCGAGAAGAGCGGCATCCCCATCAGCCAGTCCGCGGCCAGCTTCAAGGGCTCGAGCGTCGTCGCGCCGATGGACGGCGTGGTCCTCACCAAGGCCGTCGAGATCGGCGAGTCCATCACCTCCGGCGTCTCCTCGTTCAACGCGGGCACGGTCCTGTTCACTGTGGCCGACGTCTCGCGCATGATCGTGAAAGCGGGCGTGAACGAAGTCGACATCGGCAAGATCCGCGTGGGCATGCCCGTCAAGGTCACGCTCGACGCCTATCCGAAGGTCGCCTTCAACGGAAAGATCGACCGCATCGCGCCGGCCGTGCGCATCGACGAAAAGGTCCGCGTCTTCGACGTCGAGATCCGCCTCGACGCCCAGGGCCGTGAGCTCCGCTCGGGCATGACCGCGAACATCGAAGTGATCGGCGAGCGCAAAGCCAAAGTCCTCACCGTGCCTGTCGAATCCGTCTTCAAGCGCGACGACCAGGAAGTGGTCTACGTGAAGAAAGCCATCGACCCGAAGGCCTTCGCGGCCGAGGCGAAGAAGGACGAGAAGGCGCAGAAAGAAGACAAGGACGCCTGGAAGAAGTTCTTCGACCGCCGCGTGATCACCACCGGCCTGGCCGACAACGCCAAGGTCGAGATCCTGGCCGGCCTCAAGTCGGGCGAGGAAGTGGCCATCGAAGACCCGACGGTCACGAAGAAGGACTCTGAGGATGATGACGATTGATGTTGCTGGTTCCTGGTTGCTGGTTGCTCGTGCTGCATGGCATTCAGGCCAGTCGTCGCGAGCAACACAGCAACCAGCAACAGCGAAGCGCAGCGAGCGGAGCAACGATACGACGACTAGTTGCTGGTTCCTAGTTGCTGGTTGCTCGTGCTGCATGGCATTCAGGCCACCACTCGCGAGCAACACAGCAACCAGCAACAGCGAAGCGGAGTAACAATATGAGCGCCGTATTCAAATTCGAGAACTGGCAGCACTCCGAGCCGGAGCCGCCCTCCGCCGCCAAGGTGAATAAGGCGCTCATCCAGCTCGAGCGCGTCACCAAGACCTACGACTCCGGCGAGAACGCGGTGGAGGCGCTCAAGGGCATCGACGTGCGCATCGACCGCGGCGAGTTCCTCTCCATCATCGGCCCCTCCGGCTCCGGCAAGTCGACCCTCATGCACATCCTCGGCTGTCTCGACTCGCCCAGCGAAGGGCGCTACTGGCTCGATGGGGAAGACGTGGCGAAGATGTCGGGCAAGGCCCTGGCGCGCATCCGCAACCAGAAGCTCGGCTTCGTCTTCCAGACCTTCAACCTGCTGCCGCGGGCGACGGTCTGGAAAAACTGCGAGCTGCCTCTGCTCTACGCGGGCGTCGACAGTGACACGCGGCGCGCCCGCGCGCTCGAGGCGCTCGACCGGGTGGGCCTGAAGAACCGCGCCAAGCATCGCCCCAATGAGCTGTCCGGCGGACAGCGGCAGCGTGTGGCCATCGCGCGCGCGCTGGTCAACACCCCGTCGCTCATCCTCGCGGACGAGCCGACCGGCAACCTCGATCAGAAGACGGGCGGCGACATCATCCGCCTCTTCGAAGAGCTCGCGGCCAACGGCCAGACCATCATCCTGGTCACGCACGATCCGGCCATCGCCGATAGGACCCAGCGGCGCATCCGGATCGTCGACGGGCTGATCGTCGACGGCGACGACGCGGAGTAGCCATGCTCATCTTCGAGGCGATCATCGACGGTATCCGCGACATCAAGGACCACTTCGGCCGGACCCTGCTGCAGCTCTTCGGCATCATCCTCGGCGCGGGCTCGATCGTGGCCACCTTCTCGCTGTCCGTCGCGGGCAAAGAAGCGTCGATGAAGTTCTACCGCATGACCGGCGGCATCGAGCGCATCTGGATCGGCAACAAGCCGACGGGCAAGGTCACGCTCGACGCGAAGGCGCTGGCCAGCGACGGGCTGACGTACGCTGACGCCGTCGCGTTGCGTCGCGAGGCGAAAGAGATCGATCTCGTCTCGCCCGTGGCCGACAAGGGCATGGTCGTGCGCTACGGCGACGTCGAGAAGTCGCGCAACGTGTGGGGGGTGACGCCGGCGTACTCACCGATCAGCTTCTTCCACGTCGAGCACGGGCGCTTCATCACCGATCACGACATCTCCTCCGCGGCCCGCGTGGTCGTCCTCGGCACCACCCGCGCGCAGGAGTTCTTCGGCAGCGAGAACCCGGTCGGCAAGACCATGATCCTGGACGGCTCGGGCTACCTCGTGGTCGGGGTGATGGAGGAGAAGTACTTCTCGTTCGACCAGAAACGCAACGCGCTGCGGTGGATGAACCGCTTCATGTACATCCCCATCACCACGATGATGACCCGCAGCGGGCAGCCGCTGCAGACGGGCAAGATCTCGTTCATGCACGCGCGGATGAAGGACACCAAGCGGCACAAGGAGGCGGTGTCGGAGATCGAGAGCATCCTCCTGCGCCAGCACGGCACGAAGGATTTCGACGTCTTCTCGCGCGTCGCCAACCTGGCCCGCAACGAGAGCGAGAACAAGATGTACGACGTGACCTTCATGATCTGCGGAATCATCTCGCTGCTGGTCGGCGGGATCGTGATCATGAACATCCAGCTCGCGTCGTTCAACGAGCGGGTGCGGGAGATCGGCACGCGCAAGGCCGTGGGCGCGACGCCGGCCCAGATCTTCTTTCAGATGCTCACCGAGTCGGTGATCGTCTCGGTCCTCGGCGGCCTCCTGGGCATCGTGGCCGGCAAGTTCTTCACCCAGGGCATCGCCGCACTGACCCGCAACCCGGCGGCGATCACCCCCAGCACGGCCATGACCGCACTCATTTTCGCGGCGGGCACGGGACTGCTGTTCGGCATGTACCCCGCGATCCGCGCGTCGAGACTGAATCCGATCGAGGCATTGAGAACCGAGTGATGTTGCTGGTTGCTGTGTTGCTGGTTGCTCGCGACTCATCGCCCAGGCGCAACGGCACTCAGTAACCAGTAACCAGCAACCAGCAACAGGAGCGAAGCGACCAATGCAACTCGGCGAAGCGATCCGCACCTCTTACGAAGAAACGAAAGCGCATCCGCTGCGCTCGCTCTTCACGCTCGTCGGCGTGATCCTCGGCACGCTCGCCCTGGTCGTGGTCATGTCCGTGCTCGACGGCGTCGACAACTCCGTCATGAAGGGTCTCAACGACCTCGGGCTGGACAACGTCGTCGTGGCCTCGCAGCGCGAGCCGACCGATCGCGTGGAGAAGGCCAAGGTGCATCTCTCCCGCGGCCTCCGCATCGAAGATCTCAAGGCCTTCGAGGACTCCGAGAACATCACCAGCATGACCCCGGTCGGCGAGACGCGCGCGGTCGTTTCGGCGAACACGGTCACGCGCCGCATCGACGTCTACGGCGTGACCCCGAAGTTCGCGGAGATCCGCAACCGCACCGTCACCGCGGGCCGCTTCATCAGCGAGCAGGACGTGAACACCTCGGCCGCCGTGGCCGTGGTGGGCTACAACCTCAAGCGCCGTCTCTTCGGCGGCGAGGAGGCCATCGGCCGCCAGATCAACCTCGGCGGGCGCCGGCTCACCGTCGTGGGTGTGGGCAAGAAATTCGAGAACGAGTTCGTCGACGACGACGACTTCAACAAGGAGATGGGCGGCGTCTACATCCCCTGGACCGTCTATCGCGACATGTTCGGCCGCGCCAACGCCATCTCCTACGTGCTGGCCAAGTCGGTGACGTCGGAGAAGAGCGTAGAGGCGGAGTACGAGGCCACCGCGCGTTTCCGCCAGGCCCACAACGGCATCGGCGACACGCACATCGAGAACATCGGCAAGGAGATCCTCCAGGAGCGCGCCCAGGTGGACGTGATCCTGCGCAACTGGCGCATCGTCTTCTTCGCCATCGCCGGCGTGTCGCTGCTCATCGGCGGCGTGGGCATCTTCTCGGTGCTCAAGATCTCCATCTCCGAGCGCCTGTTCGAGATCGGCCTCCGTAAGTCGATGGGCGCGACGGACAAAGAGATCTTCGTGCAGTTCCTCGTCGAGTCCGTGACCCTCTCCTTCGCCGGCGCCGCCGTCGGCCTCGGGCTGGGCATGCTCGTGGTGAAGCTCATCGGCGGCTTCTTCCCGGCCGGCCTCCCGGTGTCATCGTTCGGCGTGCTGATCTCGACCGGCTTCGCGGTCAGCGTGGGCCTCTTCGCGGGACTCTACCCATCGCTCACCGCCGCGCGCATGGAGCCGATCGACGCGCTGCGGGGGTAGGGAGCCGCATTGCGTGCTCGGTACGGTCGGATGTCGTGAAGCCTCAGTGCGGAAGATCGGCGTAGAGAATCGAGAGATCCAGTGTCGCTCCCGAGGCGAGCGTCACGACGCCTTCTCGCACGTCACGATACTCCCAGCTTCCGGAGCTGAGACGACGGTAGATCTCCACGCGAGGGTGCTGGCTGACGAGAACATACTCCTGAAGCGACGGAATGCGTTGATAGTCCTCCAGTTTGCTGCCGCGGTCGACCTCTTCCGTCGACGGGGAAAGGACCTCGACGAGCAACGACGGATTGGTGATCGTCGTTCCGCTGGGATCCGCCGGATCGAGCTGGATCGGCCCACTGACCATAGATGCGTCCGGATAGGTCGCTCTCCCTGCACGTACTATCCGTTCGGCCGCGAGGCACCGTCGGCCTCGCATGACTACGAGGTGATGAAGTTCACGAGCAAGTTTGCTGAAAACTTAAGCAAGTTTGCTGAAAACAGACGCTATTCGCTGGCAACTTCAGCAAGTTTGTTGAAAAGCAAAGCAATTTCGCTGAATTTGCCAGCGATTTCGACTGTCGGCGTAACCATGATCGCTGAAAAGCTAAGCAAGTTTGCTGAAAACTTAAGCAAGTTTGCTGAAAACTTAAGCAAGTTTGCTGAAAACCTGGGCATCTTCATTGCGAAGTTCAGCAAGTTTGCTGAGAACGCTAGCAATTTCGGTAACACCTTCAGCAAGTTTGCTGGAAACCTCACCCACCGCTGACGCGGGATCGTCGCGCCAGAGCAGGTTCAACGCTTCGCCAGCTTCAGGATCTCGAGGTCTGCGAGGTCTTGCGGACGGCGTGCGGCCGACTTGTTCCGCACGAGATCGTCGTAGCCGATATAAGGGACTCGGATGCCTCCGTAGCCCCCTTCGACGCGCGACGCCCACGCCTCTTCGAAAGAAACCCCGTCGATTCTGGTCATCAAGTCGATGCGATTCGGTGGCACGCCCAGTTGTACGATCCGGCCAGGCGTCTCGAAATCCGCGGGTCCGATCCCGATCCCGGTGAATCCGAATTCCTCGAGTGCCTCGACCACTTTGGCGGCGTTCGTTCGCGAGGGCTCGACGAAGACGTCCAAGTCTTTCGTGTACCGCGGTTTCGCGTGAAAGGCGAGTGCGTGCGCCCCGACGACGACGAATCGCACGTCACGACGAAGCAACGCGGCGAGCAATTCTTTGAAGTCCTTCGTCGCTCCGGCCATGATCGTCGAGCCACTCCTGCCGCATTTCCTCGAGGATTGCCACGCGCTGGTCCGGGGAGACGCGCGCCCAGAAGTCGGCGTCCGCGGCGGCATCCTCTCCGAAGGAATCGGAGCGCCTGAACCAGATCTCCATACGCGAATGATAGTCGCGACTCATCGTCCGTAACGCAGGCGCGCCGAGGTCACTCCGCCGGCGAAGCCGAAGACGTGGCCGGTCCACGAGATCCCGCCCGCCGGCAGGAGCGACCCGACGATCATCGCGCCGTACAGCACCGCGATCACGACGGCGATGACGAAAGAGCTCAGGCGCCGGTCGTAGACCGCGCGGAGCAGGACGTACCCCAGAAAGCCGAACACGACGCCGCTCGCGCCAATGTGCTCCGAGCCCGGGGTGCCGAACAGCCAGGTGCCGAGGCCGGCGACGAGGGCGCTCACGAGGAGGACGAACGTGAAGGCGCGCGCGCCGCGCAGCAGAATCACCGCGCCGAGGATCACGAACGGAACCGTGTTCGAGATCAGGTGCTGCAGGTTCCCGTGAAGAAACGGCGCCATGACGATCCCGCTGACCCCGTACGGAGTGCGCGGCACGATCCCATGACCGATCCGCCCCGGCCAGAACAGGTCCACCACCCAGATTCCCCACATGACGGCGAGGGGCGCGATCAGGGCGGAGGTGCGGGAGGCCGTGCTTTCTTGCGGCATCGGCGCATCTTAGGCGAACGACTAGCGCAGGTCTTCGGCGATCGCCGAAAACTGCTCCAGCGCCGCCTGCAGGTCGTCGACGATCTCCTGGGCGATGACCTCGGGGGCGGGGAGGTTCGCGCTCTCTTCGAGGCTCTCGTCCTTCAGCCAGAAGATGTCCAGGTTCAGTTTGTCACGCCTGGACAGCTCGTCGTACGGGAAGGCCTTGAAGCGGTCGCTCTCCTTGCGCTCGTGGCGGTTTGCGGAGTTGTAGCAGCGGACGAAGTCGTCGAGGTCACTGCGCTCGAGCGGGTGCTCTTTCAGCGTGAAGTGCTGATTGGTGCGGAGGTCGTAGATCCAGAGCTTCTCCGTCCACGCGGTCTTGTCCGCCGCGGGCTTCCGGTCGAAGAAGAGGACGTTGGCCTTGACGCCCTGCGCGTAGAAGATGCCGGTGGGGAGGCGCAGCAGCGTGTGCACGTCGGCCTTTTGGAGTAGTGCACGGCGAATCGTCTCGCCTGCGCCCCCTTCGAAGAGCACGTTGTCCGGCACCACGACCGCGGCGCGGCCGGGGATCTTGAGGATGGTCAGAATGTGCTGGAGGAAGTTGAGCTGCTTGTTGCTGGTGGTGGCTTCGAAGTCCTGGCGGTTGATGACCAGCGACTCCTTCGACGTCTCTCCGGCGTCGTTCACGATCGTCACGCTGCTTTTCTTGCCGAAAGGCGGATTGGCCAGGACGATGTCGTACTCACCGTGCTTTTCTTTGAGGGCGTCTTTCGTGACGACGGGCAACTCCGTATCCGAGTCGCCGCCGATGCCGTGCAGGAGCAGGTTCATCGCGCAGAGGCGGGTCACACCGTCGACCAGCTCGAAGCCGAAGAATGTGCCGCTCTTGAGTTTTTTCTTCTGCGCCTTGTCCAGCTTGTAGTGCTTCGGATCCGCGAGGTAGTTGTAGGCGCCGAGGAGGAAGCCGCCCGTGCCGCAGGCGGGATCGCAGATGGTCTGGCCCGGCCGCGGCGCCATGACCTCGACCATGGCCGCGATGAGGGCGCGCGGCGTGAAGTATTGTCCCGCCCCTCCCTTTACGTCCTCGGCGTTCTTCTGCAGCAGCCCCTCGTACGCGTCGCCTTTCACGTCGACGTCCAGCGAGGACCACTGCTCCCTGTCGATGAGATCGACGATGAGCCGCCGCAGCTTGGCCGGGTCCTGGATCTTGTTCTGGGCCTTGCGGAAGATGGTGCCCAGCATGCCCGCGCGCTTGCCGAGCTCCTCGAGCGTGTGCCGATAGTGCGTCTCCAGATCGTCGCCGTCCCGCTTGAGCAGCTCCGGCCATGCGTACTCCTTCGGAATCGCCGACGGCTTGTTGAACGGAGGCCGGCTCTGCTCGTCGGCCATCTTGAGGAAGAGGAGAAAGGTGAGCTGTTCGACGTAGTCGCCGTACGACAGCCCGTCGTCGCGGAGGATGTTGCAGTAGTTCCAGAGCTTCTGGACGAGTTGGGTGTTGGTCATGTCAGAGTTGGCCGGAGAAGGCGCGAAGGAGGATGGATTGGCGGAGGTTCTTGGCGCGGACCAAGCTCGTTCCCACAACCTGGTCCATCCGTTCAACGAAACTCATGCGCTGCTCCACATCGCGGA
Organism: Thermoanaerobaculia bacterium; assembly: GCA_035536275.1. Classification (GTDB taxonomy): domain Bacteria; phylum Acidobacteriota; class Thermoanaerobaculia; order Gp7-AA8; family Gp7-AA8; genus QHVT01. The sequence goes on from DATLOL010000009.1 coordinate 13,015, forward strand.
CGATAGCGTCCTGGACAGCGACCGCCGGTACTGGCACAACTAGTCCGGCGACCTTGCGGATGCTCAGCGTATAAAGACCCGAGGTCGAACTAGCAACGCGCTCGATCTCTTGCCGCCCGCGCGGAGACTGGAGCCAAAGCGCGATCCACTCCGAACGCACGAGCTGAGTAGTTGGGCGGACTTTGATGAGGTGGTTTTGATGCAAACACGGATCAATAGACCCGTTCCATACTGCGACTCGGCCGATCTGATCCTTACTGCCATTGCCCTCGACGACAAGCAAGTCGCCGCGGCGCAAAAGTAACTTCTCGATCTCGCGATCGTGCACACCTATGTACGCGATGTTATCGAGATGGAGTTCGCCATGGTAGACGTTCGCGACTCGAAGATAGGGCAGCCTTCGCTTTAAATTCTCGCGACGTTGGTTCTTCGTTAGTCCTCCTGTGATCGAGGCGATTTCGTCCAACCTTCGGAATGGCGAATTAAGATCGCTATATGCAGCAGCAAGCAGTGCGCGACGATACCGAGTCGCATTTGCGCGTACGCGTGTCAGCGTCGTGACGGCCGCTTCAAGCCACGTGAATTGCTTCTCGATCTCCGCCACGATGCGCCGCTGCTCGCCTAGAGGCGGTACGGGAATCGCGATTCCCTTGATCTCGGTGAGGTTGAGTCGCGGCCGGCCGACACCATGAATCGTTCCCTTGAGCTTCTGACGCGTGAAGTTCGAGTTGAGGGCGTAGTTGGCGAACTTAGGCGATAGCAACGGTCCGGGCTTGAAGCGGATGCAATCCGCCTTCACGATCGCAGGTCCGAGATCGTCGGGGACGAGGCACGATCGCGGTGGGTTCTCCCCAAGAGCCGCGAAGACCAGATCTCCTGGAAACACTCGATGCTTCTGAAGAGTCGCGAAATGCTCGTCGGAGATGTGCGCCTTGGCATCAATGAAGACGCCGTCACCGATGTTCGCCAGCCGAACGACCCGCGGCCCCGAGGCCGTGTAATGGACGGTTTTGAGCTTTGAGCCAAAGGGGCCGTCAGTGATCGAGTTCGGCTCCTTGGCAGCGAGTTCACCGATGGTTCGGAGTGGCCACGGAGACTCAGTCATCGGCCGGTTTCTTCCGGCGCGAACGTTCATTTCCTGGCCGATGTGCGAGCTGGAGGTCCCTCACTCTCATCCCATCCAACATCCTCAACTTCTCCGCGACCGGCCGCGAGGCCAGCTCGCGCCGAAACGCGCGTTTGCTTTCAAGGATCTTATCTAGGGACGAGGTCATGGCGTGTCGGAGAGGAATTGTCGTTCAAACGTCGCCCAGGCATCAACGAGGGCGTGGCGGCGGATGATCTCATGGAAGAGAGCGTCGTCAACCGCGCCTTCCTCGAGGAACTGAAGCAGCCGGGCCTTGTCCTTCGCTCGCCCTGTTTGCAACGCGATCGCGGCGAGATGCTCGGCCCGAAACACGCGCGCGGGAGCTCCATCCACGTCCGCTTCGACCGCCTCGCGCAGCGCCTCTTCGACCAACGCGCTCGTGGGCGGGAGGAACTGCACGGGCCAGTCCGCGATCATTACGTACTCGCCCTGCATCGCGCATCCGCGAGCGGTCAGGTAGTCGAGGATCGGCTTTGGCGTGACGAGCACCGCGCCGGGTTCCGGATGAAAGGCCACGAAGACGTCGACGTCCAGCGTCGACACAGGCTCGAGCCAGAACGTCGCTCCCACCGCCCCGCCGATCGCGTAGCGGTCGACGACGCCATCCGCTTCCATCCGGTTGAGCACCACGATGACGTCGCGGATGCTCATGCCGCGAGGACCTCATTCAACTCTTCGAGAAGTCGCGGAAGTTCGGCCCCGAAGATCTGGTGCGCCTTCCCCAGGCCGCCGCGCTGGGTGAACGGAGAGTATTCAAAGTCCTCCGGCTCGATGGAGAGGCTCGTGGCGATGTGATCGCGGATCAGGCCGAGCCAGGCCCGTTGCTCGCTCGTAAAGACCGCGCCTTCCTTCTCTTTCGCGTGCAGCCACTGCTCGTACCGCTCCTGCACCGATTCGGCGAACGGAGCCAGCTCCGGTTGCTGCTCCAGGGCGAAGCGCACCAGCGAAACCAGGTCGGCGAAGCGCCCGGCCTGCGAGCGCCCGCGCACCCGTCCCGGCGCCGCCACTGCGAACGCATCCCACAACCGGTCCTCGGTCCAGGTGGCATTCGTCTCTTTCAGCTTCTTCTCCAGCTCCTTGAGCATCGGCTCGGTGAGGCGCTGCCGGTAGGGGCGGCTGTAGAGGATCTGCAGCGCATCGATCTCGGCCTGATGCGAGGCCAGGTAGTCGCGGAACGACTGCACCAGTCCCTCGGCCCGCTCCTTGGCCGCCGCGTCGAAGCCCTGCGTGTCGACTTCGTCCAGCGTGTAGATGTCGATCTTCTGCTCCGTCTCCCGCTTCACGTTCTCGAGTGTCTCGCGCAGCGCGGGGCGGTCGAACGGCGCACAGGCTTCGGCGATGAGTTGCTGGCGCGCGGCCTCGAACCGCTCCGTCGGAATCGCCGTCGCATCGGCCTCCGGGTCACCCGAGGCGCGGGTGGCGATGGCGTCGGGATCGAAGGCGTGCAGGAGGGATGCGGCCAGTTGCGCCGGCGTCGCGCCGCCCGCGGCCTGGACGATCTGCTCGCGCTGCGCGTCGTCGAGCTCGCGATCGAGCCTCGTCAGTCGTGAGGCGAGTGTGGTCAGCGTGTCTTCGTCACGGCCGCCGGGAAAGATGACCCGCTGCAACAGGGTTTTGAGCGGTACGGTGGGCTGGCGGTCGAGGGGGCGCGACTCCGTCTTGTCGCTCTCGCACACGCCGACGGCATCGACGATGACGAAGTGGGTCTTCGCGCCGGCCTCCGCTCCCGACACGGCCTGCAGATCGGTCGGTGTGAGCACTCGCGTGCCGCGACCTTTCATCTGCTCGAAGTAGGTGCGGCTGCGCACGTCGCGCAGGAAGATCAGCACCTCCAGCGGTTTGACGTCCGTTCCGGTGGCGATCATGTCCACCGTCACGGCAACGCGCAGCGTCGGCGAGAGCTGGAGCTCCTTGATCATGTCCCGCGCCTTCACCGTCTTTCCCGTGACGGGATGCTTGGACTGGTATGTGATCTTCTTGCAGAAGTCGTTGCCCCGATCGAAGACCTCCCGGCAACTGAGCACGATGTCCTCGGCATGGGAGTCGTCCTTGGCAAAGATCAGCGTCTTCGGCAGCAGCGTCCGGCCCGGGAACAGCTCCGTGAAGACGACGTCGCGGTACGCAGCGAGGATCGTGCGGATCTGGTCGGGAACGACCACCGACCGATCGAGATCGAGAGGCGTGTAATCGAGATCGTTGTCGAGAGCCGCCTGACGACTGGTCCGCGACGCCCTGCTGCGGTGATCGATGTAGAAGCCCTTCTCGATCTTTCCTCCGGCCGCGGTGACCTTCGTCCGGATTCGGTAAACATCGTAGCCGACGTTCACCCCCTCCGCGACCGCGCGCTCGTGCGTGTACTCCGCGACGCGATTCTGTTTGAAGTACGCGATCGTCTGCGGCGCGGGCGTGGCCGTCAGTCCGACGAGGTAGGCGTCGAAGTACTCGAGCACTTGCCGCCAGAGGTTGTAGATCGAGCGATGACACTCGTCGGTGACGATGAAATCGAACTTCTCGATCGGAATGCGCGGGTTGTAAACGACGTCGCGCGATCTCGTTCCCAGAGCCTGCGCCACCTCCGCACCGGAGAGGTCGTCCGCTTCCTCCGGCAAGTCCTCCTCGCGCAAGGCGGAGTAGAGGCGCTGAATCGTCGAGATGGTCACTCTCGCGACGTCGTCGATGTGCGGCGACTTCAGATGCTGCACGTTGTACAGCTCCGTGAAGAGCCGTCCGCTGTCCGGAGTGCGATAGCGGGCGAACTCGTCCCGGGCCTGCTCGCCCAGGTTCGCGCGATCGACGAGGAAGAGGACGCGCTTCGCACCCGCGTACTTGATCAGCCGATAGATGAACGCGCAGGCCGTGTACGTCTTTCCGGCGCCGGTGGCCATGTGGATCAGGGCCCGAGGGCGGTCGTGTGCGAATGATTTTTCCAGTCCCTGGACTGCCTCGATCTGGCAGGTGCGCATGCCGAGGGTGGCCAGGTCGCGATCGTGAGGGAGGCGGGCGAGCCTTGCGCGCAGCGAGTCCGGCTCGGCTGCCCACTCGGCGAGCGTTTCGGGACGGTGGAAGGTGAACACCCGGCGAGAGCGCGGAAACGGGTCGCGCTCGTCACGAAAGAACGTCTCGACGCCGGTCGACTCGTAGCGGAACGGCAGCGGTCCGTTCAGACCAGCTGCCAGGAAGTCGGGCAGGTTCGCGGCGTAGCTCGCGGACTGTTCGGCGACGATGGAGAGGGTGGTCCCTTCCTTCTTCGCCTCGATGACTCCGACAGGAACGCGGTCGACGAGGAGGAGGTAGTCGCAGGGTCCGGACTTCAGCCTCACTTCCCGCAAGGCGATCCCGCGGGACGCGGAGAAATCGGCTTTCCGGTAGTCCTGAACGGCCCAGCCGCACTCGGTGAGTTGAGTGTCGATGTTTTCGCGCGCCAGTTGTTCCGGAGCTTTCGGCATCGGACGGCTGCGGCTAGGGTACCTCGTTCCCGAGTGCTGGCAAACCGCGCGAAGTCAGGGCCGCGCGGAGCGCCGCCGCCCGGTGACGTGCAGGCGGGCGATGTCGCTCATCGCGCTGCCGCACGGGTTGGACACCAGCGCCCAGTAGGCGGTCGATCTCGTGGCCACGACCTGCAACGTGGTGCCGGTCGCTCCGGGAACGGGCTGGCTGTTGGCGTACGAGGGGCCTTCGTACCATTGGATTGAACCGCGCGTGGTGATGGTGAACGTTACCGTCGATCCCGCATGCGCGTTCACTGATCGCGGCTGGGTCAGGATTTCGGGTGCGTCGCAGGTCGCGACGACCGCGATTGCGCTGTTGTTCGCGCTGACTGGATCCGTGTGCGACGACCAGACCGTTCCGCGGATCGAGAGACTGCCCGTTGCAGGCGCCGTCACGCGGAAGGCGAGGCTTTGGGTCTCGTCAGCCGCGAGCTCATCCAGCGTGCACGACAGCGTGACGGCACTGCCGGTTGTGGTGCTGCATGCCCACGACTCGGCCATGACTTCGACCAGAGTGGCATCGGAGGGAATGACGCTCTCGAACGTCACCGGTCCGGCAGGCGAATGGCCGGCATTGAATACCGAAGCTGTAAACGTCACCTCACCACCAGCGGCCACGGGCGACGGCGATGCGGTCAGCGATACCGACAGGTCGCTGGCGACGAGGGCGGTGCCCGTCGAGGCCGTGTCATTGGACGCCACCGGGTCTGTCGTGCTCGACGCGATGGTCGCGATTGTCGTCGCGGTGTCCGCGGAAATGCTCGTGTGCAGGGACACCGTCACCGGTGGTGCGGCGCCGGGTGCCAGCTGCGGAAGCGTGCAGTGCGCCGTCGATGCTGTATGTGTGCACGACCAGCCGGCGCCGTGCGCATCGAGAATGGTGCTTCCGACCGCCGCCTCTATGTGCAATTCGAGGTCTTCGGCCATGCCCGGCCCGAGGTTCGTGACGGTCAGTGTGTGGTCGAACTGATTGCCGGCGTCTCCGGCGGACGGACCGCTGCCGGCGATTGCGAGGTCGGCTTCAATGACATTGGTGCCGGCCGTAATGAGCGTCGCAACGACGTCGCGCCCGGTGTTCCCGCCGGCATACGTAATCTGATAGGTGGCCGTGCCCGCGACGAACGTGGCTCCTTCGGGATATCCGGCGAACGTCCCGCTCACCGGACTCGATCCGCCATTGCTGATGATCGTGAACGCCGTGCCGGGAACCCAGGAGTCCGGAGGAGAGAATTCGAATTGACTGCCGCCCAGGTCAATCGCGCCCCGCACCTCCAGAGCGGCAGGAGACGGAGCACCTGCAACGGGTAAACGGAACGTCGATTGGCTCGTGAGCGTCAATCCTGTAATGACCGGCGTGTTCGACGTGCGCAAAGGCTCGAAAACGCCGTCCGTGATGTGCACGACTCCCAGAGTCAAGGGTCTGAGGCGAATGAGGCCTCCGCCACTGACGGTCGTCGCTGCGACCGGAGTTGCGTCCAGCCGATAAAACTCCGGCGTGATATCGAGCGCCGCGCCCGACACAGTGATTGCGCCGGCGATCGAGGACACGAGACCGCTCACGAACACGAGCGTGCCGTCGGTCAATGCAAATTGTCCCTGGCCGCGGAGCGCTCCCGTGAAAGTCGACGTCCCGGGCCCGCTCAGGCTGAACGATCCGCCATTGAGATCCAGCACGCCGTTGCCTGAAAGCGACGACGCGACGACGGCATGGGGCCCGATCGAAAGGATGCCGCCCTGGCTCGAGCTCTGAACGTGAATCGCGACGTTCGGCGGAAGAGCGTCGTTCGCCGCCATGACGACGAATCCTCCCGTAATCGACAGGAGCCCGCTGAAATGGTTTGCGCCGGAAAGAGTCAGAAATCCGCGGGGAGACAGCGTGACCGGTCCGTTCACGTCGAGGTGACCGGTGACGTCGCTGCTGGCCGTGCTACTGGAGCTGAAGGTGAGCGATCCGGTCCCATGCACAGTGCCGGCGATGTGTGTCGACCCGGAAATGTTCAGCGAGCCGCTTTGAAAGAGCGCGAGACTGAAACCGTTCAAATCGATATCGCCATTCAGATAGGTGTGCATGCCCGGGTTGAGCGTCGCGGGAAGGGTCCAGGTCTGATTCGCGGTCAAGGTGATGGGACCGTTCACAGTGTTCGTCGCGCCCGACGAGATCGTCCCGGCGGTGATGCCGCCCGCGCCGAGGAAAATGCGCTGGCCGCCGACGGTCGTCCCGGCGTTCAAACGCATGGAGTGCAGCGCGATCGAGGGGATGTCGTTCGTACTGGTGCCGAAGAGCACGACGTCGTCACCGATTTGCGGAACGCCGCTGTCCCAATTGGCGGCAGTGCTCCACAAACCGTCACTGGCCGCGCCCGTCCAGACGCGCGTCGCCGCAAAGAGACCGGACGCAATCGAAGCGTTGAGCATGATGACTACGGTGAAACACGCTCGACGCATGCAGATCAGCATACGCCGATCCATCCTTAAATCAATTTAAGGTCAAATCCCAGCCGCACTAGAAACGCGCTCCACTCTTCAAAGGTAAGGCTCCCACCGGTCGCCTGGTCGTGCCCCCGTGCATTGACGCCGTTCGCGCGGAGGAAGTCGATCAGGTTCGTGCCGGTGGCGGAGCGCGCCGAGAAGTTGACACGGCCGGGGAGATATTGGTCATTGGCCACGATGACGATGTATTTCGGGAGGCGGGTGCGCCAGATCTGCGCGATCACCGGATGCACCTGGCAGCGTGAGTGGACGCGGATCAACGCTACATTCCCCGCGAATTTCGGCGCCGCTTTTTTCGCCTCGGCCATTGCGATCTTCACTTCCTCGCGCGCGGCGCGCAACGCCTCGACGTCGGGGGACGTGGAGCGCACGAAGTCGCGCGGTGTTGTGTGAGTGAGCAGCGCACGCGCCGCGGCCTCTGGCTGGTAATCCGAGGCGCGGCGGGCGGCGTTGACCATCGCCGTCGCCTCTTTGAGGTCGGACATCGCATAACGCGTACGCACCGCCGCGAGCAGTGGGAACGGCGCGCGCTCGCCGAGGTCGCTCAGTGCGCCGATGGCCGCGATCCAGTCGAGATCTTCGATCTCCGCGATCTCCGCGCACAGCTCGAAGACCATCAGTGACGTGTTCGGAATCGGGTCGCGGTCGTAGCCGGTAATCAGCAGCGCGCCCGGAGGCACGCCGTCGGGATGATGGTGATCGATGAGACACGTCGGCACGCCGGCGATCAGCGGCTCGGCGCGCGATCCAAGATCGAGCACGAACAACGCGTCCGGATTCGCCTCCCCGATCAGCGCGCGATTCGCGTCTGACCACGCGTCGCGCTCGCGGGACGGCGCCCGCCGCAGCACATTCGAGAAGCCCGCTCGCTCGAGCGCACGTTGCAGGACGACGCCCGCCGTGACTCCGTCCGCATCCGAGTCGTGAAAGACCAGCACGCGGGCCGCGCGCGGAATCGCCTCGACGAACTCCCGGAACGTCAGCGCCACGTTTTCCTCAGCCGCGCGATGGCCAGCTCCTTCTGTTTCGCCTCCACCTCGATCCATTCGACGGAGCGAAACGCCGACGGCATGGTGCTGATGTAGTCCGCGTGTTTCGCGTCATCGAACGAATCCCGCCCATTGGAGATGTGCACGAGCTGCCACGACGGATCGGGCCAGGTCGCGCGCGCCGCTTTCGTCGTCGCGGCGATGCTCGGATGCTCGTAGCTGTCGAGCTCTTCGTGCACGACGTGATGGTGTGCGTCGAAGACCATCGGCACGCCGGTGCGCCCGCAGACCTCGAAGATCTCCTCCGCGCCGTACGCATACTCGTCGTTCTCCAGCGCCAGCCGCGTGCGGATCTCCTCGGGCAGCTCGCGGATGACGCGGACGAGCGTGTCCGCGCGTCCGCCTTTGCCTCCGTGGAGCTGCACGGCCGCCCACGCACTGCGCGGCTGCCGCAGCAGATCGAGCACGCGGGCGTGATGGCGCAGGATCTCGATGCTGTTCGCGATGATCCGTGGGTCATCCGAGCTCAGGACGACGAACTGATCGGGATGCATGACCAGGCGAATGCCGGCCGCGGTCGCTCGCTCGCCGATGTCCGCAATCGCGGCCTCCAGTTCGCCGAGCACGTCGTGACCCGGGCCGTCCTCGCTCTGCGGAAAGAGTCCCGAGGTGAGCCGGTACAGGCGGATGCGGCGTTTCCGGCAGAAGTCGATCGCGCCGGAGAGGCGGCGGATGTTGTCCGTGTAGAGCTCGCGCAGCGTCGTCACCTGCACGTGCGGATCGAGGGCGCGGAGGCGCGTGCGGGTGATCGTGCGGAAGCGCACTTCGTCCGTCGTGGTGAGACAGACCAGTCCGAGGGTGACGGCCACGGGTGCGATCCGTTGCAGTGTTGATGCACATCGGGGCGCGGAACTAGGTACGATTTCCCGCACCATGAAACGTCCGATCCGATTCCGGCTCAACGGCAAACCGGTGACGCTGAACACCGAGGACGACCGCACGCTGCTGTGGGTGCTGCGTGGAGACCTCGAGCTGACCGGCACGAAGTTCGGTTGCGGCCTGGGCATCTGCGGCGCGTGCACGGTCGCCGTCGACCGCCAGGCCATCCGCTCCTGCAAGCTCACGCTCGCCGACGTCGACGGCAAGAGCGTGATCACCATCGAGGGGCTTGAGATAGACGGCAAGCTGCATCCGCTGCAGCAGGCATTCGTCGATCGCGGCGCGCTGCAGTGCGGCTTCTGCACCTCGGGCATGATCATGAGCGCGTACGCGATCCTGCAGCAGGACAAGAAGCCGTCGCGCGCGGCGATCATCGACAAGATGGACGACAACTACTGCCGCTGCGGTGCGCATCCGCGCATCGTGGCCGCGATCGAAGAGGTCTCGAAATGACCGCCTTCGATCGCCGCGAATTCGTCAAGCTCCTCGGCGGCGGCATCGTCGTGCTGATCGCGGGGCCGACCACCGACCTCTTCGCCCAACAGCAGCAACAGCAGCGCCGCGGCCCGTCGTATCCGGACGATCCGAACGCGTATCTGCGCATCGGTGAGAACGGCCGGGTCACGCTCTACTCCGGCAAAGTGGAGATGGGGCAGGGGATCAACACGTCGCTCAGCCAGATGGCGGCGGAGGAACTGGGCGTCTCGCTGGACATGATCGACATCGTCATGGGCGACACCGACCTCGTGCCGTACGACCAGGGCACGTGGGGCTCGCTGACCACCCGCTTCTTCGGTCCCGCGGTTCGGGCGGCGGCGGCCGAGGCGCGCACGGTGATGATGAAGCTGGCCGCGGAGAAGCTCGGCGCGCCGCGCGAGTCGCTCAGCGTCGCGAACGGCGTCGTCTCCGCGAACGGGAAGAAAGTCACGTACGCCGAGCTGGCGGCGAATCAGTCCATCGCCCGGCTCGTCGACGAGAAAGCCGTGCTCCGCGCGGCGAAAGACTTCAAGGTCATCGGCAAGTCCGCGAAGCGCGTAGACGCGCGCGACAAGGTTACCGGCCGCGCGGTCTATGCCGGCGACATCCGCCGCCCGGGCATGCTCTACGCGCGCATGCTCCGCCCACCCCTGCACGGTGCCACGCGCAAGTCGCTCGACATGACCAAGGCGAAGGCGATGGACGGCGTGACGGTCGTGGAGAAGGACGATCTCGTGGCCGTGCTGCACGCCGATCCGGAGATGGCCGCGCGCGCGCTCGAGGCAGTCCGCGCGGAGTGGGATCGGCCCGAGGCGAAGTTCGACACGGAGTCGGTCTACGACTACTTCGTGCAAAACGTGCCCGCGCCGGAGGTGAAGGGGCAGTTCCAGTCGACGTTCCAAACGGGGTACGTCGCACACGCGCCGATGGAGACACACACCGCCGTCGCCGAATTCAAAGACGGCCGGCTCACGGCGTGGATCGGCACGCAGTCGCCCTTCGGCGCCCGCACGCGCATCGCCCAGGCCCTCGGCCTCGAAGAGAAAGCCGTGCGGGTCATCACGCCGTTCATCGGCGGAGGATTCGGCGGAAAGAGTCCGATCGGCCAGGGCGTCGAGGCGGCCCGTCTCGCGCACATCACCGGCAAGCCGGTGATGGTGATGTGGACGCGCGCCGAGGAGTTCTACTTCGACACGTTCGGACCGGCGGCGGTGGTCAAGGTGACGTCGTCGATGGACGACGCGGGGAAGATCACGCAGTACAACCACGACGTGTGGGCGGCGGGGACGCGGGCGTCCGAGGTGCTGTACGACGTGCCGGACGCGAAGGTGACGGGGTACATGGGACGCGGCACTCCGCAACTGCACGCGTTCGCGACGGGACCGTGGCGCGCGCCCGGCGCGGGAACGAACGTGTTCGCGCGTGAGTCGCAGATCGACATCATGGCCGCGGCGGCGAAAGTCGATCCGCTGGAGTTCCGTCTGCGCAACACCTCGAACGAGCGCCTGCGCCGCGTGCTGAAAGCCGCGGCGGAAGGGGCGGGGTGGAAGGCCGGCGCGGGGCCGTCCGGACAGGGACGGGCGATCGCGGTGGGGGAGGATGCGGGGACGATCTGCGCGCTGGTCGCCGAAGTGGACGTGAACCGCGAGACCGGCGCGATCCGCGTGAAGCGCGTCGTGGCCGCGCAGGACATGGGGATGGTCATCAACCCCGACGGCGCCAAGATGCAGATGGAAGGCTGCATCGTGATGGGACTGGGCTACGTCCTCAGCGAAGAGCTGCGCTTCAAAGGCGGCGAGATCCTCGACGTCAGCTTCGGAACGTACCAGCTTCCCCGCTTCTCAGACGTGCCGCGCATCGAAACGATGATCCTCAAAAATGAGGATCTCGCGCCGCAGGGCGGAGGCGAGCCCGCCATCGTGCCCATGGGCGCGGTGATCGCGAACGCCGTCTTCGATGCGACGGGCGTGCGGCTGTTCCGACTGCCGATGACCCCCGCCCGCGTTCACGCGGCGTTGCAGCGGACGTAGAGTCAGTCCCCTCTCCCCGCGGCAGTGGGGAGAGGGTTAGGGTGAGGG
>DATLOL010000010.1:0-18591 GCA_035536275.1 Thermoanaerobaculia bacterium
CACGCACGTGTTTTTGGCCAACCGCAACCGCGAGGGGTTGTTCCTCACCTGGCTCTCCCCGCGCCTCCGCTGGCTGCGCGATCCGCGCATGTGGCTCATCGCCGCGGCGCGATGGCGGCATCCGTTCGTTCACTACCGCGCATTCCGCGTGGCCGGCGCGCGCGAGCACGATCTCGACGCCGTCGTCAACGCGAACGTCCTCCGTTACCTCGGCCGCACCGCCGCCACCGAGCCGGTCATCCCTTTTCTCCTGCGCGTCCTCCGCGAGGGTACCGAGTCGACGTGCGACAAGTGGTACGACAGGCCGCTCGCGGTCTGGTACTTCATCTCGCGAGCGCTGCGTCGCGCCGGCGTCGACGCGCGTGCAGTGCTGCTCGAGCGGCTGCAGTCCGCTCAGCCTGCAACGGCGCTCGACCATGCCTTCGCCGCCGCCGTCCTGCTCGACTGCGATGCACCGGCGGACGCGCACATTGCGGCGATCCTGGAGACGCAACTCGACAGCGGCGGATGGCCGCGTGCGATCGTCTACGGCGACGAGTGGGACGGCCGCGGCTCGGAGCCGTTGACGACCGCGTTCTGCCTCGAGGCGCTGTCACGCTGGATCGCGCGCATGCCGGCGCAGGAATAGCAGCCCGCCGAGCTCGCGGACGTTCTGCATCGTGTGCCTAGGAAACAGCGCGAGGTGCATGGCCAGCACGATGAAGTCGGCGCGATGCGTCAACGCCGACGCGAAGAGCAGTGCGGCCGGCAGATAGCCCTCGTCGTACTCGTTCAACACGACGAACGAACGCGGCTCCGGAGCGACGACCCGCGCGCGCAGGCCCCAGCGGTAGGGTCGCAACGCCATCAGCAGCGCGTAGAGCACGAGCGCGACGAGCGGCCAGACACTCGACAGCCGCCAGAGCATCACCGCGAGCGCGAGCAGTTGCGCCGGAAACGCGCACCACGCGGCGACGCGGATCGCCGAGGGAACGCCGTGCCGGACGACGAACGTGCCCACGTGCGCACGAACGTCCGCGTCGCGATCGCGCAGTTGATGCCAGAGGATGTTGCGGACGCCGCTCGCGAGCGCCCATACCGCAACGGCAGCGAGCCAGAACCTGTCGCGCTCGCGCGAGGCGAGGAGCACCGCGGTCAGAGCGGGAAAGAGATGCGCACCGGCGGCGTCGCAGAGCACGCCCGCGAATCCGCGCGTCTTCAGACGGAACGGCGGGAGTGAGTACAGCGAGAACGCGAGCCAGCCGCCGGTGTACGCGGCGATGAGGAGCGCATCGTGCCGCCAGAGGTACACGACCCACGCACCCACGCCCAGCGAGACAGCCAGGGCGACCGGCGACCCGGGGCGCAACGTCTTGCCGGCGGAGCGATCGTCCGTGCGGTCGGTGAGGTCGTTCAGCAGGCTCACGTACGTTGCTTCCGCAGCGAGCGCGATGATCAGCACGGCGGCCGCGCGCCACGACGCCGCGACCGGCGTTTGCACGAGCCACAACGTGCCGTAGAACACCGCCAGAGCCGGCGCGATCTTGTACTCCCACCATTCGCCCGCCCGGATCGCGACGCTGAAACGCACGACGCTTTATACTGCGTCCGGTCCATGGCGTCCGACGTTCCCCGCCGATTTCTCTTCGTCTCGTCGAATTTCACCTGGGGCGGCAGCGAACACCTCTGGAGCGGCACCGCCAATGCGCTGGCCGAACGAGGCCATCCCGTCACCGCGTTCAAGCTTCTGCGGGGCACCGGCGAATCCGCCATGCGCGCGCTTCGCGAACGCGGCGGCCGGGTGGTCGAAGTGGCCCGCATGCCGCTCGTCCCGCGCCGCGCCTTCTCCGCGCTCCTGCTCTACGCCGCGCCGCTTGCGCGGCTGCTGCAGATGTTGCGGCTGCGCGTCACCGCCGCCCGCGCGCGTCCCGATCTGGTCATCCTTTCCCTCGGCACGAATGTCGACGGCACCGCGCTCGCCGCCGTCCTCCGTCGCCTGCGTCTTCCTTACGTCATCGTCGCGCACAAGGCGACCGACCAGCGCTGGCCCTCCGACGCCGAACGTCCGGCGATGCGCGCCGCCTACACGAACGCGGTCGCGGCCTATTTCGTATCCGAGCACAATCGGCGCTTGACCGAGGAGCAACTCGGTGCGCCGCTCGACAACGCCGCCATCGCCCGCAATCCGTTCGGAGTGCCGTACGCGCCGCTCGCCACGTGGCCGTCCGGCGACGGGCTGCGGCTGGCCTGCGTCGCACGGCTGTTGCCGTCGGAGAAGGGGCAGGACATCCTCCTGCGCGTACTGGCGCGGGAACGGTGGCGATCCCGCGCGCTGTCGGTGACGTTCTTCGGCCACGGCCCGCACCGCATCGCGCTCGCCGAGATGGCCTCGCGCCTCCAACTGAACCGCGTCGCGTTCGCCGGCCACGTCGATGACGTTGCGGCAATCTGGCGCGATCATCATGCCCTCGTCCTTCCGTCGCGATGCGAAGGGCTGCCGATCGTGCTCGTCGAGGCGATGCTCAGCGGACGGGTGCCGATCGTGACGAACGTGGGGGGAAACGCCGAGGTAGTGCGGGACGGACTGACCGGGTTCGTCGCCGCGGCGCCCTCGGAGGATGCTCTGGACGAGGCCATGGAGCGCGCCTGGCAGCGCCGCGGCGACTGGCGCGCCATCGGCGCGCGCGCCGCGGAGAGCATTCGCGCGATCGTGCCGCCGGATCCGCTGCGAGTCTTCGCGGATGAGCTCGAGGGGATCGCCGCATCGACGGGCGCCGCGGCGCGTGCTGCCGTGGTCGGACTGTTGCCGTCGTGATGACCATCGCGGTGCTGCAGACGCTTGCCGCGATCGGTGCGGGCTATGTTCTGTTCCGGCTCTGGCGCGCCGCGCGCCCGCCGCAGCTCTGGCTGCGGCTCGTGGTCGCGGCCGGATTCCTGACACGTGCGATTGCAGGGCAGTTGCTGTTCTGGATCTCGTGGGCGCGACTGCCATTCCTGACGGCACTGCAGGCCGGCAACGGTTTGTGGTTCTTCGGCGTGGATGCACTCGGCTACTTCGCGAACGCTTCGGCCGCGTCGTCGCAAGGTGTCGCCGCCATCGCCGGCATGTCGCCGTCGCAGCCCGCGGTCGTCTACGCGCAGCTCCTGGCCCTGGCGACCTTGCTGCTCGGCGCCGTGACGTCCACCGGCCTGCTGATCAATCTCTTCTGCTACCTCGGCTGCATAGCGCTGCTGCGCCGCTGGACGAACGCCGCCGTCGCCATCACCGCCATCAGCCTCTCTCCGTCGTTCGTGCTCTGGTCGCTGCAGCCGCTGAAGGACACGTTCTTTCAGCTTCTGGTCGTGGCCTTCGTGTTCGCCTGCGCGGCGTGGCAGAACCTCTGGATCGGACCGCCGCGATGGCGGAGCGTCGCCGCGCGCGGCGCGTTGCTCGTGCTCCTGCTCGCGGCGCTGAGCGGCGTGCGCTGGTACGTCGCGTTCGCACTCCTGATCGCGGCAACGCCGTTTCTGCTCGCCACGGCGTTGCGCACGCGTGAACGGAAAGGGATCGCGCTGGTCGCGGCGGCGGGCGTTGCGCTGCTGCTGTCGCGTGCGCTGCTCGCCGGCGGCCGCGGTCATGTGCCGCAACCGATCGTCGCGCTGCTGACGCCGGCGACCACGCTCGCGACGATGTCCGATCTGCCGGCCCTCCTCGGCAGCGAGATCGCCGCTGCCCGCGATGCGTTCAACGAGAGCGGCGGCCGCACGGTCATCCAGCCGTCGTCGCGATCAACGCCTCCACCCGAGCCGCCATCCACAACGGCCGGCGATGCCCAGATCCGCGATGTGGTCGCGCGCATCATCGACGGCTGGAACCGTGGCGACGCCGAGGCCATCCTCGCGAACTTCGACGACACGCCGGAAGTCGAGCTCTGGAACGACGGGAAAAGGGTGGCCGGCGGTCCCGACGAGGTGCGTGACGTTTACGGCGCGCTCGCTGCCTCGTCGGAAGGGGAGAGGGTCGCGATCGACAACGTTCGGGTCACGATCGACGGCGCCACGGCCACGGCGTCGGGTCAGTGGCGACGCGAGAGTCGCCGGCATCGCGTCGATGGCAGCGTCACCTTCGTCCTGCGCCATCGCGGCGAACGCTGGCGAGTCGTGCGACAGACGATCGGCGACAGCGGTCATCCGCAGGTCACCGCATCGTCCGCGCCGCACGCACCGCGACACGGACTCCTGGCGCAGCTGGCGACCGGTCTGGCCGCGATCTTCCTGCCGCGCGTCATCGGTGAAGCGCTTGGTCTGTTTCACATCGGCGGCGGCCGGGGATTTCTCTGGCTGACCGACGTCGACACGATCCTGTTCGACATAGCGTTGCTCGTCTCCATCGCCGTCATCGCGAGGCGCTTCCGCGCTGCGAGCCGCGATCCGCTCGTGTGGATGCTCATCGCGTTCACACTCCTGATCGCCCTGCCGCTCGCGTACGCGGTCACGAACTTCGGGACGCTGTTTCGCCTCCGCGAGACGGTCTACCTCGGAATCATCCTCGCACCTGCCGCCGCGATCGCGGCGGCCGCGCGGCGCGCTCCCGGAGATCGGTGACCGACTCGCGCCCGCGCGCGACGGAGGCGAGCAGGGCGAAGGTCTCATCCGCGCAGCGGCGCCACGAGTAAGCGGCTGACGCTTCGTAGTTCGTGCGGGCCAGACGATCGCGCAGGTGCGCATCGGTCATGAGCGCGCGCAACGCCTCCGTCGCCGACTGCGTATCCTCGGCATCGAAGTAGACCGCACCGTCGCCGAGGATGTCGGTCATGGGCCGCTCGGCGGCGGCGGCGACGGGGAGCGCCGAGGCCATCGCTTCGATCAGCGTCAGCGGGAGGTTCTCGCAGGTCGATGCGAACACGAACGCGCCCGCATCGCGATAGAACCGCGGCAGTTCGTCCTGCGGCATCGGGCCGATGATGCGCACGGCCCGCGCCGCCGCCGGGTGCCGCGCAAGCGTTGCCTGGAGTTGCCGCACGACCGCGCGCTCGACCGGCGCGCCGATCAGCTCCAGCATCACCGGCAGCCCCTCGCCGCGCAGGCGACACACAGCCTCGGCGACCGTCGCGTGATGTTTGTAGACATAGAAATCGGACACGTACACGATGCGGAACGGGTCGGTGTCGCTGTACGACGCGAGTGGCCGAACTGGCCGGGGCGGCTGCCGGAATCCATCTGCCACACCGTGGGGGATGACCGAGGAACGCCCGGCGCGGATCCCGGCCTTCGTCCCGATCCAGTCCCGGGCGAACTCGGTCAAAAAAATGACAGCCGCCGACTTCCGAAACGCGCGAGGCTGCAGCCAGCGCAGCAGCCACAATCGCATGGCTGCCCAGGAGAGCGCGTATCGCGCGCGCTCGCGTCCATCGAACGGCTGCATGTTCTGCGACATCGAGACGTAGGGCTCGAAGCCGCGTGCGGACGTGACCCCGGGTGCGAAGAGCACATCGCAGCGCCGCGTCAGACGGGGGCGGCGCAGGACCTGCCACGCGACGCGCCACGGGAGCGCGCGATCGAGCCAGGGCACGTGCACGCGAGTGAGCCACGGCCAGTCGGAGATACGCGCCAGCGTCGACGCGCCCCCCCATACCGTCACGCGCGCGATGTCGTGGCTCGCGGGCCGCGCATGCCGCAGCAACTCGGTGACATGCGTGATCGCACCGCCGGAGCGGAGGTTCGAGGCGTCGATGCCGACGTGGAGACCGCGCCGGCGCGGCAACACGACATCGGCGTACACCGCCCTGCACGCGGTGACGTTCGCCTCGGCCGTACGCGTCGCCGCGAGTTGCGACGCGGCGAGGACGCGCTCGTGCGCCTCGCCGTCGAGAACCCTTTCGATTGCGGCCGCGGTTGCGTGCACGTCGCCGAGGGGGACCAGCAGCGCAGCGTGCGCAAACGGGCGGTGCGACTCGGTGTCGGAGAGAATCACAGGCACGCCCGCCGCGAACGACTCCAGCATTGCGTTCGGCTCCCCCTCGAATTCGCTGAGAAGCACGGAGACGTCGGCCGCGCGGAGATGGCGCCACACATCGGTTACGAAGCCGGTGAGCTCGACGCGAGCGGCGATGCCGAGCTCGATCGCCAGCCGTTCCAGTTCCTTTCGTTCCGAACCGTCGCCGCAGACGCGGACGAAGAGATCGCGCGTTGCCATGACGGCGGCGCAGGCGCGCAGAAAAACGTCGACGCGTTTCTGCGGCTCGAGCCGGCCCGCGTAAATCGCGACGAAGCGGTGCGGCGGTCGCGCCGCGGGCCTGGTCGCGGCGATCTCGGCGAACGGCACGGAGTTCCTGACGACGTGCGTCGGGAGCTCCGGCGCCACACTCTCCCAATACCGGGCCCCGGCTGAGGAGTTTGCGATGACCGTCGCGGCGTAACGGCGCGCGACGGCGACGCGCAGCAGCGACCGGACGTCGCGCGCGTAAGACGGGCCGGAGTTCGGCTCGTCGATCACCAGCGGCACGCCCGCGATCGCGGCGGCGATGCCGCCGGCGACGTCCATGAGCGGGAGCATCGTATGTACGACGTCGGCGCGCCACCGCCGGATGAGCGCGATGATCTCCGCGATCAGGACCGGGTTCCAGGCTCCCGGCGACGTGAACCGATGCCCAGGCACGGCGGCCGGCCACGTACCCGGGCCGTGGTGGAGGTAGCCCACCATCACGTCGTCGCCGGCGTCGCGCAATCCCACGCAGCGGACCGCCAACTGACGTTCCGCTCCGGCGCCCGTCAGAGTGGGCGCGAGGTGGAGGATCCTCACGCGGTCCGCCTTCTCCAGACCGCGCGCCGCCAGCGGAACGGGAGGTCGCCGAACAGCAGCCGGAGCACCACGCGCGGAAGGAGCAGCAGCGCACCCGTGGGATCGAGACGCACGAGGCCGGCCAGCAACGCGAGCGCGAGCCCGCGGCTGCCGGGAGCGGCTTTCTCGATCATCCGGGCGAGCATGGACGCGCGGTGCCGACGGATGGCACGCTCGCGCGGAAACCGCGCGGCGAGAGAGTCGACGTCGTCGCGCAGGACGCGGATGGCCTGCGGCGAGACCGCCGCCGCGGCGTCGTTGACGTCGATCCACGTCTCCGCGATTCGCATCGGAACATCGCTGTCCCGCAAGACGTCGGTCATCGCGGCGCGGAGGATGGCGATTTTCTGCTCGCGTGTGCCGCGCTCTTTCCGGCGCGCCGGATCGGCGGTCAACGACGATGGCCGGATGCGCATCGCCACGAGGGGTGCGTCGAGGTTCGCCATCCGCGTGCGGCGCGCGGCGCGCATCCACAACTCCGCGTCCTGGGAGAGGAGGAAGGACTCGTCGTAGCCACCCAATTCGTCCCGAACGAGCGCCCGGCGGAACATGACGCTCGAGTGGATGAATGGCGTGTCGAACATCCGGTACCAGTCGAATGCCGCACCGCCCGCCGGTCGCCGCCATTCACGGTGCCACCATCCCACCCGCGACAGTCTCCGTCCCCGGACGTCGATGGGAATGCCCTGCGCTCCGACCACGCCAACCTCGGGATTCGCGTCGAGAAACGCAACCTGCCGCTCGAGCCGCTCCGGAAACGACAGATCGTCGGCATCGAGCCTCGCGACATACTCGCTCCCGGTCAGCGCCAGGCCGCGGTTCAACGAGCGCGTGAGCCCGAGATTCTCTTCGTTTCGCACGACGCGCAGGCGCGGATCGCGAAACGAAGCGAGAGTGGCCGCCGAGCCGTCGCTCGAGGCGTCGTCGACCACGAGCAGCTCGAGATCGCGAAGGGTCTGCCCGAGTATCGATCGGATCGAATCGCCGAGGTGAGGCTCACCGTTGCACACCGCCAGCAGCACTGTCACCCGGGGAACCGGCACGGCGGCACCTTAGCAATCCGGCGGCGTGTCGGGCAACCGGAATGGCGTCAGCAAGAGCCGAACGCCGTTGCGAGCCCGGGGATTTGTGAGGATGGGGCCGTCAGGCGTACGATCTCCCCATCATGAAAAACATACTTGCGGTGCTCCTGCTGGCCGTAGCTCCGTCCATTGCCGCTGAGGAACCGAAGAAGCCGGCCGATTTCGCGAGTCCGGCGACGATGTGCAACGGCACGTATGCGCTCTGCATCAAGGCGCCGTGCGAGAAGAAGCCGGACGCGAACAATCTCTATCCGTGCGGTTGCATCCTCCAGACGGGCTGGAACCTCGGTCCGAACTCGTGTGAGGATCGCCAGAAGGACCTCACCTCGACCTACTCGAACCTGTTCAACCTCGGCAGCGCCACGGTCAGTTGTCCTGCGTCGACCCAGTGGGCCTGGTGCTACGGCGCGAAGTGCGAGGTCGACCCGCGCGACCCGACGCGAGCGATTTGCAAGTGCCCGACGAGCACCAAGCCGACGGTCGTCCTCGTGGCCGCGTCGAGTTGCTCCGACCCGAGCAAGGTCTGCGGGATGCTCTGGTCCGGAGCGACGCCGGTCGAGAGCAAATTCGCGAACGACTATTACTACTGGTGGATGACCACGAACGGACAGCAGTCGAATCTGCCGGCGTCCGCGTGCGCGGCGGCGTCGAACTGATTCGCGTCCGGCGTACACTCTGGACGATGACTCACGAGGAGTTGCTGCAACGGATCTCGATCGTTCCCGCGATCTGCGGCGGCAAGCCGTGCATCCGCGGACATCGCATCTGGGTCTCGCTCATCGTCGACCTCCTCGCGTCGGGCCTGAGCGTGGAAGACATACTCGTGGAGTATCCGCAGCTCACGGTCGAGGACATTCGCGCGTGCCTCGCGTAGCGTCCGAGATGACGCGCGAGCGCACCGTTCAGGTGAGGTGAGCTCTGCGCGCGAAGCTCGACGAGAACTTCGGCGCTCGCCGTGGCGGGCGACGGGTCGACGGTGATGCGTTCGACGGTGGACCACAGCGCCGCGCGCATGACGACATCCCGACGAGGGTGACCACGCTGTAGCTACCGTGGCCGCACCGCGGCGCGCAACCCGTCCTTCAGCTCCGGCGGGGTCTTGCTCCAATCGAGATCGGAGTTCTGCGCCGGGAGCGCCCAGGTGTAGCCGCGCAGGAGGACGACCGCGAAGACACACATGAAGTACGTGGCGAAGTCGAGGCCCGGGCAGCGGTGGCCGGTGACGGGGCCCGCCCCTTGCGGCGTGAACGCATGCTCGTGACGCTTGTCCTCGGCGCGCCCGGGGGAGAAGCGGTCGGGATCGAATTTCTGCGGGTCGCTGTAGACACCGTGGTCCACGTGACTCGGGGTCACGGCCCACATCACCATCCAGCCCGCGGGCACCGTCGCACCGCCGAACGTCATCGGCACTTTCGTCTTGCCGAAGACCGCGGGAATGATCGGGCAGAGCCGCTTGACCTCGTTCACGACCTGGAGGAGGTAGGGCATGGACGAGAATCCTTCAAGCGTCAGCCCACCCGTTCCCGCGACTTCCGCGCTCAGTCTCGCGCGGACGTCGGGGTGGTCGGTCAACTGCCTGACCATCGCCGCCAGCTCGGCCCAGACGATGAAGCCGGCGATGACGACGTGATGGAGCTCGAGCGCGGCGTCCTCGTCGCTCAATGAGCCCGACGCGAGGATGCGCGAGAGGCCGTCGTTCGTGGGGACGCGGCGCCGCTCGCGCACGACGCGGCGGAGCACGTCGAAGATGCGATCGCGCGCCTGCAGCGCCTTGCGATAGCGGGTGCCGGGGATGTTGATCGGCAGTGCCGCGAAACCGGCGGTCAGCACGCCGTAATCGCGGCGAAGGCGATCCATCTCCTCACCGCGGGGCATGCCGATGATCGTGCTGCAGATCACCTCGATGGCCAGCCGCTTCATCTCGTCGACCCAGCGGATCTCGTTTTCCTTCGACCATCGCCCCGCGTAATCCTCGGTGGTCTTCTGAATGACGGGCAGATACGCGGCAAGCGCGTCGCGCCCGAAGGCCTGCAGGACCGTGCGCTTGCGCGCGGCGTGCGCTTCGCCGTCGAGCAGAGGAAGGCTGCGGCCGCCGAAGAGCTCCTGCACGTGCGGCGGCATCGAGCCCTCGCGCATGACGATGGCGGGATCGATGAACGCTCCCGCGGCGTCGGCACCGGCGATCACTGCCGTCTTCCGTCCGAGAACGCTCGAACGGAAGATGCGGCCGTGGGCCGTGAGGCGCTCGTCGATGAAGCGGAACGGGTTCTTCGCGAAGGAGAGAGTCTCGCCGAGGAGCGGCATGCCGTCCCGGCCTGGAGGAAGTGAGCTCATATGCATCAGGATACGGGCGGCGGGCGCGACTGGTCGTATGGGCCTCCGGCGTCGTGGCGGTTCCAGGCATCGCAGAAACGCTCGACGGTCTGCTCGATGCTCATTCGCCCGCTCCGACGAACACCGGCTCCGCGCCGGGCCGAAGCGTGCACGGTTCCGTCGCCAGCGTTCGCCTCTTATTCGCAAGGGTAGTGTGCTTACGTATAGGCAGCCGGCCGGCGGCCGTGATCCGGCCGGCCGATGAGGCGGCCGGCGGCCATCTCGCCGGTATGCTCGGCGTCGAGGAGCTCGCCGATCGCGTCTAGAGATTTTCATATTGCGGGTCCGACGGAGATCGAACCTGCGACCTCCGGCGTGACAGGGCGGAGGGCTAAGCCGGGGCTAACCTCCGGGCTAACCTGCACGAACTACAACGGAAGCGCTTTCGCGCCACAAGATGCACCCTTCTCTTTGCAAATAAGGAGCATCGCTGGCGAATTTGGCAATGACAGGCGCTTCTTGCGGCGATAATAAACTCCGTCATGCCTCAATTCATCCGTGGTGACATCGTCGTCTCTCTTCCCGAGTCATACACGCTCGCAGAGCCACCCCGGATGCGGCGGTCCGCGGGGTTGCCGAGCGGTCCCGAGCTGATCGTCGACGCGCCGACGCCCGAACAGGACGAGCTCCTCCGCGGTCTCGCCTCCGCCGGTATGGAGGTCGTCGAGATTGCGCCCGCGCCAACGCCCCAAGCCAGCGCGCGGCGCAGCGCCGGTGCGGCGGTGGCGATCGAGCAACCAATGCGCCTCGACGTGCCGCTCGCGCCCGGCGAGGCGGCGGCCGTGCTGCTCGAACAGGACGGCTTCTATTCATGGGTCACGCGCCCCACGCATTCAGCGGCTACCCCTGCGACCGTGCGGCGCTCCGGAGCGCCGGCCGCGACCACGGTCACGTTCGTGATCGACATCCATCCGACCGAGACCGCGGCGTCCGCGACGCGCTCGCTGGCCTCGTTCGTCTTCGGCCGCGTCCGCGCGCTGGTCCTTCGCTTCCTCGCTCGCGCGATCACCGGCGTGCTGGCCGACCGGCTCGAGCGCCACGTGCAGCCGTCGCTGGTGCGGATCGGCGGCTCCTCGATCACTTCCTGGCGGAACGTCGACACGCTCGCCGGGATGGGGCTGGACGGTAAGCCTTCGCCACGCGTCCTCCTCTTCGTCCACGGCACGTTCAGCAGCACGCGCGGTGGGTTCGGCGCGCTCACGGCCGCGCCGTGGGGTTGCGCGCTCCTCGATGCCGCCGTTGAGCAGTACGACGCCGTCATCGGTTACGACCATCGAACACTCAGCGAGGATCCAAAGAAGAACGCCGAAGCGATGCTCGCGGCGCTGCGGACTGTGGAGTGGAAGGGGACGCCACGGTTCGACGTCATCACGCACAGCCGCGGCGGCCTGGTCTTCCGCTCCATGACCGAGCAGTTCCTGCCGTCGTCCGGCTTCAACGCCACCTTCAAGAAAGCGGTCTTCGCCGGCGTGCCGAACGCCGGGACGGAGCTGGCGCGGCGGGAGAACTGGAATGATTTGATCAATCTCTACACGAACGGTGCGGCGATGCTGTTCCGGCTGATCGGCGGCCTCGCGCCCGCCGCCGCGCCGATCGCTGCCGGCTTCGCCGAGGGCATCACCATTCTCGGCTCGCTCGTGAAGTACCTCGCGGAGGCCGCGACGAGTGACATCGTTCCGGGCCTGGAGGCGCAGGTGCCGGGCGGAAGGTTCGTGAAGGAGCTCAATCGCGGCAATGCCGGCCAGCCGACGCCGGCGACGACGTTCTATACGTGGATCGGCAGCACCTTCGAGGCGAAGGCGCAGTCGGGGATGCCGCAGGAGATGCCGTCACGGCTCTGGAAGGCGCTCGCCGACGGATTCGTGGACCGGCTGATGAAGAACGCGCCGAATGACCTGGTCATCGACGTGCCGTCGATGGCCTCCATCGACGCCGCCACGGGCGGCTTCCTCAAGGACCAGATCACGTTCGGCGGCGCCAACGCCCGCGTCTATCACACCAACTATTTCGCCCAGTCCGAAACGGCGAACGCGCTCGCGCGGTGGCTGCAGATCTCCGTGCCGCAGCCGGCCGTGACGGTGACGCGGGTCGCGCCGGCGCCGACGCTGCCGGCGGCGGTCGACACGGACATCCTCGTCGTGGACTCCGGCGAGTCGGCGGAGGACCTGCGTGTGTTGATTGACGAGGCCGTGCCGAGTTACGTCGTGCGCGAAACGGCGACCGCCGCAGGGACGCTGCACGAATCATTTTCGGCCGAAGAGTTCTCGCTCGGGCTTCGCGAGTCGATGAGGGTGAACCGGCCGCTCTCTCTGAAGCCTTCGAAGTCGAACTTGCGGATCGTGATGCACGAGGGGAGGCCCATCGGTGTGGTTTCAGACGACGATTCGCCGTCCGACGACCTCATCTCCCTGGCGCGCGTCGCGGGCAATCCCTCCAGCTTCGAGGAGCGCGTGCTCGCCAAACGCGCCATGCCGACGTTCGCCGCACCGGCTGCGACCGTGGCCGATCCCGGCGCCGCCGAATCTCCGCTCTATCACTTCGGCGCGCAGATGGATGCGGCGGTGCAGGTGAAGAAGAACGCCACCGTGGAGGTGACGATCTCTCGCGAGGCGATCGAGATCCGTGACGGAGCCACGGGCGCGACCGGCAGCGCCTCGATCGCGCGCGACCGGGCCCTCGTCCTACAGATCATTCCGCGGAAGAATTTCGAGGTCGACGGCGAGTCGCGTTTCGAGCTGAAGCCGGAAGAGCTGACGGAGACGGTCACCCGCTATTTCGACGTCATCCCGACGGACCAAGGGGACGGCGAGCTCTGGATCGTTGCGCGCCAAGGGCCCGCGCCGCTGGTCACGCTCGTCCTCAAATCGACGATCGTCCAGCAGGCGGAACCGCGGAGGAAGGTCGTCACCGCCGAGGCCAGGGCGCTGGAGCCGGAGCAGACGGAGGAGTTCGATCAGCTCACGGTGTTGGAACTGGAGCGCGGCGGCAAGACGTTGCTTCACTTCGAGCTGCGCGCGCCGAGCATCGGCGTGCTCGATTACTACGACTCGAAGCCGATCGAAGGATCGCGCGAGGAGTACGTCCTTTCCATCTACAAGGAGCTGGAGAGCTACTGGGGCCGCAACGCCGACGATGCGCGCAACTTCCTTGAAGACGTGCGCTCCTTCGGCATGGGCCTCTTCGACAAGCTCGTGCCGGAGAAGCTGCAGGCGCTGCTCTGGCAGCAGCGAGACTCGCTGAAGAGCATCATGGTCGTCTCCACCGAGCCGTTCCTGCCCTGGGAGTTGCTGCACCTCCACGCGCCGGGCGATGTCCTGCCCGACGAGCCGCTCTTTCTCGGCCAGCTCGGCCTCGTGCGATGGCTGTACGGGACTTGGCCGCCCGCGACGCTGCGCGTGCACAACGGGCAGGCGCGCTACGTCATCCCACGCTATCCCGTCGAGAAGTACGTGCTGAAGGAGGCGGAGAAGGAGCGCGCGTATCTCGAGGCGACCTTTGCCGCCTCCCCGGTCACACCCCAGCTCAACGAGGTGCGCGAGCTCCTCGGCAAGCCCGGCGGCTTCGACCTGCTGCACTACTCCTGTCACGGCGCGAACGACACGCACGCCGCCGACGCGCAGCTCATGCTGCAGGGCCGCGTCGTGAACGGTGTGTACTACCCAGCCATGCTCAAGGCCGTGGTCGTTCATTCGCACGGGAAGTTCGGCAACGATGGCTCGCGTCCGCTGGTGGTGATCAACGCCTGCCAGGTCGGCGAGAGCCGTGCGTCGCTGACGTCCCTGGGAGGCTTCGCCGCCGCCTTCATCGAGCGTGGCGCGGGCGCGTTCGTCGCGCCGCTTTGGTCCGTGGGCGACCACGAAGCGACGGTCTTCTCCGGCGCCTTCTACGACGCTTTGCGTGCGGGGAAGACGCTTTCCGGGGCCGTCATCGACGCGCGGGAGAAGGCGCGGACGACGGAAACCGATGCCTCATGGATCGCGTACGCGGTCTACGGGCATCCGCATGCACGGCTGGTGGAGCGTTGATGAATTTGACGGTTTTCCGGAGGTCGGCACCAGCATGGTGCTCCCGCCGCGCCATCTGCTCGCCGTCGTCAAGACGATGGGAACACCAGGGTTGCCACCGTCAACCGCCATATCATTGCCGCCCCGCCCCGCAACTGCGTGAGCATCCCGCGCTGCAGTTGTCCCTCAAGCCTTCGCTCGCGCGCCTTCGCGCCCCTCTTCGCACGTTTTTCAGCACGTGAAACAATGGGCCGTTCGCGTGGAACATTCGCGATTTGCGCTGTTATTCGCCTGTGGCTTACGGCCCCTGAAACTCGCATCTTGTGCGGAACCTTGCGTGGTCGTTTTCCCGCTCACGTCGCCGACAAACGCCACGAGTCGCGGCGCATGAGAGCTTTAGATTGGCGGGGCCGACGGGGCTCGAACTCGCGACCTCCGGCGTGACAGGGCCGGAGGGCTAACCGTAAACTTCGGCGTGTGCCTCACTGAGGAGGATCTGAAGGATCCGGCCAAGGCCGATGCCAAGCGACCCGAAGAAGAGTGACTGCGAAGTCGCCGACTGCAGACGACGGCAAGACGGTATAAGGACCGCAGACTGGCCGAAGCAGAACTCGGCGAGATCACGTAAACCGGACGATAGCTACACCGGCCGCATGTGTATCACGGTCGGCGAGCAGAAGCTGTACTTTGCCAAGTGGTTTCGCCGGTCGCCGTCCTCCTGAGCCGCATGCTTTCTCCAGCGCGGCGGCGAGTGTAGGTCGCGCTCGATTCGCCTGCAGCTACTGCTGAAGCCTGCGCTGGTATGCCTCCGCGTATGGTCTGACCTCCTCCTTCTCCAGGATCGCCCGCCGCTCGTCGTGAGAAAAGGGGACAGCCGGGATACCGATGATGTCGCGCCAGACGTTCAGCAGCGTCTCCACGCGCGACGTCTTCGACGAGCGCCGTAGCGGTTTGGCGAGAAGGACCTCGACGACCTTGCCGTCGCTTCCGAGGTCTTGGATGTCTGCCGGGTCGAAGGAGAGCTCGAAATCAGTGCCCTTTTTGACGAGCACGTTCCTGCCCAGAGTGTCCATACGGCAGTCATTGAATTCTTCTTCTCGAATCAGCTCATGGAAGACGGACTTGGCCATCACAATCTGGATTCCTCGGCTCATCCGCGCGAATCCGCTGTGATCGAAGAGGGTATGTAGCCATGCCCGCTCCGAACTGTACGATACGTGCCATGGCACCATGTGATGTCCCGTCACGCCGAAAGAGAAGCGGAGCGGACGCTCAGTGCCGGAGATGCCGATGACGACCCGGTCGACGTCAAAGAACGCGAAGGCCATCGGATCGAACGGCGCCCATCCTTGAGGAGTGGCAAAGAAGTGTGGCATCACCAGCGTTCTGTCGCCCGTGACGATGCCGGGGTAATAGACACTGACACTTCGCTCGAACACCCGTGACGGCTCCGAGGGAAGGGCTACCGCCGCATAAGCCAAGGCGTCTCTGGCAATCTCACGGGCCAGATCGTCTTCGAAGGGCAAGCCGCGGGCCGCCAACTTGGTACGCTGAAGGTTCAGCGGCAGTCTTCCTTCGCGGTCGAAGATTGACAGTTTCGGCGTTGCAATGGCCATGTCGATCGCCACCACGTGTCGATATCGGTCCTCCTCCTCATTCCTGGACTCGTCCTCGCGCGCAGAGATCCGAATGCCGTTGCAGGCAAGACTCGCCACGCTCCGGTGCTCATAGGACCAGCGTACGGTGAGACCGCCGGACTCGAGCGATCGCCACTGCGCCGCCTCTTCGCGCTCGGCGGGCCATGTATCTCGTTGGTCAAGAACGCGGCCGCCGTAGAGGCGAAGCACGCTCGGCTCGGCGAGACAATACCAATCCCAGTCCGGGTCGAAACGGAGCCATGCCCCGCGAGGATCTCGAAGAGGAATGGTGATGGTCGTGCCGACCGGAGCCGGGCCCTTCTTCAGCTCGATGATGTCGCTCTCCAGGTCGGCCGTGAAGGAGATCCCCTCCGGCTCCGAGACGTGACGGGTGATGACCTCGATGCGGTCGCCGATCAGGAACCCGGCTAGAACGCCGATTCCGAAGCGGCCGGAGCGGAGAACGCGCGAACGGCCCTCCCCGTCTGTGTGATGCTCACGCCAGTAGTCGCTCTGGCGAAAGGACGCGCCTGCGCAGAGAAAGTAGTTGGTGATGGTCGCGGCAGTCATACCGATCCCGCGGTCGCGCACTGAGAGCACGGAGTTCCCGGAGCCTGCATCGATGATCGACACCAGGACGTCGCCCTGCATCGTGGAGTCCACGCCGTCAGCCGCGTTCGGGGCCGCATTCGCCCCGTAGTCCTTCAGTTCGCGCACTGCGTCGACGGCGTTCTGCACTAGCTCGCGCACGCCGATCTCCGGTCTGTTTTCGTAGAGAGGACCAATAAGCAGCTTGAGAACGTTACCTCCAGCAGTCGTGAATGCCGCCTCCATCGGAATGTAAGGAACGGACGCGGCGAATCTCCGATCATCGAGATTCGACTTGACGCGCCGGATTTTCAGGCCGAAGTCCCGGAGCTCACGGAATCGGCCGTAGACCTCACCCATGACCGCCCACGACTCGTCGAGCTCTCTCTGGATGGAGGCAAAGAGACGTTGCAGCCGTACGAACTCGGTCGCACTCTCGGGACTGACCCGGAAACGGAGGGCTTCGGGGTCGTTGTCGATGAGCTGGATCTCGCGTACCGCCTTGTGAAGCTTCCACTCCAGACGCGACACGGGGCTGATCAACGCGCGCACCTTGAGGATCTGCTCCGGTGCGCGGCCGGACTGCAGTTGGATGTAGTCGGCGATGCGCAGCACGGCCATGATGAAAGCGCTGTGAACGTCGTGCATCAGCCGGCGGTCGGCCTCGGGAAGCATTTCCGCCGCCGCGCGTATGGAGAGCCCGTGACTCCGGGCGATGAGGCCTGCCAGATCGGCGAAGTCGTTCGGTACCTCGCGCAGTGTGAGTCTTTGCTGCTGCGGTCCCGGCACGCCGTGCAGTGCGATTTCGTGAGCCAGCCGAGGATGATGCCTACGGACGAACTCCCCGATCAGCAGCCGATCGCAGTAGGTCATCTGCTCGCGCGCGAGAGGCGGCGTGCGCGTCGGCCGGCTGTCGCCGAAGAGGGCCTTGAGCTTGCGCTCGTCGAAACGGCTCGCCTCGCGAAGGAAATCACCCCATAGGCGCGGCCACGGTGGATCGTCAAAGCCCGGCGCCGGCGGCTGCCCTTCGGTGACCAGCCGGATGAAGCCGTCCTCACTCAAGTGCATCGCGCAGTCGTGAAGCAGCGTGGAGAGGACCAGCGCCGCTGCGTCCGCGGCGGTGAGCAACCGCCAGGATCCCTGGCCGATGAGGTAGCACGCGGCTTCCAGGACGTATCGAATGTGATCCGCCCCGTGATCCGTGTACTCGGGAAAGAACGCTAGGTTGTTGTTTTCAAACCAGACCCTGAAGTCGGCTGCCGTGAGTACAACGGCGCCGGCCAGCTGTGGATCCTCGTCCAGCTTCTTGCGAAGCTTCGGCGGAATGTCGCTGCCCCTCCCGTACGGCATCCTCGTCTCCTCTCCCAGACGGAAGTGTAGAAGAGTGCGCCCCAGGATTGCAGCGAGTTGACGCGGCGGGAGCGATACTTCACACCTCGACCACAGCTCCTGCAAGTGCAGCGCTGTCACCTTCATCGCACCGACGATGAGTGTCGGGTCGGTAAAGGTCTGACCCGCTTCACCGGTTTCGGCGGGAACCGTTCCATGCCCTCGCCGGGGCGCTGGCGTTGGATGCGGGACCTCGCGTAACCTCTCGCGCCGCTATTCGCGCTCCGATCCGCGCCCTGCTGAACGGCCGCACCTCACACCGTCGCCGCAGTCGCGCCCGCGCTCTGCGCTCGCTTTTAGTGCCGTCGTGACGCGTTTTTTCCGAGGAACACTCGCGCCGAAATGCGAACATTTCGCACTTCTGGTCGCGGGTCTACGCAAAGTTTCGCTCGCGAAATCGCGACCTTGCGGGTGACTCTGCGAGTCTCCAATTTTCTAAGCGACCCTCTGAAAACACGAAACGCCGCGAAGTCGCGGCGCATGAGAGCTTTAGTTTAGCGGGACCGACGGGGCTCGAACCCGCGACCTCCGGCGTGACAGGGCGGAGGGCTAAGCCTGCGTGTTACGATCCTGCCGAACCATGTCTTCCGCGGCAACACTGCATCCGGCCTTGCCTCAACTCGGCCGTCCCATGACGGTGGAGGAGTGGGCCGCCATGGACGAGGACGAGCCGGGCGAGTTGGTCGATGGCCGGCTCGAGGAGGAGGAAGTGCCCGATC
>DATLOL010000011.1:0-73101 GCA_035536275.1 Thermoanaerobaculia bacterium
CGGCCGCCGAAAAGAGACGACGGCGGCCGAAGGCGGCCGCCGCTCCACAGGGACGAACGAATGGCGCGTCGCGAGTTCCTAGGCGCCGCGTTGCGAGCGAGCGATTCACGCGAAAAGAACCCCAGGAACCAGCAACACAGCAACAGCGCGAAGCGCCAAAAACAAAAACGCCCGCGATCTCTCGCGGGCGCTTCAACCAATCGAGCGAGCTCGATCAGTAACCGGTACGCTTCTCCTCGGCAAGCTTGCGCAGCACCTTCTTCCGTGCAGCGATCGCTTTCCGTTTGCGCTTCGTGCTCGGCTTCTCGTAATGCTGGCGCTTCTTCAGCTCGGACAGAATCCCCGACTTCTCACATTTACGTTTGAAGCGGCGAAGCGCGTTCTCGAATGTCTCGTCTTCTTTGACGTGTACGAGAGGCATTCCCCAATCCCCCCCTTCTGTCGTGAGCTGTGGCGCGGACAACCCTGTGGCGCGCCTCATTCTAAATTCGCGGGTCCCGGCCGGTCAACGGGCGGTCTCCGCGTGGAGTGCGCAACCCGCGGCTGCGCCCGCCGATTCCGAGATTGCTGTTAAAAGTTGTAAGTTACACACGCGAAAGGGAAATCTGCTGATGCGTGTCGTCACAATAATTTGCGCACTCTTCCTGTTGGCCTCATCCCTCCATGCCCAGACGCTCGTGCTCGCCGGTGGCCGCCTCATCGACGGCTACGGCGGAACGCCGCTCGAGAACGCCGTCGTCGTCATCGAGGGCAACACCGTCAAAGCGGTCGGGACCGAAGGTTCCACGCCCATCCCGCAGGGCGCGAAGGTCATCGACACCAACGGCTACACGGTCATGCCCGGCCTCATGGACATGCACGTCCATCTGATGATCCTCGGCCACGGCAACTACGACCACTGGGACCGCACCTATCCGCCCATGTTCCGCGACACGATCATGCCCATCTCCGCGAAGCAACTGCTGATGGCGGGCGTCACGACCGCTCGCGATCTCGGAGCGCCGCTCGAGGACATCGTCGCGGTGAAGCGCCGCATCGAGCGCGGCGAGATCCCGGGACCGCGCATGTTCGTCTCCGGACCGTTCCTGCAGAAGTCGAACACGCCGCTCGATGCCGCCTTCCGATGGATCGTGGAAGATCCCGAAGACGCGCGAAAGAAAGTGCGGACGATCGTGCAGGGCGGCGCGGACGTGATCAAGCTGATCGATCAGGATCAGATGTCCCTCGACGAAGTGAAGGCCATCGTCGACGAGGCCCACAAGCACGGCAAGCACGTGGCCGCGCACGCGCATCGGGCGGAGGAGATCCGCCAGGGACTGCGCGCCGGCGTCGACTGCTTCGAGCACACCGGCCTGGCCACGAAGCCCGGCTACGACGAAGACGTCCTGCAGATGATGCGCGAGCGCAACGCGACGCTGTTCTGGTGTCCGACCATCGAGGGCCTGTTCCTGGCCGGCGAGACGGTGCGCAATCCGGAACGCATCGACGACCAACGTCTCAAGCGCGATCTCCCCGCGGATCTCTATCGCGACGTGCGCGACTCGCTGAAGGACCCGCAGCGGCTCGACTACTTTCGGCTCGTGTCGCGCCGGCTGCCCACGCTGCCGAACAAATTCAAGCAGCTTCGCGAGGCGGGCGTGACGATCATCGTCGGCACCGACTCCGGCATCCCGCTCAACTTCCACTTCGACTCGACCTGGCGGGAGCTGAAGACCATGGTCGACCTGGGGATGCCGCCGATGGAGGCGATTCGCGCCGCGACGTTCTGGCCCGCCCAACTCCTCAAGCAGCCGAACCTCGGCACCATCGCGCCAGGCAAGCTCGCGGACATTATCGTCGTCGACGGCGATCCGCTGACCGACATGTCATCGCTGCGGCACGTCGTGCACGTGGTGAAGGACGGGCGCGTGTATCGCTGACGCTCAGGGAACGACGTGGAGCGCCTCCGGCGGGCCGGCCCGGCCGGCAGCAGCGCTTACGTTGCCCATGCACTCACGACAGGCGCGATTCCCGCGAAGGCGTGCGGACGGCCTGAGGCAACAAGCGCTGCCGCCCGTGGCGGCCCGCCGGAGGCGCTCTCGTCGTCCCCCCGAGCGTCAGCGACTCAAACCAGCCCCTCGACGCGTGCGATGATCGCGTCGATGGCCACCAGGTTCTCGCCGCCCTCGGGGATGATCAGGTCCGCGTAGCGCTTCGACGGCTCCACGAACTCCTCGTGCATCGGGCGCACGGTCGTCGTGTACTGCTCGATCACCGACTCCATGCTCCGGCCGCGGGTCTTGATGTCGCGCACGAGGCGGCGCATGAAGCGGATGTCGGGCGGCGTGTCGACGAACAGCTTGATGTCGATGCGCTTGCGCAGCTCCGGCTCGCCGAGGACGAGGATGCCTTCCACGATGATCACGCGCCGCGGCTCGACGCGCTGCGTCTCGTCCTTGCGCGAATGCGTCGTGAAGTCGTAGATCGGCACCTCGACCGCGGACCCTTTCGCGAGCACGTCCAGATGGCGGGCCAGCAGTTCCGTCTCCAGCGCGTCGGGGTGGTCGAAGTTGATGTGATGCCGCTCGTGCGGATTCAGGCCCTCGAAGTTCCGGTAGTAGGAGTCGTGAGAGATCCACTCGATGCGGTCTTTGCCGACGCGGTCGTAGATCGCGCGCGCGACGGTGGTCTTGCCCGAGCCGGTGCCGCCGGCGATTCCGATGATGACCGGCTTCACGAGTGCTCTTCCAGCTCCGCCTCGGTCATGAAATCCGTGACGTCGTCGTTGCCGCACGTATTGCAGATCACGGTGGCGAGCTTGCCGTGCGCGTATTCGAACTGATACGTCGGCGTCTCACACTGCAGGCAGATCAGGTATTCGGGCTCGTCGCTCATCGGGTGCGAATGTTACCCGGCTTTTCACCAGTTTATCCCGCGCGGAGACGCGGGATCTCGGGTGCACTTTCGCGGGACGCGCCTGTTGCGCGGGACGCGCAGGTGAACCGGAGATCCCGCGTCTCCGCGCGGGATAAACTGTAAAGAGCAGAGCATCAACGGATGCGCGGCGCGACGAAGGTTCCGCTTTGCGTCGCGCTCTCGATCACCGACCCGTAGACGTACGTGTCGGGGAACGGCGTCTCCACGACTACCAGGAACCCGCTGCCCTTCGAGATCAGCGGAAACAGAGACTGGATGGTCGTGTGAATCAGCGATCCGGCGCGCACGCGCACCGGCGACACCGCGATCGTGCGCCCGGGGATGCGTTGCAGCGCGAGGACGAAGTCCGCGTCGCGCTCGCCGAAGTTCACCAGGCCGATGTTCGTGCGGAAGTCGTCGCTGAAGGCGAGGCCGTCCAGCACGCGCACGGGATAGAACGACGAGCCGTACATCGTGGTGAGGGGCTGCAGCGCGGACGGCGGCCCGGCGCCGTGCACTGCGTAGACGTTCGCGCGCACGGTGACCGAGCGGCGTCCGAACGTGCGCACGACGAGCGGTGAGAGCACGTGATCGATGCCGAAGAGCTGGCCGGTGACGTCGGGATAGCGCAGCGACGCGCCGCGGGGGAGGCGCGTGGCCATCTCCGCGAGCTCGGCTGACAACGGCAGCTCCATCGCGAAGTCGACGTCCGAGCCGGTGTCGTTGACGATCTCGACGTCCGTCTTCCAACGCACCATCGTCGCGCCGAAGACGCTCCCCACGACCGGCACCACCGCCGTCGCCACTTCCTGCGCCGCGGCGGGGACCGCGAGCAACAGCAACAGCAGAAGTCGACACCTCATCCGCGACCTGTGACGTGAGCGATTATCCGGCGGTTTCAAACGAAGTGTGGACGCAGGACGCGCGTTCCGACCACCAGCATCTTCTGAAGAGGGGAGAGCGAGAGGCGTTTTCTCACGGCCAGCAGCGGGTCTTTACGCAGTTTGGAGAGGACCGTCGCGTACACGCCGCCCATGAGCAGGGTGGGAAACCGGGCGTCGAAGTCGAGCTCGTGTAGCAACGGCTCGGCCTCGCGGAAGTAGCCTTCGGCGCGCTCGATCTGGAACTCGATCAGCCGCCGCACGCGGTCGTTCTCGGCGCGGTCATACAGATCCTGCTCCGTCACGCCGAACCGCCGCAGCTCCTCGGCCGGCAGGTAGACGCGGTCGCGGGTGAGGTCGTCGCCGATGTCGCGGGTCACGTTCGTGAGCTGCAGCGCGGTGGCGAGGCTATGGCCGTGCTCGATGGCCGACGGCTGGCGATAGCCGAAGATGGCGAGGGAGATGTCGGAGATCGAGGAGGCTACGAGCTCGCAGTACTGCAGCAGCTCCTGGAAGGTCTCGTAGCGCGTCTTCACCATGTCCTGGCGGCAGCCGTCGATCAGGGCGACGAACGCGCTCTTTGGGATGTCGAAGTGCTGCAGGGCGTCGGCGAGGGCGATGGTGATGGGATCGGTGGGCGTGCCGCTGTACGCGCGGTCGAGCTCCTGCTGCCAGGCGTCGAGGCGCGCTCCGCGTCCTTCATCGACGGATTCGTCGGCGATGTCGTCCGCGACACGGCAGAAGGCGTACGCCGCATAGACGGCGCGCCGCTTCCGCTTCGGCAGGAAACGAAAGCCGAGCGAGAAATTCGCGCCGTGCTTGTGGGCGATGGCGCGGCAGTGCGCGTACGCGGCGTCGAGGCCGGTCATGTGAGTGGCCCCAGTGGCGGCACCTTGATCGCGGTGTCGCGCGCGCGGCACCAGTGGTCGCCGGGCTTGTGCATGCAGCGTCCCGAGTGACGCCACGCGCGCCGGATCACCGGCGCGAGGAGCGACTTCCACCAGGTGTTCGAGTGCCAGCCGTGCAGGTAGCGGTTGAAGTCCTTCGCCCGCGCGGCCTGGCGCACGAAGATGCCCAGGCCCGCGTTCCCGCCCGCCTCGTAGAGGAAGCGGTTGACGAGCGAGGTCTCCTGCTTCGCTCCCAGCTCGCGCTGCCACAGCTCGTCGAAGTCGCGATCCTCGAGGATGCTGCGCGCGGCCAGCCATCCGCTGGTGAGCGCGTAGCGGATGCCGAGGCCGAAGAGATAGTCCTGAAATCCGGCGGCCTCGCCGACGAAGCGCGCCCCGTCCTTCGTTGCCTGCCGCTTGAGATGGAAGTTCATGTACGAGTAGCCGGTGCGAGTCTCCTCGGGAATCGTGAACGGGTCGATGCGCTGCGCCGCTTGCAGCGAGTGCTCGAAGTACTCGTCGATCTTCTTGAAGTCCGCGACGATCGCGCATCCGAACGTGGCCAGCCCTTCAAGGATAAACAGGTAGGAATAGCCGCCCGGCGCGAGGTGATGGTTGAAGAAGACGTCGACGCGCTCCGGATCGTCGGTATGCCAGGTCATCTCCCGCGCGAGGCCGTCGGGCGTCGACGGTCCGGTGGCGATGATGTCCGCCTCGCTGATGCGGCTGTCGAAGATGATGTTGACGCCGAGGCGCTGGGCCTGGGCGAGGAGGCCGCGGTCGAGAGTGTGCTCCTCGGCGCCGCGGCGGATGAAGTATCCGAACGGCTCGTCGCTCTTCACGCTGCGCCGTTTGTCGCGTGAGTCGTAGAACGTGGCTGCGTGCGCGGGACGCATCCAGAAGTTGCGGTCGATGCCGATGCGATCCAGGAAGTCGAGCACGGGCTCGCGCTCCGACGAGGCCTCGATGATCTGCAGGTCGCCGATGAAGCGGGTGCCGACATCGCGTCTGGCCTCATGGACTTCCACGGCGCGGCCGGCGCGTGCGAGCGCGATTGCGGCGGCGAGTCCGGATGGTCCCGCACCTGCAATGCGGATGGGTCGAGTGGGCATCGAAAGCAAGGTATCTTATCCCGACGTGTCCGACGTCTCCGACCCGTCTGTGGTGACCGCCGAGCCGCCGCCGCCCCCGCCTCCGCCCGCGGGGAGACGCTTCGGAGGCTACGCCGCGCTGGTCGCGGCGGGCATCCTCCTGAGCCGTCTCACCGGCCTGATTCGCACCGCCGCCATCGCGCACTACCTCGGTGCCTCCGCCGCGACCGACGCCTTCAACGTCGCCATGAAGGTGCCGAACTTCCTGCAGAACCTCCTCGGCGAAGGCGTGCTCTCCGCGGCCTTCATCCCCGTGTACTCGCGCCTCGTCTCGCGCGGCGAGCACAAGGTCGCCGACCGCGTGGCGGGCGTCTTCGTGTCCTTCCTCGTGCTCATCGTCCTGGCCGTCGTCGTCCTCGGCGTCGTCTTCACGCCGCTGATTCTCGGCATCACCGTGGCCGGGCTCGATCCGCCGGTCATGGAGATGGCCATCCGCTTCACGCGCATCATCTTTCCCGGCGTGGGGCTGCTCGTGCTGTACGCGTGGGCGCTGGGGATTCTGAACACGCATCGCCAGTTCTTCATCGGGTACGTCGCGCCGGTGTTGTGGAACGCGGCCATCATCGCCACGCTGGTGATCTTCGGGATGCGCTGGAGCGGCGCGCCGCTCGCGGAGGCGCTCTGCTGGGGCACGCTGGTGGGCTGCGCGCTGCAGTTCGGGCTGGAAGTCCCGTTCGTGCTGCGGCACGCGCGGCATCTCTCCTTCGGGTTCGATCGCGCGCTCGAGCCGGTGCGGACCATCTTCCGTAACATCGTGCCCGTGGTCGGCGGCCGCGGCGTCGTGCAGATCAGCAGTTACATCGACACGTTCATCGCCGCGGCGCTGCCGATCGGCGCGATCTCGAATCTCGTGTACGCGCAGACCATCTACATGCTCCCCATCTCCGTCTTCGGCATGTCGGTCGCCGCGGCGGAGCTGCCGCAGATGTCGGGGGAGACCGGCACGGATGACGAGGTGCGCACCGCGCTGCGGGGGCGCCTGGACCGTAGTCTGCGCCAGGTGGCGTTTTTCGTGATCCCGTCAATGGTCGCGTTCGTGCTGATCGGACGCGTGATCGTCGCGGCGCTGTACCAGGGCGGCAAGTTCAACGCGAACACCACCCTCATCGTCTGGTACACGCTGGCCGCCGCATCGATCGGCCTCCTCGCCGCGACCCTCGGGCGTCTCTACTCGTCGACGTTCTACGCGCTGCACGACACGCGGACGCCGTTCCGCATCGCCCTGGCCCGCGTGATCGGCGGCGCCGCGCTCGCGCTCTTGTTCGCGTTTCCTCTCCGCTTCATGTTCCCGGAGATCGTCCGCGCGCTGGGCCTCCCGCTGCCGCCGGCCTCGGACGAGCTGCTCGCGGTCGCGGGGATCGCGGCGGCATCGGCGATCGCCTCATGGATCGAGTTCCTGCTCCTGCGCCACGGCATCCGCCGCCGCCTCGGATCAGGTGAGCCGAAACGTGCGCACATGATCAAGCTGTGGCTGGCCGCGCTGATCGCGGGCGGCGCGGCGGTGGCTGTCGAACGCTTCGTGCCCTTCCACAAGATCCTGGAGGCGATCGTCGTGTGTGGAGTGTTCGGGGTCGTGTACTTCGGAGTCGGATTCGCGCTCGGCGTGCCCGAGGTGCGAGCGACGCTGGGACGGCTGGCGCGGCGGTAAGCTATCGGGATGAACTGTCCGAACTGCGAGACCGAGTACCGCGACGGCTTCACGCGCTGCACCGACTGCGACGTCGATCTCGTCGCCGCCGCAGCAGCGGCGCCCGAGGAGCCGGGGCATGACATCGAGCTGGTGAAGATCTTCGAGGGCGGCAACGCCGCGGTGTTGCCGCTCATCGAATCGCTGTTCCGCGATGCCGGGATCGAGTTCATGAAGCGGAACCAGGCGACGCAGGATCTCTTCGTGCTGGGCGGGTACAGCGCGGTCCCGACGATGGCCGGGGCTCCGGTCGAGTTCTGGGTGCGCGTCGAGGACGAAGAAGCGGCGCGGGACCTCCTCGCCGGCGCGCCCGGCGAAGAAGCCTGAGCCGCGCTGTCATCCTTCTTGCTACCATCCCGCCCCGTGTCAGTACCAGGGATGACCGGGGCCCGCGTCGCCGACCTCGACGTGAATCCGGCCGAGGCGTTGCTGCAGGTCAAAAACCTCCGCACCACCTTCTATACGGCCGACGGCTCCGTTGATGCGGTCGACAACGTCTCCTTCAATGTGCGCCGCGGCGAGGCCGTCGCTCTCGTCGGCGAGTCGGGCTGCGGCAAGAGCGTCACGGCCATGTCCATCATGCGCCTCGTGGC
The DNA here is from genome assembly GCA_035536275.1 of Thermoanaerobaculia bacterium. GTDB lineage: Bacteria > Acidobacteriota > Thermoanaerobaculia > Gp7-AA8 > Gp7-AA8 > QHVT01. The sequence goes on from DATLOL010000011.1 coordinate 8,095, forward strand.
CGTGCCCGGAAAGATCACCGCCGGCGAGATCCTCTTCAAGGGGCGCGACCTCGCGAAGGTGACCGAGCGCGAAATGCGCGACGTCCGCGGCAACGACATCGCCATGGTCTTCCAGGAGCCGATGACGTCGCTCAACCCGGTCTTCAAGATCGGCTCGCAGGTGGCCGAGGCGATCCGCATCCATCGCAAGGTGGGGAAGAAGGAGGCCTGGAAGCAGGCCGGGGAGATGCTCGAGCTGGTCTCCATCCCCGATCCGCACAAACGCCTGCACGACTACCCGCACCAGCTCTCCGGCGGCATGCGCCAGCGCGTGATGATCGCCATCGCCTTGTCGTGCGATCCCGAGCTGCTGATCGCCGACGAGCCCACCACCGCGCTCGACGTCACCATCCAGGCCCAGATCATGGAGCTGCTGGCCGGTCTACAGAAGAAGCTCGGCCTGGCGGTCCTGCTGATCACGCACGATCTCGGCGTCGTCGCGGAGTTCTGCGAGCGCATCGTCGTGATGTACACGGGACGTGTCGTCGAAGAGGCGACGGTGGGGGAGCTGTTCGCGAATCCCGCGCATCCGTACACGCGCGGCCTTCTGAAGTCGCTGCCGAGCATCGAGAAAGCCGTAGCCGACGAAGCGGCGCCGCGCACCGCGGCCGAGGCACACTCGTCGTACAACCCGCCGCCGGGACGCCTGGCGACGATCGCGGGCATGGTCCCGCCGATCACGAATCTGCCCCGCGGCTGCAAGTTCAACCCGCGATGCCCCGACGTCATGGAGATTTGCCTGGGCAACGAGCCCGCGCTGATGCCGGTCCAGCGCGCACAGAGCGCGCGCTGCTATCTGCACGGCGACCAGGCCGATCCCGAGAGGATGGAGGGCGCGCGTGCCCGATAAGCCGTTCATCGCCGGCGACGACAAGGTTGCTCCGGCCATCACCGGCGGGCTGCCCACGCCCGCCGATCAGACCGCGCGGCAGATCGATCGCGATGCCAAACCGACGCACGATCCGCGCGAGGAGTCCGCGCCGCAGACGACGCCCAAGGTGCCGATCGGCAAGGGCGAGCCGTTGCTCGTCGTTCGCGATCTGCAGAAGTACTTTCCCGTGAAGCGCGGCGTGCTCGCGCGCGTCGTGGCGAACGTGAAAGCCGTCGACGGGATCAGCTTCGGCGTGGCGCGCGGCGAGACGCTGGGCCTGGTGGGCGAGTCGGGGTCGGGCAAGACCACGGTCGGCCGGTGCATCCTGCGTCTGATCGAGCCGAGCCACGGCACGATCGAATTCGAGAACACGAACCTGCTCGAGCTCAACGCCGGCGACATGCGCCGCATGCGCCGCCACATGCAGATCGTCTTTCAGGATCCGTACGCGTCGCTGAATCCGCGCATGACCGTCGGCACGATCGTCGCCGAGCCGCTGATCATCCACGGCGGCATGAACAAGGCCGAGCGCACGGACCGCGTTGCGCAGCTTCTCGAGAAAGTGGGGCTCAGTCCCGATTACCGCAAACGCTATCCGCACGAGTTCTCGGGCGGACAGCGGCAGCGCATCGGCGTGGCTCGAGCGCTGGCCACGAATCCGAAGTTCCTCGTGCTGGACGAGCCGGTCTCCGCGCTCGACGTCTCCGTGCAGGCGCAGGTCGTCAACCTGCTGCAGGATCTGCAGGAAGAGCTGGGGCTGACCTACCTCTTCATCGCCCACGATCTCTCCGTCGTCGAGCACATCTCCACACGCGTCGCGGTCATGTACCTCGGCAAGGTGATGGAACTCGCCGGACGGCGCTCGCTGTACGACGATCCGCTGCACCCGTACACGAAGGCGCTGCTGTCGGCGGTGCCGGTTCCCGATCCGACCGTGCAGAAGACCCGCATCCTGCTCAGCGGGGATATCCCGACGCCGCTCAATCCGCCCAGCGGATGCGTGTTCCACACGCGCTGCCCCATCGCGCAGTTCCCGATCTGCAAGACCGAGGTGCCGCCCCTGCTCGAGCACAAGCCGGGACAATTCGCGGCGTGTCACTTCGCGGGAGAGCCGTTGCCCGCCGCCCAGGACCCCGAGGGCCTCCGGACGGCGGCTCCCCCCCGGACCGCCGGCGTCCCCGCCGGCTGACCCGGGAGCGTCTCGCTCCCGGGCGGCGGGACGCCGCCTGCTCAGCCGGCGAGACGCCAGCGTTCCAACCGGCGCTGGGACGGCGCCGGGCCAGCCGGCGAGGACGCCGGCGCTCCAATGCTGCCCGAGCGGAACGCCGGCGTCCCGCCGGCTGAACAGGGAGCGTCTCGCTCCCGGGGGGGGGGCAACATGGATGATCGCGCGCGCAGCGCGCGTTAGCGGGCGGGCGTGCGGCTCTTCCAGACCGATCCCGACATCCGGCTCGCCAACAGCGAGATCTATCTCGACCCGGCGGAGCCGCGGAAGATCGGGATCATCTCGCATGGGCATGCGGATCACATCGGGCGGCACGAGCACTTCATCGCCACCGCGCCGACGGCCGCCTTCCTCCGCGCGCGCAGCGGCGACGACCTGAAGGGGACCGAGCTCCCGTATCGCCAGGAGCACAGAGTCGGTGAGTGGAACGTCGAACTGTTCCCCGCCGGACACGTGCTCGGATCGGCGATGGTGCGGGTGTCAAACGGCGAGCACGCCCTCGCGTACACGGGCGACTTTCGTCTCTCGCCCTCGTACACCGCCGAGAGCGCGGAGGTGCCCGAGGCCGACGTCGTGATCATGGAGTCGACATACGGCAGCGACGAGCGCTGGCAGTTCCCCTCGCGCGAGGAGCTCAGAGATCGCCTCGTCGATCTCGTCAGAGCCATCATTAGAAGAGACAGGACGCCGGTCCTGCTCGCGTACTCGCTCGGAAAGGCGCAGGAGACCGCGGCCATGCTCCGCGATTCCGGCGTCCAGCTGGTCATGCATCCCGTGGTCGCGCGCATCTCGGCGATCTACGAGCGCAACGGAGTCGATCTGGGAGCGTATGAAGTGTGGGGGAGGCAGGCATCGCTCTTCGGCCATCGATCGACGACCGATCTCCGCGGCAAGGCGCTGCTGGTGCCGCCGCACATGACGGCCGAGGTGCGCCGGGTGCCGCGCCGGGAGACGATCGCGCTCACGGGGTGGGCGCTGCACGGCACCCGCGACGCCGATCACGGCCTGCCCCTCTCCGACCACGCCGATTTCCGGGAGCTGATCGCCTTCGCCGTGGGATCGCGGGCGGGTGTGATCTACGTGACCCACGGCTCGAGGCGTTTCGCGGAAGAGCTGCGGCGCCGGGGCATCCGGGCCGAGTTTCTGCGTGGAAAGCCGCAGATGCGTTTGTTCTAGAATCGCGCGGCCCGATCGTTTCGCTTTTCGAAACCATCAACTCATCCTTACGTACAAGAGGCGTGTCTGGGAGGACTTGCATGACCGCTGTTCGACGATTGATCACCATCCTGCTCGCGACGCTGACCGCGAGCGCGCTCTTCGCGCAGGCCACGCGGCCCGCGCAGCGCACGACCGAGACCGTGACCGCGGACACCGATCGCGACGCGCAGGACTCGCGGGCGCTGCGTCTCTCGCTCGAGGAAGCGATCCGGCTCGCCGTGCAGCAGAACCTCGGCGTGCAACTGCAGAACTACGAGTACCGCATCGTCGGCCAGAACCTGCGCGCCTCGCACGGCATCTTCGACTTCATGACCGACGCGAGCCTCACCCACGGCAGCAGCCGCACGCCGACGAATGATCCCGACGAGCCGGGCGGCGGCCGTTCCACCACCTTCACCGCCGGGGTGAACCAGCTCCTGCCCACGGGCGGCTTCTACGACCTCGACGTCACGACCGGTCGCGCCACGGCCATCGGTGGCGCCCGCCTCGTCAATCCGAGCTACAGCAACGACATCGACCTGCGGTTCAACCAGCCGCTCCTTCGCGACTTCGGCATCGACATCACCCGCCGCGGCATCACCGTCGCGCGCAACAACCTCGGGATCACCGAGGGCGCGTTCCGGACGGCGCTCATGGACACGGTCAGCGCAACCGAGCAGGCCTACCTCGACCTGGTCTACTCGCGCCGCGCCGTCGACGTGGTCAAGGAATCGCTGTTCCTGGCCCGCGACCAGGCCCGCATCACCCAGATCCGCATCGACGTCGGCGCCTCGGCGCCGCTGGACATCCTCCAGCCCCGCGTCACCATCGCCACCACCGAAGAGCAGTTGATCAGCAGCGTCGCCAACGTGCGCAACGCGGAAGACCGCCTGCGCGCGCTCCTGAACCTCCCGACGTCGGAGTGGGAACGCCCGATCGTGCCGACGGACGACGTTTCCTACACGCCGATGACGATCAACTTCAATCAGGCCGTGCAGCAGGCCTACGCCAACCGTCCCGAGGTCGACCAGCAGCGCCTGATCACGGAGAACGCGCGCGTGCAGGCGCTGTACACACGCAACCAGGTGCTGCCGGCGCTCGACTTCCTGGCCGCGTACGGACTGGACGCGCAGGCCGGCCGCCGCGTGACGGGCGTGGACGCCAACGGCGATCCGATCACGGTCAAGGATCCGTACACCGACACCTTCTCGCAGCTCTTCGGCCTGGACTACCCGGGCTTCTCCTTCGGGTTCAACTTCGGCATCCCGATCTTCAACATCCAGGCTCGCGCGAACGCGCGCGCCGCGGAGCTCGACCTCGAGCAGACCCAGACGTTCCAGGCCCAGACGCAGCAGAACATCGCCGTCGAGGTGCGCGCCGCCGCCCGTGCCGTGGATACGTTCGCGCAGACCATTTCCGCCACGCGCGCCGCGCGCGACGCCGCCGAGCGCAACGTCGAAGCGGAGCGCAAGCGCTACGAGAACGGCATGACCACCAACTTCCAGGTGCTGGAAGTGCAGCAGCAGCTCAGCGACGCGCGCGTCCGTGAGCTGTTCGCTCTGATCGGCTACCAGAAGGCCGTGGCCGCGTTCCACCGCGCCGTCGGCGACATCCTCACCATCCACAACATCGACGTCGCTCCGCCCGAGAAGATCGAGGAACCCGGCCTGGGCCAGTGGCTGGACAAGTACAATTGGCTGTACTACGGAAATCGTGTCCGGCAGAACGCCGCCAACGCCCAGACGGAGGACAGCACCAAATGACGATTGACACGGCCGGTACCGCACCGGCGCAGCCGGTCGTGCCGGCCGCGCCACGGAAGAGCTTCTTCGAGCGCATGACGGGAGTGTTCTTCTCTCCCGACGAGACCTTCGCGGACATCGCCCGCAAGCCCGACATCCTCGTGCCGCTGATCGTGCTGACGCTGATCACCATCGTCTCGACCGTGCTGGTCGTCCCGTACTTCGACATGGACGCGATGATCGCCCAGCAGGCGGAGATGATTCAGAAGCAGAATCCGAACGTCTCCGACTCGGACATCGAACGGATGGGCCGCATCACCAAGGCGATGGGGAAGGTGGCCGGCTATCTCGCGCCACTGTTCATGCTCATCGGCTACGTCCTGATCGCGCTCGTGTTGTGGGGTGCCTTCCGTCTCATGGGCGGCGCGGGAGACTTCAAACAGTCGCTGTCGACCGTCCTCTACGCGTACTTTCCCCGCATCCTTCTGGGCGGCATCATCGGGACGGTGATCATCATGATGCGCGGCAGCATCGACCCGCAGGAAGCGCAGGCGGTGATGATGACCAACCCCGCGTTCCTCGTCGATTACAAGGAGCAGCCGGTGCTTTTCGCCCTGCTCGCGTCGCTGGACATCTTCATCATCTGGACGATCTTCCTGCTCGCCACCGGCTTCTCGAAGGTGTCGAAGTTCTCGAAGGGCAAGTCGGCCGCGATCATCGTGGTGCTGTACCTGGTGACGGTGGTCCTGAAAGTCGGCATGGCCGCGGTCGGCGCGGCCCGGATGAAGGGATAGGCGATGAAGCGCTGGCTGATCATCGCTGGCGCGGCGGGCCTGATCGCACTGATCGTTTTCGGCAGCGTTCGGACACGCAGGCCGAAAGGAGAGAAGGTCTACACGGCCGTCGTCGCTCCGCGCACGATCGAGGCGGTCGTCACCGCGCCGGGCCAGATCGACCCGAAGGTCAAGGTGAACATCTCCGCACACATCGTCGGCAAGATCGAGAAGCTGTATTTCGAGGAAGGCGACATCGTGCGGCGCGGCCAGAAGCTCGTGGAGCTCGAGAAGCCTCTCTACGTCGCCCAGCGCGACCGGCTGAACGCGGAGCTGGCCAGCCGCCGAGTGGAAGTGCAGCGCGCCCGCGCGGCGATGGCGACCGCGGAGTCGCAGTACCGCCGCGCGCAGAGCCTCAGCCAGCAGGGCATTCAGGCGCAGGAGCTGTTCGATCAGTCGCGGCTCGCGTACGACAACGCCCGCGCCGCCTTCGCCTCGGCGCAGCAGGGCGTGAATCAGGCCGCGGCGGGAGTGCGGTCGGCGGCGGAGGACCTGTCGCGGACGACGATCGTCTCGCCGCTCGACGGCAAGGTGGTGCAGCTCAACGCGCGCGAGGGCGAGGTGGTCGTCACCGGCACGATGAACAATCCCGGCTCGGTCATCGCGGTCATCGCCGACCTCTCGCAGATTCTCGTCGAGGCGGAAGTGGGAGAGACGGAAGTCGTCGGCGTGAAGCTGCAGCAGCCGGCCAAGATCAAGGTCGACGCGGTGACGGACAAGGAGTACCGCGGCCACGTCGTGGAGATCGGCAGCTCCGCTGCTGTGCGTCAGGGCGCCGGCGCGGGCATCCGCTACTTCAAGGTAAAGGTCGCGATCGACGACGCCGACGAGCGTCTCCGCCCCGGCATGACCTCGCAGGTCTCGATCGTCACCAGCAGCGCGCCGAACGCGGTGGCGGTGCCGATCCAGTCCGTCGTCGAGCGCAGCGCGTCGAAGGATGACGAGGACGACGCCGACGCCCCGAAGAAAAAGTACGTCCTGCTCTCCGCCGATGGAAAGGCGAAGCAGGTGGAAGTCACGACCGGCATCAGCGACGCGACGCACGTGGCCGTGCTGTCCGGCGTGAAGAACGGCGACCGCATCATCACCGGCCCGTTCCGCACGCTGAAGAAGCTCAAGGACGCCGCGGCCATCCAGGAAACGAAAGAAGAGAAGAAGACGTCGAAAGACGAGGACGAAGACAAATGAGCGCACTCCCCGAAACGCAGCCCGTCCATCTCATCGCCATGACCGAGCTCACCCGCGTGTACGACCTCGGTCCGCAGCAGATCTTCGCCCTCAACGGCGTGAATCTGACCATCGAGCAGGGGGAGTACGTCGCCATCATGGGACCCTCGGGCTCGGGCAAGTCGACGCTGATGAACATCATCGGCTGCCTCGACACGCCGACCTCGGGCTCGTACCTGCTGGACGGCGTCCCCGTCGAGACGCTCAATGACGACGAGCTGGCCGCGATCCGCAACCGCAAGATCGGCTTCGTCTTCCAGACCTTCAACCTGCTCGCCCGCACGACGGCGCTGCAGAACGTCGAGCTGCCGCTGGTCTACGCCAAGATCCCGCGCGCCGAACGCCGCCGCCAGGCCGAAGAAGCGCTGGTCGCCGTTGGCCTGGGCGACCGCATGAGCCACCAGCCCAACGAGCTCTCCGGCGGCCAGCGCCAGCGCGTGGCCATCGCCCGCGCGCTGGTGAACAAACCGTCCCTCCTCCTCGCCGACGAGCCCACCGGCAACCTCGACTCCCAGACCGGCCGCGAAATCCTCGACCTCTTCCACGAGCTCCACGCCCGCGGCAACTCGATCATCATGGTCACGCATGAGGATGATGTGGCGAAGGAGGCGGCTAGGATCATTCATATCCGAGATGGCAAAGTTTCGGTGTGAGCGAGCATTAGATTAGGTATGAGGTATGAGGGATGAGGTATGAGGGGATGAGTCGGAAGGTTGAGCGGTTCGAGGATCTCATTGCGTGGGAGAAGGCGATGGATTTCGCCGTACTGGTGTACGAGCTCACGCGACAGCGCCCCTTCTCGCGCGATTTCGCTCTCGCCGACCAGAGTCACCGCGCCGCGATCTCGGTGCCCTCGAACATCGCCGAAGGTTTCGAGCGCGGCACCCGCGCGGAATTCCACCGTTTCTTATCGATTGCGAAAGGCTCGTGCGCGGAACTGCGCACGCAGATCCATCTCGCTAAACGCCTCGGCTACATCGACGCTGAAACAGCGGCCGCAGCACTGTCACAAGGGGAGGAAGTCAGCAAGATCATCGGAGGCCTCCGCGTAAAAGTGGCAGCACAACGCGACGCGCGCCCCCGCTGAACTCATCCCTCATCCCTCATCCCTCATGCCTCATACCTGACCCCCATGTTTACGGAAAACCTCAAAATCGCGCTACGCGCCATTCTCGCCAACAAGATGCGCAGCATCCTCACGGTTTTGGGCGTCATGATCGGGGTGGCCGCGGTCATTGCTGTCGTCTCGATCGTGCAGGGGATTCAGCACAAGATGGCCAGTGACCTGAACGAGATCGGGTCGAATTTCATCGAGGTGTTTCCGGATCCGGGGGAGCAGCGGCATCCGTTGTTGCAGAAGATGCCCGACCTGACCATCGAGGATGCAGCGGCGGTGCGGCGGGGGACGACATCCATTCAGGACTTCACGCCGATCTTCATCTCGCAGGTGCAGACGCGGCACGGTGACGCGCGGCATGGCGTGCAGCTCTTCGCGGTCTCGGCGTCGTATCAGGACATCGTCAATCACTGGGTGGAGCGGGGGAGGTTCTTTACCGCCGTCGACGAGGAGCAGAAGAAGCGGGTGTGTGTCATCGGCATCGATACCGCGACCGATCTCAACCTCGGCGACGAGCCGCTCGGCAAGATGATTCAGGTCGACAACAACACCTTCACCGTGGTCGGGATCATGGAGAAGAAGGGCGGCTCGCTGGGGCAGAACCAGGATGACATCATCCTGATCCCCTTCTCCACCGCGACCGTCATCTTCGGCAGCGAGAACATGCGCAAGCTCGTGCTCGCCTTTCAGATGGCAGCCGGCGCCGATCTCGAGCTGGCCAGGGAGCAGGTCCGCGACGTCCTTCGCGCACGCCACCGGCTGAAAGAAGGCGACAAGGACGACTTCCGCATCCTGGCCCAGGAGGAGATCCTGAAAGCGGTCTCCAGCGCACTGGGGATGGTCACGCTGATCATGGGTGCGGTGGTGGGGATCGCGCTGCTGGTGGGCGGGATCGGGATCATGAACATCATGCTCGTGTCCGTCACCGAGCGCACCCGCGAGATCGGCATCCGCAAATCCCTCGGCGCGCGCCGTCGCGACGTGCTCGTCCAGTTCCTCATCGAGGCGGTGACGCTCTCAGGGCTCGGCGGTCTGATCGGCATCGCCGGCGGCTTCCTGCTGGCGACGCTCATCCGCTTCCTCGTGTCGCGCTGGGTGGAGTTCCCGGCCGTGCACACGCCGCTCGCCGCCATCATCGGGGCGTTCGTCTTCTGCGCCGCGATCGGCGTGCTCTTCGGCATCTATCCGGCGGCGAAGGCGTCCAAGCTCGACCCCATCGAAGCACTCCGGTACGAATAGAGGTATGAGGAATGAGGCATGAGGCATGAGGGGCTCCGCTCGGGGTCGCTCAGCGCAGAAACCTAAGGCGTCGAGCGCGCCTGAGCGGAGCTACTCATACCTCATACCTCGTGACTCATTACTCTTCTGGCACGTCTCACGAAATGACCGGCCCAAGGAGGTGGTTACGTCACACGTGCTCACCCGAAAATTGAGTCTTCTCTTCACCCTGGTCGTGGTGCTGTCCGTGCCGGCTCAGGCCGGCGAGCGCATGGCGCTCGCGCAGGTCGAAAAGGGCATGAAGGGCTACGGCCTGACGGTCTTCGAGGGAACGAACGTCGAGAAGTTCGACGTGGAGATCCTTGGCGTGCTCCATAACATCGGACCGGGCCAGAACCTGATCCTCGCGCGAGTCGACCATCCGGTCGTGCGCCGTGCGGGCGTGATCGCGGGCATGAGCGGCTCGCCGATCTTCATCGACGGCAAGGTCATCGGCGCGCTCGCGTACGCGTGGCAGTTCGCGAAGGAGCCCGTCGCCGGCATCACGCCGATCGACGAGATGCTGAAGATCGGGCTGCACGCGCGGCCGGCAGGTGCATTGCCCGCGGGTGCGGCGCCGACCATGACCGGCGCGGAACTGCTCAATGCTCTGGCGAGCAGCAAACCCGAGGCGGCGTTCGAGAAGTTCATGAAGAGCATGAGTGCGCGGCCGATGAACACGATCAGCGGCGCCACGCGCATCGCGCTGCCGATGTCGATGGGCAGCTTCGCGCCGGACACCATCCAGCGCTTCGCTCCGCACCTCGAGCAGCTCGGCTTCGTGGCCGTGCCGGCTGGTGCGTCGTCGTCTTCGGCGAGAAAGAGTGACAAGACCACGTTCGAGCCCGGCGACCCCGTCGGCGCGGTGCTCCTCACCGGCGACTTCAACGTCGCCGCGAGCGGCACGGTGAGCTACATCGACGGCGAGAACGTCTACGCGTTCGGCCATCCGTTCCTGGACATGGGCGAGATCAACTTCCCGATGGCGACGTCGGAAGTCGTGACCGTGCTCCCGAGCGTGGCCAGCTCGTTCAAGTTCTCGAACACCGGCGACATCGTCGGCGTCCTGAGCCAGGACCGCGCGGCCGGCATCATGGGCAAGCTCGGTGAGAAGGCGGACATGATCCCGGTGGAGGTGACCCTCAACGGCGCCGGCCCGGAGCGGACGTTCAAGGTCGAATTGGTCCGCCACTCGTACCTCTCGCCGCTGATGCTGGCCATGGTCACGGACTCGATCGTCTCGAACGCGCAGCGCGCGGCGGGCGAGCGCACCGTGCTCCTCGACTCCGAGATCAAGCTCAAAGGCTTCGAGACCGTGCGTATCCGCGAAGGATTCGCCGGACAGCAGGCCCGCCAGGCCATCCCGCAGTACTTGGCGCTCGTGTCGGGCTATCTGATGTCGAACGAGTTCAAGGACGCGCAGATCGAGACGGTGAAGATCCGTCTCCGCCACGACGACGACCTGCGCATCGCCAAGCTGATGGAAGCCTCGCTGGTGAAGCCGGACAACGGTCGCGTATCGCCGGGAGACACGGTCAAGGTGCGCGCGGTGCTCAAGCCGTTCCGCGGCGAGGCGTTCGTCGAGACGTTCGACGTGCGCATCCCCGACGATCAGCCGGCCGGGGCGTCGTACCTGCTGGTGGGCAGCGGCTCGGTCCTGAACGCGATCGATTTCTCGCTCGTGCCTCCCGACCCGCGCACGCTCGAGCAGGTCATCAGCGTCCTCGGACGTCTGCGTCCCGCGACCGATCTCACGGTCGGCCTCTACTCGACCGGCGAGGGCGCGGTGACGTCGGGCGTCTATCTGCCGAACCTCCCGCCGTCGATGCGCGCCGTGGTTGTTGCAGATACGTCGAACGGCGCACAGGCGGTGGTGAAGTACCATCCCGCCGGGCAGCACGCCCGCCCGCTCGGCTACATCGTCGATGGCGCTCTGAAGATCGACGTCGACGTACAGCCCGCGCTCTGACGAGCAGGTATGAGGGATGAGTGATGAGGTATGAGTGGGCGACCCGCGCCGCTCGCGCCGAGATCCACTCATACCTCATGCCTCATACCTGAAAGGAATTTGATGCGCCGAACGCTCCTGATCTCGGCTCTGTTGTTTGCCACCCAAGGTTTTGCTGTCGCCCCCCAGTTCTGGCGGGTGCAGAATGCCGAGGACTTTCTCGCGGGCGAGCTGGAAGGCTTTGCCATTACTTCGCGGGGGGAGTTGCGCGTCGCGCCGGCCATGCGCAAGGTCGCGACGTTCACCGATCCGTTCGTGCTCTCGCAGACCAGCGCGCCGAACGGCGACCGCTACTTCGGCACGGGCAACGAGGGGAAGGTCTACCGCCTGCGCGGCGACGAGTTGAAGCTCGTCTTCACCGCGCCGGAGCCGGAGATCTATGCCGTCGCCTTCAGCAACGGCTCGCTCCTCGCGGGCAGCTCGCCGAACGGCAAGATCTATCGCGTCGATCCGGAAAGCGGGAAGGGCACGACCTTCTTCGATCCACAGCAGGCCTACATCTGGGCGATGCACACGCTCGACGACAACGAAGTGGCCGTGGCCACGGGCGTGGAAGGGAAACTGTTCCGCGTCAGCGCAAGCGGTGAGGGCAAGGTCCTCTATGACGCGCCGGACACGCACATCCGTTCTCTCGCGCGCCGCAAGGACGGCTCGCTGCTCGCCGGAGCCTCGGGCAAGGGCCGCATCTACGCCGTCGATCGCAGCGGTTCCACGCACGCGCTGTTCGACTCGGCGCTGAACGAGATCGCTTCGTTGTACGTCGATGCGAACGGCATCGGCTGGGCGGCCGCGGTGAGCAACGTGCTGCCGTCGAGCGCACCCGCGAAGCGCGATTCGAAGCCCGCGCAGCAGCAACAGCAGCAAGGGCAGCAACAGCAGCAGCAGTCCGGCGAGGCCAAGAAGGAAGGCGAGCCGTCCGCGGTTGAAGTGAGCTTCTCCTTCGACGACGCCGGTGCGAGCGCCGCGGCCCAGAGTGGATCGTCCGAGGTGTATCGCATCGAGGCGGACGGGTTCGTGGAGACCGTGCGCAAGTTCGAGCGCGAGATCGTCTACGCCCTCAGCGGCAGCGAGAGCGGCGGCGTGTTGCTGGCCACCGGTCCGAACGGGCGCATCTACGACCTGCGCGACGGCGAGCTCTCTCTCGTCGGCGCCGTGCCGGAAAAACAGATCGTCTCCATCGCCGGCAACGTCATCACCACCACCAACTCCGGCGCCGTGTATCGCATGGAGTCGCGCAGCGCGCAGAATCCGGAGTTCCGTTCCGCGGCCAAAGACGTCGAGCGCTTCTCGCGCTTCGGCAACTATCGCGTCGAAGGGCGGAACCTCGACGGCGCGACCGTCGCGATCTCGTTCCGCAGCGGCAACACCCGCACGCCCGACGCAACGTGGAGCGCCTGGAGTCCCGCGCAGACAGCGCTCGAGGGGAGCATCAACGCCCCGGCCGCGCAGTACGTGCAGTGGAAGCTGACCATGCCCAAGTCGACGCCCGCCGCGGCCATCGACGGCGTGAGCCTCGCGTACATCAATCGCAACGTCGCGCCTGAGATCGAGGCCATCGCCGTGATGGACCCGGCCGTCATCTTCATCACCGGCGCGTATCCCGCGTCGCCACAGGTCGTCGAGGCGACGAACCCGGACGAGTACGGGATCTTCACGAGCCTCGACACGCCGCGGGACCGCACGCCAGCCGAGCAGGGCAAGCGCATGTTTCGCCGCGGCTATCGCACCGTGAGCTGGCGCGCATCCGACGACAACGGCGATCAGCTCCGCTACACGCTCTCCTTCCGCCTGAAGGGGAGCGACAAGTGGCTGCGCCTGCGCGAGAACATCGAGGAGACGCAGGTCAACTTCGACACCTCGCAGCTTCCGGACGGCCGCTACGAGCTGCGCCTCGCCGCCACCGATGCCCACGACAACCCCGAGAACGCCCTCACCGATGCGAAGGAAGGCGTCGAGTTCCAGGTCGACAACGGCGCGCCGCGCATCAGCGTCGCCCGCAACGGCAGCGACGTCACGGTACGCATCGCCGACGAGCTCTCGCCGATCGGACGGGTCGAGTATTCGGTCGACGCGGAGAAGTGGATCCGCCTCACGCCGTCGGACGGCCTGGCCGACTCGCGCGACGAGACCTTCCGTCTCGATCGCGGCACGGTCGACGGCCGGTTCGTCATCGTGCGGGCGGTCGACTCGTTCTACAACGTGGCCACGGCGACCGTGAAGTAGGCGCTGCGGTTGTCAGTTGTCGGTTGTCGGTTGTCTGTGGCGCATCGCACGGACGCCGTTTTCGGCGAGGCGCCACGACGAGAACTGACAACCGACAACTGACAACACGCAGCGGCGCTGCGGCGGCGGTCCGCATATAATTCGGCCCGTGAGTCGTCGGTCCGCTGCACTCATCGCGTTGCTGTTGTGCTGCGCCTGCATGCCCGACGAGAAGTCGGTTCGCGACGCCGGTACTCCGGCCCGCACCCCTCCGCCGGCCGACAACGGCTTTCCCCAGGACGGCGGAACGCTCGTCCGACGCATCGACACCGACGTCGTCACGCTCAACCCCACCATCAACGCCTCCGGCAACGATCGCCTGGTGTGCGACTACCTGTTCACGCCGCTCATCTATCTCGATCAGGAGCTGCAGCCGATTCCCGGCCTGGCCGACTCCTGGGAGGTCCTCGAGGGCGGCAAGCTCTATCGGTTCGAGCTGAACAAGTCCGCGACGTTCTCCGACGGCAAGCCGGTGCGCGCGAGCGACGTCGTGTTCACGCTGAAGAAGATCTTCGATCCGGCGTCCGAGGCGCTGCAGGTGGTGGGAGCGTTCGAGTACCTGGACTGGTCGCGGACGCGCGCCGTCGACGCAGACACGGTCGAAATCGCGTTCAAGCAGCCGCTCGCGGCGCAGCTCATCCGCTTCAACGACGTCATCGTGCTGCCCGAGCACGTGTACTCGAAAGGCAACTTCCGCAACGACTTCAATACCACCGCCGTCGGCAGCGGCCCGTACAAACTGGCCAGGCGCGACGCGGGCAAGGAGATCGTCGTCGAGCGGCGCGCCGACTACTGGCGCGACAAGCCGCATCTTCAGACCGTGGTCTTCAAGATCATCAACGATCACGGCACCGCGTGGAACGCGCTGCGCCGGGGCGACGTCGACGAGACCCGGCTCACGTCCGATGTCTGGCTGCAGGAGCAGAACAATCCGGAGCACGCCCGGTTCATCGACTTCAAGCGCTTCTACACGATCAACTACAACTTCATCGCCTGGAACCGGCGCAATCCGCACCTCGCTGACAAGCGCGTGCGGCAGGCGCTGGCGATGTGCGTCCCCACCGACCAGGTCATCAAGAACATCTATCACGGCACCGCCCGGGCCATGAGCGGTCCGTTCACGCCGGACAGCTACGCGTACAACCCGACCGTGCCCGTCATCCGCCATGACATTGCCGGAGCGAAGCGGCTGCTCACCAACGCCGGCTGGCTGGACTCGAACGGGGACGGCATCGTCGATCGGAACGGCAAGCCGCTGAAGGTCGAGCTGATCGTGATGTCGGGCAGCGGGCCGACCCAGCAGTTCGCGCAGATGCTGCAGGCCGAGATGAAGAAGGCCGGCGTGCAGCTCGATCTGGCCGTGCTCGAGTTCACCGGCGCGATTCAGCGCATCCTCAAAGGCAACTACGAATCCGCGTACTTCGCCTTCGAGCTCGACAACGATCCCGATCCGTTCAACATCCTCCACTCCACGCAGGCTC
Source organism: Thermoanaerobaculia bacterium (assembly GCA_035536275.1). Lineage (GTDB taxonomy): Bacteria > Acidobacteriota > Thermoanaerobaculia > Gp7-AA8 > Gp7-AA8 > QHVT01. Next base: position 23,354 of record DATLOL010000011.1, read on the forward strand.
CGCCGCGCGGCCAGAACTACGCGTATTACGCGAATCCCGCGGTCGACAAGCTGCTCGTGCAGGCCCGCTCGGAGATGGACAACTCCAGGCGCAAGGACCTGTTCTGGCGGCTGCACGAGATCGCCGCCGACGAGCAGCCGTACACCTTCACGCTGCAGGTGTCGTCGAAGTGGGGGATGAGCAAGCGCGTGCGCGGCGTGGAGACCAGCGGGTACGGCCTGTACCGCTGGTTCCCGGGTCCGTTCGCGTGGTGGATTCCGCGCGATCAGCGCACGCACGAACGCGCGGTCCAATGACCACGTATCTCGTCCGCCGCGTCTTCTTCGCCGGACTCACGTTCATCGGCATCACCATCGCCACCTTCGCGCTGATCCACAGCGTCCCCGGCGATCCGATCACCTTCTTCATCGGCCGGGGCGGCATCAACAGCATCCCGCCGGAGATGGTGGAGCGACTGCGCCACGAGCTGCATCTCGACGAGCCGCTGCCGCAGCAGTACGTGCGCTGGCTCCGGGGGAGCGTGACCCTGGACTTCGGCCTGTCGACCGTCGACCGGAGGCCGGTGCGCGAGGTGATTCTCGAGAAGCTGCCGAACACCTTTCGCCTGAACTTCGTGGCGTTCCTCCTCGCGGCGACCATCGGGGTGCCGATCGGACTGTGGTCGGCGTCGCGGTCGGGGCGGCTCACGGAGCGCGCGTCCGCGGTCGGATTCTTCCTGCTCTATTCGCTGCCGAGCTTCTGGGTCGCGCTGATTCTCATCCAGCTCTTTTCCGTGCGAATGAACTGGCTGCCGCTGTTCGGGATGCAGTCCGACTACGACACGGGATTCGTCGACCGCCTGGAGCACATGGTCCTGCCGGTGCTGACGCTGACCTACGCGCAACTGGCCATCTACGCGCGCTTCTCGAAGTCGGCGGTGACGGAAGTGATCCGCCAGGACTACATCGTCGCCGCGCGGGCGAAAGGGGCCGGCACTGTCGCAGTGCTGTGGCGCCACGCCTTCCGTAACGCGCTCCTGCCGCTCATCACCCTCCTCGGCATCACCATCCCGTACCTGATGTCGGGCAGCGTGATCGTGGAGAAGATCTTCCAGTGGGATGGCGTTGGCCTGCTCTACTACGACGCCATTCTCGCGCGTGACTACCCGGTGGTGATGGCCCTGACGGTGGTCACCGCGGTGCTCACACTTCTGGGCAGCCTGCTGGCGGACATCCTCTATGCGGTCGCCGACCCTCGCGTTCGACTGGGGGAGGGGGCGCAGTGACCTGGACGCGCTTCCGCCGCAGCAGGCTCGCCACCGTCGCTCTGTTCTATGTCGGGCTGATGGCGATCATCGCCGCGCTTGCGCCCGTGCTGGCCAACCGCAAGCCGATCGTGCAGCGCGATGCCACCGGATGGAGCTTCCCCGCGTTGACGGCCAACCAGGACGTGGACCTGGAGGGCGCCGCGCCGTCGTTCGCAGTCCGCGCGCTCGTGCCGTTCTCGCCGAACGCGATTGATCTCTCCGCGCGTCTCGAGCCGCCCGGCAACGGGCATCACCTCGGCACGGACGATCTCGGCCGGGACATCCTGGCCCGTCTCATCCACGGTGCGCGGGTCTCGCTGGCGGTCGGCTTCTTCGCCACGGCGATCTCGCTCATCGTCGGCTCGCTCCTGGGTGCGCTCGCGGGCTACTACGGCGGGGTCGCGGACTGGATCGTGTCGCGCGTGATCGAGGTCGTGGTCTGCTTTCCCTTCCTCTTTCTCGTTCTCGGCATCGTCGCGCTGTTCCGTCCGTCCATCTGGACGATCATGATCGCCCTCGGACTCACCGCCTGGACGAGCGAGGCCCGGTACGTGCGCGGCGAGTTCCTGCGCATCCGCGAGCTCGAGTACACGCAGGCGGCGCGCGCGAGCGGCGCGCGGGACGGTCGGATCATCTTCCGGCACCTGCTGCCGAACGCGCTGGCGCCGGTATTGGTGTCGGCGAGCTTCGGCGTGGCCGTGGCCATCCTCACCGAGTCCGCCCTCTCCTTCCTCGGTCTCGGCGTCCCGCTGCCGATGGCATCGTGGGGCAGCATGCTGTCCATGGCCCACGAGCACATCGAGTACGCGTGGTGGCTGGTACTCTTCCCCGGCCTGGCGATCTTCACGACCGTGGCCGCGTTCAACGTGGTGGGGGAGCGGGTGCGGGAAGCGCTCGATCCGCGCAGCGACTGACGTCGCTGCGCGGAGTTGTCGGTTGTCGGTTTTCCGCCCCCCGCGCACCCGTTGCTGGGAGAGTCGCGACGAATCGCAGACAACTGACAACCGAGAACCGACAACGCGCGCCTACGGCGCACTGACCAGTCGCGCGCGCAACGCCTCGAGCACGGGCGCCGGAACGAGGTGGCCGATGTCGCCGCCGAGGCGGAAGACCTCTTTGACCAGGCGCGAGGAGACGAAGGTGTACTCGACCGCGGGGATCATGAAGATCGTCTCCGCGTCGTCGTGCAGCTCGCGGTTCATGAGCGCCATCTGCAGCTCGTACTCGTAGTCGGAGACGGCGCGGATGCCGCGCACGACCACGGTGGCGTCGACGCGGCGCATGAAATCGACGAGCAGGCCCGAGAAGGAGTGGACTTCGACCCCTTGAACGTCGCGGGTGCAGCGGGCGATGAGCTCCATGCGCTCCTGCACCGTGAACATCGGCGACTTCCCCTCGTTCTGCAGCACCGACACGAGCACTCGATCGAACAGCCGCGCCGCGCGGCGGATGATGTCGAGATGCCCGTTCGTGAGCGGGTCGAACGAACCGGGATACACGGCCGTGCGCATGATGGGCGGAGAATAGCAGAAGATCGATGGTCAACGTCTTGACGATCAAGGGAGTTGGCTCTAAGATGTCGTCATTCGCGTTTCGTCGATCTTGGGAGGGTGTGAATGCGGCAGACGATCAGTGTGAAGCGCTCGAATCCGGCGGCTCCCCAGCCCGGGATGAAAGGCCGCCTCCTCGACACCCTGCGCAACATGGTCCCCGGCGCGTGGATCGACCCGAAGAACAATGAGCTGATCACGCTCTATCGCCTTCGGTACAAGATGGCCATGGAGGAAGAGAAGTACGACACGGCCATGATCTTCCTCAACAAGATCCTCGAGCTCGATCCGATGAACCTGGACGCGAAGCTCTGCAAGGGCGACATCTACCACCGCTGCCTCGGCGACTACCCCCGCGCCATCGAGCAGTACAACAAAGTGATCCGCCTGTCCGGCGAAGACGAGATCGTCCGCACCCGCGCCCGCGCGGCGATGAGCGAGATCATGGAGATGCTTTCTTGAAGTTTATCCCGCGCGCAGACGCGGGATCTCTGCGCCTGCGGCACCGGAGATCCCGCGTCTGCGCGCGGGATAAAATTTTTTACCGATCCCGATCCAGCACGAAATCCAGCGCCACTTCCAGCGCCTCTTTCGCGGGCGAGGCCGGGAACGGCTCTAGTGCTTTGCGGGCGCGGTTGGCGTAGTCGCGGGCGATCTCGCGGGCCTGGTCGAGGGTCTCGTAGCGGTTGACGATGCCGAGGATCTCGGTGGGGTCGGTGCCGTTGAAGGACTTGGTGCGGGCCACGGTGGCGATGAGGTCGCGCTCGCGCGGCGTCGCGCGGGGCATGGCCAGGATCAGCGGCAGCGTGACTTTGCCTTCCTTCAGGTCCGAGAGCGTCGGCTTGCCGAGGACCTCGGTGCTGGAGGTGAAGTCGAGCAGGTCGTCGATGAGCTGGAAGCAGATGCCCAGGTTGAAGCCGTAGGTCTGGAGGGCGACGGTGGTCGACTCGGGGAGGTCGACGAAGTAGCCGGGGATGCGGCAGGTCGCGCCGAAGAGGGCCGCGGTCTTGCGGCCGACGATCTCGAAGTAATCTTCGACAGAGAGGTCGACGCGGCCGTTCTGCTCCGTGCCGAGGATCTCGCCCTCGATCATCTTGATCGTCGCATCCGACAGCAGCCGCAGGATCTCGAGGTTCCCCTCGGCCAGGGCCATGGCCATCGAGTGCATGAAGATGTAGTCGCCGGTGAGGACGGTGAGGTTGTTGCCCCACCCGTAGTTGATCGACGTGCGTCCGCGGCGGACGTCCGCCTCGTCGATGATGTCGTCGTGGATCAGCGTCGCCGTGTGGATGAACTCGACGACGGCGGCGTAGACCACGTCGCGGTAGCCGTCGTACTTCACCATCTTGGAGACGAGCAGCAGCAGGGCAGGGCGCAGGCGCTTGCCGCCGCCGCCGAGGATGTGCACGCCGACGTCTTCGATCGTGCGGATCTTGGACTGGAAGTTCCGGCGGAGCTCCTCTTCCACCAGCTCCATCTTCGGGGCGACCAGTTCGAGGAGACGCTCCGCGTAAGCCGCGTGCCCGTTGAGAGTGCGAGGAGCTGTCACGGGCGAAGGATAGTCGATGGCTGGTCGTTGCTCAACAAGGGCTCAACAAGGGCTCAACCGCGGTAGTTCGTGAACTGGAGCGGGATGCCGTAGTCCGTTCCCTTCACGATGGTCATCGCTTTCTGCAGATCGTCCTTGCTGCGGCCGACCACGCGGACCTGATCGGACTGGATCGAGGCCTGCACTTTCAGCTTGGCGTCCTTGATCGACTTCACGATGGCCTTGGCCTTCTCGATCTCGATGCCCTGGACGATCTTCGCCTTCTGGCGGACGGTGCCCATCTGCGCGTCCTCGAGCTTCCCGTAGTCGAGAGCCTTGAGCGAGACCTGCCGCTTCACCAGCTTCGACTCGAGGATGTCCTTGACGCTGCGCAGCTTCCCTTCGTCATCGCTGTTGAGGACGATCTCCTCGGCGGTCAGCTCGATCGAGCTCTTCGAGCCCTTGAAGTCGAAGCGCTGGGCGAGCTCCTTCTGCGCCTGGTTGATGGCGTTCGCCACTTCCTGCATCTCGGTCTTGGAGACGATGTCGAATGAAAATTCCTGGGCCATCCGTGAAACCTCACTGTTGCTGGTTGCTGCGTTGCTGGTTCCTGGGGCGGCGTCTCGCCGAACGCATCCTACAGGCGTGACGGCACGAGGAAGCAGCAACCAGCAACTAGTCAGTCGGCGTTGACGACCTGCACTCCCGCAGGGGCCGTGAAACGGAACAGATCCGCGCTCGCCGCGCGCTTATGGTAGCCGGAGAAATGGAACGAGGTGCGGTTGCCGTCGCGGTCCGTGTACTCGATCGATTGAATGAGGCTCGTCGCCGGCGCGATGGTCACCGTGACGCTGCGCATGATCGAGCCTTTGCCGCGCGGGGTGAGGGTCGTGACGATGGTCTTGCCGCGCTTCTGCTCCTTCACCACGAAAGCGCGGTCGCGCGACGCGGGATCGCCGATCATCAGGAACGGCAGCTCGCGCTTCCGGGACTCGGTGACCCGTCCGGTGGTCACCTGCCTGTCGGCGGGAACGTAGAACCACGAGCTCGTCCCGTCGAAGACGAATGTCTTCGCCTCGGGTGCCGTGTAGGTCCAGCGCATCCGCGGCAGCTCGCCGAAGACGACCGAGCCACTCTCGGACTGGGCGGTCTTGAACCCCTTGGCGGTGAAGCGATGGGTGAACGAAGCCTCCATCCCCGACATCGCTTTCGCGGCGTTGTCGAGGGCGATGGGGGCGGCGGCCTGGGTGGTGACGGCCGCGACGAGGAGCGCGGCGGTAATGATCAGTCTCATGCGGAACACAACAGCAACGGGCGTGCTAGGAGTCCCGATGATGTGTGTCATCCCGAGCGAAGTCGAGGGCCCCCTGCGGTTGCACGGAGCTCGCGGGTCTGCAGGGGGTCCCTCGACTTCGCTCGGGATGACACACCGGATGACACGCTCAGAGCTTCTCCACCTCGATCGAAACGATGGCGGAGTTCACCACAAAGATGCGGTCGTTCTTCGCCCGATCGTCGGGGAAGAGGAAGAAACCGTTGCGTTCGGGATTGTAGTGAGCTTGACCGCGGATGACTTCGCCATCGTTGAACTCGACGGCGATCTGCATCCCTGACGCGGGCTCTTCCTCGCCGGAGGCGCGGGGGAAGAACACCGCTTTCAGCGCGCTGAACGGCACGTCCTCAGTGCCGCCGTCATCGTGGCGCACGGTGAGCACCTCGCGCTCGGCATCGATCGGGTCGAGCACGGCGCGCTCGGTGCGGCCGTCGCGGTATCGGAGAACCACTCTCTCATCCATGGTCGTCGGAGCGCATTCTAGCTAAAACAGCTCCAGCCCCCATAGATCGTGTATGTGGATGATGCCTTCGACACGCCGGGTGTCGTCCACCACGAAGAGCGACGTGATCTTGCGCTCCTCCATGAGCTGCAGGGCCGCGGATGCGAGCTCGTTCGGGGCAATGGTCACGGGGTTGCCCTTCATGGAGTCACCCGCGGTCTTGCGGACGAGCTGATCGTCGGCGAGCAACAGGCGACGCAGGTCGCCGTCGGAGATGACGCCCTGCAGCACGTGGTCCTCACCGACCACTGCCGCGATGCCGAAGCCTTTCTTCGACATCTCGTAAATGACGTCGTGCATGACCGTGGAGTCGCGCACGAGGGGGAGCTCGTCGCCGTGATGCATCAGGTCGTGCACGCGGAGGAAGCGCTTCCCGAGCTTGCCGCCGGGGTGGAGGAACGCGAAGTCCTCCTCCTTGAATCCGCGCCGTACGAGGAGGGCCATGGCCAGCGCGTCGCCCAGCGCCAGCGTGGCGGTGGTCGACGCCGTTGGCGCGAGTCCGAGGGGACAGGCTTCCATCGAGATGGCGGCGGAGAGGTGATGATCGGCGCCGCGGGCGAGGGTCGACTGCGGATTGCCGGTGATGGCCACGATCTCCGCGCCGACGCGCTTGATGCTCGGCAGGATCCGGATCAGCTCCTCGGTCTCCCCGGAGTTCGAGATCGCGAGCACGACGTCGCCGGTCACGAGCATCCCCATGTCCCCGTGAATCGCTTCCGTCGGGTGCATGAAGAACGACGGGGTGCCGGTCGAGGCGAGCGTCGCGCTGACTTTCTTGCAGATGATGCCGGACTTGCCGACGCCCATCGTGACCACGCGGCCGCTGCTCCTGGCAATCGTCTCCACCGCGTCGACGAACGCCTGGTCGAGATGCTGGATGATGCCGAGGATCGCCGCGGCTTCGACTTCGAGCACGCGCCGCGCCTCGGATAGCGCCGGATGCTCCGCGGCGGCCCCTTCCGTCATGACGGCGGATGGTATCTCAGCTCGGGCTGGACCGCCGGCGGTCCGCGGTGTTTGCGCGGCGTACTCCGTGTTCCTGGGGAAGAAGACAGGCGTAGAGCATGGAGCAGACGGGCACCGCAACGCCGCTCTCCCGCGCGAGCCGCACGATCGCCCCGAGCTGCGCGTCGAGCTCGGACGGCTTGCCTTCCATGACGTCACGTTGCAGGGACGAGGTCGACGCCGGCGCGAGCGCGTCGTAGCGTTGCCAGGTCTTTTCGACGGCGTCCTCGCCGAGGTCGATGCCGCGCGCGTTCGCGAGCGCGACGACTTCGTGCAGGGCGGCGGTGACGAGAGCTCGAATCTCCGGCACGGCGCGCCATTCGCCGATGGACACGCGGGTGAGCGCGCCGACGCCGCTCATCACGGCGATGAAGAGGAACTTGGTCCACATGCTGTGATGGATGTCCGGCGGGACCTGGGCGCTCACGCCGGCCTGTTCGAAGGCCGCGCGCAGACGCTCGACGCGCTCGGTGCGGGAGTGGTCGAGCTCTCCGAACATCAGGAACGGATCCGAGGCGGCGTGCCGGATGTGGCCGGGCGCCACGATGTAGCTGACGATCGCGCAGAGGCCTCCCGCGACGTGCTCGCGCCCCACGATCGGACTCAGCACGTCGGGGGCGTCGATCCCGTTCTCGAGTGGGACAACGAGCGTTTCCGGGCCGAGCATGGGCAGGATCGACCGCGCGGCGTCCGGAATCTGCCACGTCTTGACGGTCATCAGGATTGCGTCCATCACGCCGGCGGACGACGCGTCGTTCGTGGCTTGCACGCGATCGACGGCGAAGTCGCCGTTGACGCTGTCGACGCGCAGGCCGCGCTCGCGGAGCGCATCGAGCGTTGCGCCGCGAACGATGAAGGTCGTGTCGATGCCGGCCTGCGCGAGCCGGCCGCCGAAGTAGCCGCCGACTCCGCCCGCGCCGACGACGGCGATCCTCATCGTTTCCACGCGCCGAGGTCGCGGTGCGTGCGGATCCAGATCTCGTTGACGGCGTCACCCTGGAGCATCTTCGCGATCCAGACGATCTGGCCGGTGTGATTGGCGAGGTGGCCGAAGGCGTTCACGAGGTCCTGCACCACGTACGAATGCATCGCCGGCTCGGGCGAGGGATCGCCGAGGCGCTCGGGGGTGAGCGAGTCGAACGTGCGCCCGGCGCGGGCGACCATGTCGTCGAAAAGCGCGAGCAGTTCCGCTTTCGGGATCTGCCGGCGCTCCGCGAATTCGGCGGCCCGGTCGCGGGTGTAGTCGATCCGGCCGATGTTGCGGTTCAGATAGAGGTTCAGTGAGCCGGTGAGGTGCAGCAGGAGGTTGCCGATGGAGTTGGACTGCTCGTTCGGGCGCCACCAGATCTGTTCGTCCGTGAGCGGCTCGATCGCGGCGCGGATCTGCGCCGGAAAGACGCCGGTGACACGCGTGCGGAGGGCATCGATGAGGACGTCGTTCATTTCGCGGTCAGGATAGCAGTCCCAGCCGCCGCGCATGCTCCAGCGCCTCAGATGAATCGCGCACGTACAGCATCTCCACTCCCGCGGCGTTCGACTCCTCGAGGATCTTTGCCACGCCGCGGTCGCGCAGGTCCGGCGTGACGTCGCGGATGAACGCCGCCAGCACGCGGCCGGGATGCGCGCGGATGACCTGCAGGTAGATCTCAGGATCGTGCTGGCCGCTGTCGCCGACCAGGACGAACTTCAGGTTCGGGTAGTAATCGAGGATGCTGTTGATCTGGGCCATCTTGTGCTCGGTGTGTGAGGCGATGATCAGCACCGACTCTTCGATGCCCCAGTCCTGCAGCAGCATCGGCCCATGCGGGATCTTGTTGATGTCCATGTAGTCGTGCAGCAGCTCGTAGAGGTTCCAGGGGCTGCTGGAGACGTAGAAGATCGGGTTCCGTTCGACGTGCAGGGCGCGATAGAGATCGGCCACGCCCTCGAAGGGCAGACGCGCCGCCGCGTTGTTGATGATCGAGCGGGTCATGCCGATGAGGCTCGTGGCGTTCGTGCGGACGATGGTGTCGTCGATGTCGCTGACGACGCCGAACTGCGCGTCCGGCCGCGGGACCAGCACGTGGGCGGCGGCGGCGACGCCGAGGTCGGGGAGGGTGAGGTTGACCTCATGCCAGCCGCCCGTGGCGTCGCCGGGAAGTCGGAACAGAAAGTAGCCTTCGCCATCCGTGACACTTTCGACCACTGCGTCGCGATAGGCGGCGGTGACGCGGGCGCCGGCGACCTCATCGCTCTGAAAGCGACGATAGGTGTTGAGCACGTTCCGCCAGAGAGGCTCGGCGGCGGTGGCGCGGGTGACCTGTTTCTCGATGAGCACCCGGCCGCGGACGAGCAGCTCCCGCTCGTTTCCGAAGCCGCGATACGGGCTGATGACGACCCTCCGGGAAACCGGACGGCCGGCCAGACGGCGGTCGAACTGGCGTTCCAGGCTGAGGGCGGTCCGGTGCAGAAGGCGGCGCGGCATCTATCGCACTTTCATAATAGAATCCGAGTCCATTCTCTCCCGAGGTACGGCGCGATCATTGCGTCGATCGCTGGCAGCACTCAAATCAATTCAAAGGAACTCCTGCATGAGTGAAATGGTGACCGCGGAAAAGTCGCTTCCGGTGGAGCCGAAATCCGTGATCTGGAATCCCACTCCCGAGCAGCTTCGGGAGTTTGCCGATCAGATGCCCAACGCGAGGCAGACCGAGTTCGGCAACGTCAACGTCGCCACCCGCGTCGTCTCCCGCTCCAAGCTTTCCACGTTCATCGCCACCGACACGCCCGAGCAGCATTCGGACCAGACCATCACCCGCGACGAGTACGCGCGCATTGCCGGGCTGCAGGATGAGTACATCCGCAACAGTGACATGCTGGTGGTCGAGGGCTACATCGGCAACGACCCGCACTTCCGCGTCCCGGCGCGCCTGATCATCGAGAAGGCCAACGCCAACATCGCCGGCATGCAGAACATCCTCTATTACCCGGCCACGCCGGAGGAGCTGGCGTCGTTCGAGCCGCAGGTCACCGTGATCTACACGCCGAACCTGAAGGCCGCGGGGTATCCGGACGATCGCCTGATCGCGGTGGACCTCGAGAGCTACACGACCCGTGTCTTCAACTCCGATTACTTCGGCGAGTCGAAGAAGGGCGGCCTGCGCATGTGGAACAAGCTGGTCTACGAGCGCGGCGGTCTGGCCCTTCACGCGGGCTGCAAGGTGATTCCGGTGGGAAGCACGAAGCGGGTGGGCCTGATCGTCGGCCTCTCCGGCACGGGCAAGACCACGACCACGTTCACGAAGCAGAACGACTCGCAGCCGGTGCAGGACGACTTCTGCGCGCTGATGCCGGGCGGCAAGGTCTACGCGACCGAGAAGGGCTGCTTCGCGAAGACCTTCGGCCTGAATCCGCAGGACGAGCCGACGATCTTCCACGCCTGCGCCTCGCAGCACGCATTTCTTGAGAACGTGTCGCAGAACGACGACGGGAAGGTCGACTACTACGACACGTCCTTCACGCCGAACGGGCGGGCCGTCATCCGCATGGAAGACATCGCCGGCGCCGCCGACGCGCGCGAGCTCACCAAGGCGGACTTCCTCCTGATCCTCAACCGCAACGAGAACATCATCCCTGCCGTGGCCAAGCTGGAGGGGCCGCTCGCGGCCGCGTACTTCATGCTCGGCGAGACGAAGGGCACGAGCGCGGGCGGCGCCGCGGAAGCCGGCAAGTCGCTGCGCGTCCCCGGCACGAACCCGTTCTTCCCGCTGCTGCACGCCCACCAGGGCAACCGCATGCTGGAGCTGATGAAGGACAGCCCGATGGAGGTCTACCTCATGAACACGGGCTCCATCGGCGGCGACGGCAAGCAGGAAGGCTCGAAGAAGGTGAAGATCCAGCACTCGTCGGCGGTCGTCAAGGCCATCGCCGAGGGGACGATCAAGTGGGAGAAGGACCCGGACTTTGGCTACCTCGTGGCCACGGAAATCCCGGGCATCGACGATCCGGATTACCTGCAGCCGAAGAAGATGTACGAGCGGCAGGGGAGGCTCGACGAGTACAAGCAGCTCGTCGCCAAGTACAACAACGATCGCCGCGAGTACCTGCGCAAGTGGAAGGGGCTCTCGGAGGAGATCGTCGGCGCGATCTGAGCGCGCTGCGCGCGCTCCGATCGCGAGTTGCTGGTTTTCCGCCCGCCACCCACCCGTTGCTGTGTTGCTTGCGATGCCCGTGAAGTTGGCGAGGCATCGCGAGCAACCAGCAACCAGCAACCAGTAACGCGGGCGAAGCCCGTTAGCTGGTTTTCCGCCGGCCGCCCACCCGTTGCTGTGTTCCTTGCGATACCCGTCAAGTTGACGAGGCATCGCGAGCAACCAGCAACTAACAACCAGCAACGCGGGCGAAGCCCGCTAAGTTACGTCCACATCCGCAAAGCGCACGTGTCCTGCCGGGCTCACGTGGACGTTCTTCACGCGCCGCGTGCGCACCGCCGTCGACGAGCCGTACACGAGCGGGAGCAGGATGGCTTCGCGGTCGATCATCTCGGTGATCGCTTTGCGGTTGGCGGGTGAGGACTCGGCACGGTACGCCGCGAGGGCTGCGTCCATCTCCGGACGGCGCCAGCGGGCGAGGTTCGACAGGTACTGATCGGGCGTCGACACCTGCGTCGAAGAGAGCAGCAGGTCGTAGAACTCGGCCGGATCGGGGTTGTCGGCGACCCAGCCCGCGAGGGCCATGTCGTATTCGCCGCGCGCGAGGGTGACGAAGAAGTTTTCCGCGCTGGTGGTGACGATCAGGTCGACGCGGATGCCGTACGCGCCGAGCTGGCGGGCGATCTCCTGCGCCGTCGGGAGCGGCTTGAGGATGTACGGACGCGGCGTCCAGGGCACGACCAGACTGAGCGACGCGGGCTTGTTCGGTTGACGGCGCAGGAGCTCCTTGTCGCGGGCGCCGAGGACGCCGATCGCCTTGCCCATGAGCGGAGGGATGATGTCGCTGGCGGTGAAGGCGAGGTGATTGCGCTCGTAGTTGATCTGCGCGATCGGTGTGGTGTCGATGGCGTCGCGGAGGGCCCGCCGCATCGCGAGGTCGTTCAGGGGCGCCTTCTCGCTGTTGAAGTAGAGGATGCTCGTGGAGTTGCTCGGCTGCTGCATGGGCTGGTAGCCGCTCAGGCCGTAGCGGGTCACCTCGTTCACCGACAGGTTGAACGAGATGTCGATCTCTCCTCGGCGCGCCGCATCGATGAGCCGGAGCGGCGTGCCGTCCGCCTCGGCGGGATGCACGACGAAGAGGAGATCGTCGATGTGGGCCGTGCCCCAGTAACGCTCGTTGCGCGCCAGGCGAATGACGCCGGACTGCTTCACACTGGCGACGGTCGTCGCCGGCTCCAGCACGTACGGGCCGGTGCCGAGGAGGCGACCGGCGCGCTCGAGGACGATGGCGGTGTTCCACTGCGTCAGGACGTTCTCGAAGTGAGGGCTGGGCGTGGGCATGGTGAAGACCACCCGTTCCCGTTCCGCGGTGACGATGGCGCGGCCGCGAATGGCCTTCGTCCTCGCCAGCGATGCCGCGGCGAGGGTGGCGGTGAACGGCGTGCCGTCGGAGAAGACGATCCCCGGGCGAACGGCCGCGGAGTAGATCGGCTGCATTCCGCCGCGGTCCTGCCGCAGCATCTCCGCGAAGAGCCACGGCTCGATGCCGCCGTTGGCGTTGACGACGTACGGCGACTCGAACACCTGCTCGAGGATCACAGCCGTGAGCGTGTCGCCGGCCTGCCGTGGATCGAGGGCGCCGATTCCGCTGAGAACGCCGACGCGGATGGACTTGCGAAGCGTGGCAGGGGAGGCTACAGAGGAATGCTCCGGTTTCTGCGCGATTGTCGTCACGGCAACCCTCCTTCGGATGGGGGGCAGCGTAACAGCGCCGCGCGGGGCATCTGTGAACGGGGGGGCAACGTGCGTGAACGTTCTTCTTCTAACTTAACTAAAGTCAACCCCGAGCGAAGTCGAGGGGTCAACGGCCCTACGAGAGGGCTCCATTGATCCCTCGACTTCGCTCGGGATTGACTGGAAGAGCTCGGGATTGACTGAAGGAAGGGCGCGCTACGTCTCCACGTGCAGGAACATGTACGCGGCGGCGAGCGCGAAGAGCACGTTCGCGCTCCACGCCGCCAGCAGCGGCGGCAGGTTTCCGACCTCGCCGAACTTCGCGAAGATGGCGAACACCATCCAGTAGACGATTCCCAGCACGAGCGCGAGGCCGATGCCGTAGAGCGCGCCGCGGCGTCCGATCTTGAACGCGAACGGCATCGCGATCAGGGCCATCACGATGCTCAGGGCCGGCCACGACGTCTTCTGGTAGAGCCGCACGGCCAGCTCATCGGCGGCGTATCCCGACTCGCGCAGCGTGGCGATGTAGCGCCGCAGTTGCGCGTACGTCATCTGATCGGGCGGCGTGATCTTCGTGTCGAAGTCCTCCGGCGTCTCCGGATAGAACAGCGCCAGCGGCTCGCGGATGTACGAGAACGTCGACGCGCCGTCGTCGGTGAACGAGCGGATCCAGCCGTTCTCGAACGCCCAGGCCTGGCCGTTCCACGTCGCGCGATCGGCGTACACGCGCCGGGTCAGGCGGAATTCGGACGGGTGGAACTCGAACACCTGCACCTGGTTGAGTTGCTTCGCATTCGCGTTGTAGGCGAGGAAGTTGATCAGGTATCGCTGTTTGCCCAGGTACCAGAGTTTCTGTTGTGCGGTCGCGGTAACGGCCTCGCGGCCTTCGATCCGCTGGCGGATCTCGTACACGCGCTGGTTCGCATACGGAAGCACGAAGTCGAGGATGAGATACGCGATCAGGCTGATCACGACGGCCACGGCCATGATCGGCGCAGCGATCCGGTAGAGCGAGACGCCGCCCGACTTGATCGCTGTGATCTCGTTGTTCTTGGCCAGGATGCCGAACGTCACCAGAGTGGCCACGAGCACGGAGATCGGCAAGGCCCAGTTCAGCAGCATGAAGATATGAAACCTGAAGTAACGCAGGAGGGTGCTCGCCGCCACGCCGTTCTCACGAACGTCGCGGGCCATCTCCGTGTACTCGACGATCACGAAGAGGGCGGTCACCGACACCAGCACGAGCCCGAGGATCTTCAGGAACTCGCGAAGGATGTAGCGGTCGATGGTGTTCGGAAAGGTGAAGTCGAGCCGGCTGAGAACGCTGCCATCGCTCGCGACCGGGCGCGCCATCGCCTTGCGCTCGCGCCTGGCGAACAATCCACGCAATCCGCGGAACATCCGCACGAAGATCCCGCCTTCGCCTCGATGCGCGACCGCGTCGCGGTTCGCGCGGCTGAGCAGGTAGATGCCCAGGCCCAGAAGGAGGATGTTCGCGGCCCACATCCCGAGCCAGGGGGGGATCTTGCCGCTCGAGGCGAGCTCTTCGCCGTTCGTGATCATCAGGTAGTAGGCGACGATGATCGCGATACTTAAAGAAAAACCTGAGCTTTTCCCGCCCCGGCGATTGGTGATGCCGAGCGGGAGTCCGAGGATCCCGAACGTGATGCACGCGAACGGGATCGAGAACTTCTTGTGGATCTCGACGAGCGCAACGTTGCGGTTATAGCGATCGCTCGCCCAGCGGCTCCGGCTCAGCGCACGCTCCTGTGCGACGAGCTCGTTCAGATTCATCTCCCGGAACGTGCGCGTGACGCTGTTCGTATCGACCGCGCCGCTGCGGCTGCGTGTCGGCAGGAGAATGCGCTGCGTCGCGCTGTCGGTGCGGTCGTAGCGGTCGGGTTTCGACGGATCCCAGACGTGCGTTTCTGCCCCGAGCAGGTTCATCCAGATATCCTTCGAGGGGCGTTGGAGACTGATATTGCCGCGGTCCGCGACGATGACCCGCTGTCCGGCGCCTTGTTGTGCGAGTCCTCCGATGGCGTCTTCGTCCGAGCGACGATTTGCGGCTTCCTGGGCCATCTCCGCCGGCGTGGTGCCGTCGGGAGAGGACGTATCGCGCGTGTTGTCGGCGACAAAGACGCCTTTCCACTGACCTGTTGTCGGATCCACGTCGTTCACGTAGATCATGACGTTCTCGTACTCGGTGTGGAACACGCGCGGCTTCACGATGCGCTCGGCTGACGCTGCGGTGAGCTCTGCACGCAGCGCCTGCACGTTCGCATTGCCGCGCGGCATCACGAAATTGATCAGGTAGAACGTCATCAGGAAGACGGCAAAGCTGAACAGGAACACCGGCCTGTAGACCTTGCGCATGGAGATGCCCAGGGCTCGGATGGCGATGATCTCGGAGTCCGAGGAGAGGCGCCCGACGGCGATGAGAATGCCGAACAACAGCGACATCGGCAGCGTGAGCACGACGATGTTCGGCAGCGAAAAGAGCAGCATCTTGCCGACGGCACCCCACGAGAGCGACCGCCGGATGATCATGCCCGCCAGTTCGAACAGCACCCGCATGGCGATGATCGAGGTGTAGAAGGCGAAGCCCAGAGCCGTGGGGCCGATCATCTCTTTGAGGACGTAGCGCGAGAGGATGCTCATGCGGGCGGGATTATGACGCGGGATTCAGGCCAGGCGTATCGGGTGTTCCGCGGAAGCAGCGCGTCCTTCCATCGCAAGCATTCGGGTCTGGCGCTCAAAGCTGAGCTCTGACAACGGAAGATTGAAAGCTTCCGTTGCCAGCGTTCAGCTCTGGCGCTCAGAGGCACGGGTCTGACGCTCAGAGGCGTGGGTCTGACGCTCAGAGGCGAATTCTTCCGCTGGAAGCGTGAAAGCTTCCATTTCCATCGTTCGGGTCTGACGCTCAGAGCTGAGCTCTGACAATGGAAGCTTGAAAGCTTCCGTTGCAAGCGTTCGGGTCTGACGCTCAGAGGCGCGGCTCTGGCGCTCAGAAGCGAATTCTTCCGATGGAAGCGTGAAGTCTTCCGTTGCATGAGTTCACGGCTCTGGTACAGCCGGTGAATCTGCGGTTGCCAGCGGAAGGAGTGCGTCGTCGAGCGGCCATCCATGCGTTTCCACAGAGTCTCCTAAGATGGATTATGTTAAACAAGGTATCGAGTTCAGGCGGCGCCGAGCACGTCGCTCAGCACCGCCGCCGCCGTCGGCATCGCCCCCGCTCCTCGGCCGCTCAGGAAGATCTCGCCCACGGCGCGCCCGCGAATGACCACCGCATTCTGCTCGTCGATGACACGCGCCAGCGGATCGGAGCCCGCGAGCTCGCGCGGCTCGACGATCAGCTCGATCCCGCCCGCGACGCGATGCGCCTCCGCGATCTGGCGGATCACGAGTCCGTTCGCCCTGGCGCGCTCGATGTCCCGGAGCGTGATCTCCTCGATCCCGATGGTGCGGCTCCGCCGCACCGATTCATCGAACGCGAGTGACGCCAGGATGGCCAGCTTCTGGGCGGCGTCGTTCCCGCTCAGATCGAGCGACGGATCGCCCTCGGCGAACCCGGCCTCTTGCGCCCGCAGCACCGCCGTCGCACGGTCCAGCCCCTCGGCCATGCGGCACAGCACGTAGTTCGACGTCCCGTTGAGAATCCCGCGCACGGACTCGATCGAGTCGCCGGCCAGCCCGCGGCGGAGCGCGCCCACCACGGGCACACCTCCGCACACGCTGGCCTCGAAGCCGATGGCCACCCGGTTACGCGCCGCCGCGGCGAACAGCTCGCCTCCCGCCGACGCGAGCAGCGCCTTGTTCGCCGTGACGACGTGACGCCCGCGCTCGATCGCCCGCCGGACGTACGTGCCCGCGCAGTGCACGCCGCCGATGACCTCGACGATCAGGTCCAGGTCCGCGTCGAGGACGTCGAGCGCGTGGGTCGTCAGGAGCGCCCGGTCGACGCCGGGACGCTCCTTCGCCAGGTCGCGCACGAGGACGCGCTCGATGCGGAGATCCACGCCGAAGCGCGCGCCGATTCGGGCGCGCTCGCGATCGACGAGCTGCACGAACCCTCCCCCAACCGTACCGTATCCGAGGAGGCCGATGCGAGCGCGCCTCACGCGACACGCTCCTCGGCGCTGTCGTCGCCGTGGACCGCCGGCGTCCTCGCCGGCTGATCCGGGAGCGTCTCGCTCCCCGGGCGGCGGGACGCCGCCTGCTCAGCCGCCGGGACGGCGGCGGTCCGCTGGGTTCGCGCCAGAGCCTGCTCGAGGTCTTCGATCAGGTCACGGACGTCTTCGAGTCCCGCGGACAAACGAATCAGCGAATCGCTGATGCCGACGCTGCGGCGCACGTCCGGCTCGACCGAGGCGTGGGTCATCGTGGCCGGATGACAGAAGAGACTCTTCACGCCGCCGAGGGACTCGGCCAGCGTCCAGAGGTTGAGGCGGCGGGTGAAGGCGCGGGTCTCCTCGAGCGTGGCGTCGAGCTCGAAGGAGACGATCGCGCCGAAACGGCTCATCTGCCGCCGCGCGACGGCGTGATCGAGCTGGTCGACGAGTCCCGGGTAGTACACGCGGCGTACCCCGTCATGCGCGAGCAGGCGGCGCGCGATCAGCTCCGCGTTCGAACAGTGACGCTCGACGCGCAGGCCGAGGGTCTTGATGCCGCGCAGGATGAGGAAACAGTCCTGCGGCGCGGGCACGGCGCCGATGGCGTTCTGCAGGAACTTCAGCTCGGCGTAAAGCGCATCGTCGTTGGTCAGGACGGCGCCGCCGATGACGTCGCTGTGGCCGTTGATGTACTTCGTCGTGGAATGGACGACGATGTCCGCGCCGAGGGCCAGCGGCTGCTGCAGGACCGGCGTGGCGAAGGTGTTGTCAACGACGGTGGTAATTCGTTTGGCACGGGCGATGGCTGAACACCTGGAGATGTCGGTGACGTGGAGCAACGGATTCGACGGCGTCTCCAGCCAGAGCAGCTTCGTGTTCGGACGGATGGCGGCTTCGATGTTCGCCGGCGACGTCGTATCGACGAACGTGAACTCGATGCCGAAGCGCGAGAAGACCTTCGTGAAGATGCGCCACGCGCCGCCGTAGAGGTCCTGCGTGGACACGACGTGATCGCCGCGGCCCAGCAGCGACAGCACGGCGTGGATGGCGGACATTCCGCTGGCGAACGCCAGGCCGTGGCGCGCGTTCTCCAGTGCGGCCAGGTTCTCTTCGAGCGCGCTGCGGGTCGGATTGCCCGTGCGCGAATAGCAGAAGCCCTTGTTGATCCCCGGCTCGTCCTGGCCGAAGGTCGAGGTCTGGTGGATCGGGGTGATGACCGAGCCGGTGGCGAGGTCGTTCGGCTGGCCGGCGTGGATCGCACGCGTATCGAAACGGTAAGACATGATGCCCTCCACGGAGCGAGTGCTCCGAAATGTGCATTGCGTTACGGATGGAGAGAGGTCGCGGAGGGACCCGGGTTCACAAACGCGTGGCTTACGCGCTGGCGCCCGGGCGGCGCATCATCATTCGGCCCATGAGGGTGGTGGTCGAATGCGGCATGTTGGCGCGGGAGATTACGCGGGTGACCGTCATCGTGTCAACTGCGGAGCTTCCACACCCACCCCGGCAACGCCATCAACAGCAGCACACCCACCGTGACCAGCGCGGTCGTGATGATGCCTCGCTGCCGCGGCTCGAGCAGCACTTCGTGACGATCGCGTACCGAGTACCAGCACGGGTACACCTTGCCGACGTCGAACTTCGCCAGTTCCGCCGGCGCCTGATCTTCAACGAAGCGGTAGCCGATGCTGTCGCTGTCGCCGGCGATCCGTGGATGTCCGTCGAGCTGCACCGCGAACATCGGCGAGTACAGGCGACGCTTTCGGTCCAGGCCGCGGTCCACGAGCATGCGATCGGTGACGAGACACGTGCTCTTGCGGTAGTCGCGAGTGGACGCGTAGTCGTTCCACCAGACCAGCACGAACACGACGCTGAAGCCGGTGCCGAAGATGGCCGCGATGGTGGCGACAGCGGTGTTGTGCCGGCGCAGCAGGCGGATTGTCGGCCAGAGCAGGAGTGAGAGTGCCAGTCCGGCGAGGACGAGCAGGATCAGCAACCCGAAACGAGCGGGCCGTTCCACGGGTCGCCAGACGGGTTTGACGCCGAGGGTGGCCTCGCTCGTGCCGGCGCGGGCGGTCACGTTGAGCCAGTTCGCGTCGTACTCCGCACGCAGCACGAGCTCGCACGTTGCGCGCTGCGGCGCGACGGGCCAGTGCAGCTCGAGACCCGACGCGTTCCGCTGCATCGTTGCGCCGTCCGGGACCCGTTGCAGCATGGCCGCCTGGCCGATGTCGACGCGGAGTGGCGCGGTCTCGCCGCGCGTCTCGATGGTCAGCGTGGCACCCTCGCCGTGAATGGGCGGATTCGGCTCGATCTGCAGCGAGACGACCAGCAGCAGCGCGAGATGCACGCGCTGATTATGCGTCCGCTTCGAGCCGGCGCAGCAGCTCGCGCACGGCCTCGATCACTTCGCTCTTCTCCACGTTCGGCTTCTTGAACTGGACATTGAGCGAGAACGGCAGGGCCTTGTCCTTCACCGCGAACACGTAGTTCTTCGGGCGGCCGGCCTTCTTCGGCTCCGGCTTCGTCGCGGTCTGGCGGCGCAGCTCCTCGCGGGACAACTCCCCTGCCGCCTGCGCGCGCACGACCTGCTCCATCGCCTCTTCCGATCCGGCGCGCGCGACCTGCACCAGCACGCTCTTCGACGAGATCCCGGCCTCGCGGCACATGGCCCGGATACGGTCGGGGATGTCGTTGATGAGCAGCGTCTCGGTGACCGTCGTGCGCGACTTGCCGATGACCTGGGAGATCTTCTCGTGCGTGTAGCCGAACTTCTGCTGGAGGACGTACAGCCCTTCCGCCTCTTCGAACGGGGTCAGGTCCTTGCGCTGGATGTTCTCGATGAGGGCGATCTCGAGCTGCTCGCGATCGTCGACGTCGAGCTCGATGGCCGGGATCTCGTCGAGGCCGGCCATCGTGGCGGCGCGGAAGCGGCGCTCGCCGGAGATGATCTGGTAGCGGTTCGGCCCGATGTTGCGGACCAGGATCGGCTCGAGCACGCCTTTCTCACGGACGCTGGCCGCGAGCTCCTCGATGTTGCCGAGCTGCGTGCGGGGCTGTTCCGCGTTCGGCTCGATGAACTGCAGCGGCAGCATCGACCCGATGTGCCGGCCGGAACGTCGCGTCAGCTCCTCGACGTAGTGCGAGTCGGCGCGCATCACGGAACGCTGGGGAAGTCCTCTCTTGGTCATACGCGCGACAGTAGCTCCTCGCTGAGACTGTAGTACTCGGCCGCGCCGCTCGATTTCGGCGCGAAGGTGAAGATCGACTCCTTGTACGCCGGGCTTTCCTCGAGCCGGATCGACTTGGTGATGACGGTGTTGAAGACGCGATCGCCGAAGACGTTGCCGATGGCCTCGTGAATGTCCTTGGACAGCGTGGTGCGCTTGTCGTGCATGGTGATCACGACCCCGAGGAGCTGGAGGTTCGGGTTGGGACGGGCCTTGATCTTCTCGATGGTCTCGAGGAGATCGTCCGTGCCTTCGAGCGCAAAGTACGACGACTGGATGGGCACGAGCACGTGCGTCGACGCCACCAGGGCATTGACGGTGATCATGCCCAGCGTCGGCGGCGTGTCGATGAAGATGTAGTCGTACTCGTTCGCGGCGTCCTTCATGCGGTCCTTGAGCCGGAACGGACCATCGAGATCGCCGATCAGTTTCGACTCCAGCTTGGCCAGGGCGATGCGCGACGGCGCGAGAAAAAGGTTCGGCACCCGCGTCTCCACGACCACGGCCGGCAGCTCCAGCTCCTCGCTCACCAGCACGTCGTACATCGAGCGCTGCACGCCGCGAGCGTCGACATAGGACATGGTGGAGTTGGCCTGCGGATCGAGGTCGATGAGGAGTGTCTTGAAGCCCTTGTTCGCGACCGCGGCAGAGAGATTGATGGCGGTGGTCGTCTTTCCGACGCCGCCCTTCTGGTTGGCAACAGTGATGATCATTGAACCTGCCGGGATTCTAGCAGCAGGGCTCTCACATCTTGTATTTGCCGAGGTCCTCGGGCGGAAGATTCTCGAACCACTCCTTCGTCTTTTCCTCGCTGTCTTCGTCGGGCGTGATGGTCTGGGCCTGTTCGAGGACGCTCTGGGCGACGAAGATGGGCGCCTCGGTGCGCAGCGCCAGGGCGATGGCGTCGCTGGGACGGGCGTCGACTTCGAGGGTGCGATCGGTTCCGTGGCCGACCGCGAGGCGGATCTGGGCGAAGAACGTGGAGTCGCGGAGGTCGTTGATGACGATGCGCAGCACGCGCGCGTCGAGTTCCGCGATCATGTTGCGGAGCAGGTCGTGCGTCATCGGGCGGGGCGTGGTGACGTTCTCGAGCTGCAGGGCGATGGCGTTCGCCTCGAAGATCCCCACCCAGATCGGGAGGAAGAACTTCTCATCGTCATCCTTGAGCACGACGATCGGCGAGTTCGACACGGGGTCGAGCATCAGTCCCTTGATCGACATCGCGATGAGCTCGTTCATGCCACGGCCTCCCCGCGCAGCGTGTGATGCTGCGCCGAATCGATACGCACGCCAAGGATACTCCCGAGCGGGGTGGCGGGGTCGCCGTGAAAGTTCACGACCCAGAAATCGTCGGTGCGTCCGGACAGCATGGCCGGATCGTGTTTGCTCGGACCCTCCACCAGCACCGGCACCACCCGTCCCCGATAGCCCTCGAGGCGCTCGCGCTTGTGCCGCTCGTGGAGATCGAACACGCGCTGCAGGCGTTCCGATGCGATCGCATCGTCCAGGGCCGGCCCGATCTTCAGTGACGAGGTGCCGGGCCGCGGCGAATACTTGAAGGCGAAGAGCGAGCCGTAGCGCACCTCCTCGATGAGCGACAGCGTCTCCTGGAAATCCTCCTCGGTCTCGCCTGGGAAGCCGACGATGATGTCGGTCGAGAAGTGGATGTCGGGGATGGCCTGGCGGATGCGGGCGATGGTCTCCACGTACTTTTCGCGGGTGTACAGCCGCTTCATGCGGCGCAGCACGCGCGAGGAGCCGGACTGCACCGGCAGGTGCAGATAGCGCGAGACGTTCGCGTGATCGCGCATCGCGGCGATCATCGAGTCGTTCACTTCGGCCGGATGCGAGGTCGTGAAGCGCAGGCGCACGACGCCCGGAATCTCCGCGACGGCACTGAGCAGCGCGCCGAAGTCGCGTCCCGTGCGCGGGCAGCGATACGCGTTGACGGTCTGGCCGAGGAGCTCGATCTCGACGCGGCCGGTGTCGACGGCAGCGCGCACTTCCGCGAGCACGTCGTCGAACGGGCGCGAGACCTCGCGGCCGCGCGTGGTCGGCACGATGCAGAAGGTGCAGTTCTTGTTGCAGCCCTCGATGATCGTCACCCAGGCCTTGGTCGGATGGGCGCGATCGATCGCAAAGGAGTCGTAGTTGCGGTCCTCGGGGAAGTCGACCGCGACGCGCATCCCCTGCTCGAGCACGGCGTCGAGGTGCCCGACGTTGCCGGGTCCCATCACGAAGTCCACCCAGGGGGCGCGCGCGAGGATCCGCTCCCCTTCCTGCTGGGCCACGCATCCGCAGACGCCGATCTTGGCGCCGGTGTCGCGCTTGATCTCCCGCAGGCGGCCGAGGCGCGAGAACACTTTCTGCTCGGCCTTGTCGCGCACCGAGCAGGTGTTGAGCAGGATCAGGTCCGCGCGGGTCTCGTCCTCGGTGCGCGAGTATCCGCGGAGCTTCAGATTTCCCGACAGCCGTTCGCTGTCGAGCTCATTCATCTGACAGCCCCAGGTTTCGATGAAGTAGGTTTTCATGGCTGAGGTGGAGCGGCGTCGAGTCTGGCTTTGACGTCGTTGAAGCGCGTCACGATCTCCGTGTCGCGCCGGTTGAGATCGTTCTCGTTGTAGTACTGCTGCTCGATCGCGGCGAGCTCTTTCTCCAGCGCGGCGATCGTCGCGTCGCTGGCGGCACGCTTCTCCGCGAGCGCCCGCTCGGCCGTCTTCGCCGCCGTGTGCTTCTCCATGAGTGTCGGTTCGGGCTTGACCGGCTCCGCGGTGACGTTCGGCGTCGTGGCGATCCTGCCCTTCGACTTTTTCACGTCCGCGTTGGTGATGACCTTCGTCGTGCTCTTCTTGCGCTTCTCCTTCGCGTCCTTCGCGGCGTCGACGAGAGTGTCATCCGCAGCGAGGAAAGCGAGGAGCAGGGCCAGGGTTTTCATACGCGTCCGTAACGGTCTTCCAGGCGGACGACATCATCGAGCTCGGTGGTCGAGACTTCGGCCACGTCCGTGTCGACGACCGCGAACATCCGATGGATCAGGCGCGGCGGAATGTGGAACGCCTCGCCCTGGCGCAGCGGAAGCTCGCGGCGGTCGCCGTCGTGCTCGATCGTCAGCCTCAGTTCGCCGTCGACAACGTACAGCGTCTCCTCTTTCATTTCGTGGTACTGGAGGCTGAGGGACTCGCCCTGATTGATGTGCAGAATCTTCCCGACGTACCGCCCGGTCCGGGCCCAGATGAGCTCATAGCCCCACGGCTTGTCGACGCGGGTGATGTGCGCGTTCCGGAAGAAGTCGGTCATAGCGGCGTGCTGACGAGTCCCTCGGGAAAGCGCATGGCCACGCTCTCGATGATGAACTCCTCGATCTCCTGGGCGGTCTTTTTCTGCAGAGCGGCTTCGGCGATGCGCCGGCAGTCGCGGTAACGCACGCTGCGCACCACGTTCTTGATCACCGGGATCGAGGACGGGTTCATGGAGAAAATCTCCAGCCCCAGGCCGAGGAGCACGATGGCGTAGATCGGATCGGCAGCCATCTCGCCGCACATCTCCACGGGAATCCCGGCGCGCTTGCCGGCATCGATCACGCCTTTGATCAGGCGCAGGAGCGCGGGGTGCAGCGGCTCGTAGAGATAGCTGACGTTCTCGTTGCTGCGGTCGATGGCCAGCGAGTATTGAATGAGATCGTTCGTGCCGATGGCGAAGAAGTCCGCCTCCGTCGCCAGCATGTCCGCGATGACGGCCGCCGACGGCACCTCGATCATGATCCCGATCTGCAGCTCCTTGTTGTACGGGACGCCCTCGCCGTCCAGCTCGGCCCGGATCTCGCGCACGAGGGTCTTCACCTGCCGCAGTTCCTGCACGCCGGAGACGAGCGGGAACATGATCTTGATCTTGCCGAACGCGGACGCGCGCAGCAGCGCGCGAAGCTGGGTCTTGAACATGTCTCGGTGCTGCATGCAGAGACGCAGCGCGCGCAGTCCGAGGACGGGATTGTCTTCCTTCGAGCCCATCACCTCGCGGGCGAGCTTCTTCCCGCCGAGATCGAACGTCCGGATGATGCACCAGTTCGGGGCCGTGGCCTCGGCCAGTTGCCGGTAGACGTTGAAGTGCTCCTCTTCCGTCGGCAGATCGGGGCTGGTGGAGATGTAGAGGAACTCGGAGCGATAGAGGCCGATGCCTTCGGCGCCGAACTTGCGCGCGTCGTCGAGCTCTGCGATCAGCTCGATGTTGGCCTGCAGCGAGATCTTGTGATGATCCCTGGTGATGGCCGGGAGGGTGCGGTTCTCGAGGAGCTTCTTTTCGGCCTCTTCATGTCTCGACTCGCGGCCCTGGTACTCACGCACCATGGCCTCGGAGGGATTGACGAGGATCGTCCCCTCGTAGCCGTCGACGATCACCAGCTCGTCGTTGTCGACGATCTTGGTCAAGCGCGGCACTCCGATCACGGCGGGCATGAACAGCGACTTGGCGATGATCGACGTGTGCGACGTGCGTCCGCCGACTTCCGTCGCGAAGCCGACGATGGGGCGGCGGTTGAAGTGAATCGTGTCCGAGGGGGTCAGGTCGTCGGCGAGGATCACGACGTCGTGCTTGATCTCGGAGAGGTCGTGGTGCGCAACGCCCTGAAGGTTGACGAGCACACGCTCGGCGACGTCTTTCACGTCGGCGACACGCTCGCGCAGGTAGTCGTCGTCGAAACTGGCGAAGCGCGCCTGCAGCTCTTCCTGCACCTCGGCCAGCGCCCACTCGGCGTTGACCTGCTCGGTCTCGATTTTCTGCACGACTTTGTCCGCGAACGACGCGTCGCCGACGATCATGGCGTGCGCCTCGAAGATCTGGGCATATTCGTCGCCCATCGAGCGCGCGACCTTGAACTTCAGCTCCAGCAGCTCGTCGCGGGTCTTCTCCAGCGACTCCAGGAAGCGTGTGACCTCGCTGGCCACTTCCTCTTCACGGATGGGAACGCGATAGACCTGGGCGACGCGCTTCTCGACGATGACCGCGCGGCCGATGGCGATGCCCGGTGAGACACCGATCCCTTTATAAGTGCGGATGTTCTGCGAGCCCGGCATCGGCGGTCATTCTACTTCGTCGAACTTGCCGTCGATGAGCTTCTCGATCGCGTCGAGCGCGTCGCGCTCGTCGCTGCCGTCGGCGCGCACCTTCACGGTGGAGCCGCGGCCGGCGGCCAGCAGGAGGATTCCGAGGATGGACTTGCCGTCGACCTCCTCGTCGCCCTTGCGCACCTTGATGTCGGCCTTGTAGCGCGCAGCCATGTGCACGAGCTTGGCCGCGGCGCGCGCGTGCAGTCCGAGCTTGTTCTTGATCTCGATGTCGCGTTCGATCATGGTTTCGGGCGCGGTCAGGCAACTCCGGCGCGCTTTTCCGCGGTGAGCAGATCCGAGGCCACGCGGATGGCCTTGGAGCCCTTCTCGCTGATCACGTGCGCGAGCGTGGAGACATCCTTCGCGTCCTGCTTGACCATGGCGAACTTCACGATCATCGGCAGGTTGACGCCGGTGACGATCTCGATCCGGCCCTGCTCGAGAAACGAGAGGCTGATGTTGCTGGGCGTGCCGCCGAACATGTCCGTGAAAATGATGACGGCGCGATCCTGGCCGATGCGGCCGAGGGCGGCGGCGATCTTCTCGCGCGCCTCTTCGACCGTGTCGCTCCATTCGAGCGGCACGGCCTCGATGCCGGCGACGTCGGCCTCGATCTGCCGCGCCGCATTCAACAGCTCGTGGGCGAGATTTCCGTGGGTAACGATCAATGCCCCGATCAATGGGCACCTCCTGAAGCGTTGCGCATCCTACACGTTCGATGCGCTGGTTGCACCGTTGATATTGGCAGACTGACGCGTGTCCTGCCGTGTCATCCCGTGCCGCGAAGACGGCACGGGATCCCCTGCTGGAACGACGTGCCCGCTCCGTAGGCGGGCTCCGGCGTTACCGCTTGTAATCGCGGTGCACGGTCTCGACGGAGTACCCCGCCGCTTCGAGGTCCTCGGTGAGACGCTGCACGATTGCCACGGACCGGTGCTTGCCGCCCGTGCATCCCACGCCGATGGTGAGGTAGCTCTTCATCTCTTTCTCGTGCTGCGGGAGCACGTACGAGACGAAGTCGTAGAGGCGCCGGTAGAAGTCGTCGTACTCGGGCTGCGCTTTCAGATAGCCGACGACCTCCGGATCGAGTCCGGTCTTCGGCCGCAGCTCGGCGACGAAGTGCGGGTTCGGCAGGAAGCGCACGTCGAAGAGGAGGTCGAGGTTGTACGGCATCGAGTGCTTGAAGCCGAAGGAGATCACGGTGACCAGCATCTTGGGCCGCTCGCCCGGCATGTCGAACCGGCGCATGACCTCGGCCTTGAGCTCGTGCACGGAGAACGCGGACGTGTCTAGGACCATGTCCGAGAGCGACTTCACTTCCGTGAGCGCGTCCCGTTCTTCCTGAATCGCGTCGAGCACGGGCCGATCCTTGGCCATCGGGTGCGGACGCCGCGTCTCCGAATAGCGCCGGGCCAGCACTTCGTCCGAGGCGTCGAGGAAGATCAGCATCGCGTTCGGGGCGCGCTTCTTCAGCCGCTCGCGATAGAACTGCGGGAAGAGCGTCGCGAAGTCGTGCGTGCGCACGTCCACGACGATGCCGACCCGGCTCGCCTTCTCGTGCTCGGTCACCTCGTCGAGATACGGCTCGATCAGCTCGATGGGCAGGTTGTCGGTGCAGTAGAAGCCGAGGTCCTCGAGGGTCGACTGCACGTAGCTCTTGCCCGAGCCCGAGAGGCCGGTGATGACGACGAGGTAGTCGGGGGTGTTCATTGTGTCATCCCGAGCGAAGTCGAGGGATCCCCTGCTGGAACCCCGTGCGCGCTCCGTAGGCGGGGGATCCTTCGACCGTCCTCCGCTTCGCTCCGGCGGCTCAGGATGACACGGCGGTGCGTCATCATCTCTGCCGGCGGGTCCGGTTGATCACGTCGGGCGAGAAACGGGTGCGCGAGTTGATGCTGCGCATCTCCGAGCTCGCCATTTCGGAGGCGTTGGTGTGCGGGAGCGTGTCCGTGGCCGCGCCCTGACGCGCGATCTGCTCGTCGAGGCGGCGGGTGAACTCGCGCGCGGAGTCGTAGCCCTGCAGCTTCATCAGGTGATTGCGCGCCGCGATCTCCACCAGCAGCGCGAGGTTGCGGCCGGAGGCCACGGGCAGGCGTACGTACGGCTTGGTCACGCCGAGGAGCTCGTAGGTCTCGCCGCTGATGCCCAGACGGTCGTACTCGGTGCCTTCCACCCACTTCTCGAGCCTGACCACCAGATCGATCGGCTTCACGTCGCGGGTCGAGGCCACGCCGAAGAGGTCCTTGATGTCGATGATGCCGATGCCCCGCAGCTCCATGTGATGGCGGAGCAGATCGTTCGAGTATCCGAGGAGCACGTCGTTCGGATGGCGCTTGATGACCACGAGGTCGTCGGCGATCAGGCGATGGCCGTTGGAGACGAGGTCGAGCGCGCATTCGCTCTTGCCGATGCCGCTGTCGCCGAGGAGCAGCACGCCGATGCCGTACACGTCGAGGAGGCCGGAGTGCATGGTGATGCGCGGCGCCATCGTCTCCTCGAGCACGTAGGTCGCGCGGGTGATGGTCGTCGACGACATGGCCGGCGTCGAGAACAGCGGCACTCCCCGCTTCTCGCACTCGACGCGGAACTCGTCCAGCGGGGTGATG
Organism: Thermoanaerobaculia bacterium; assembly: GCA_035536275.1. Classification (GTDB taxonomy): domain Bacteria; phylum Acidobacteriota; class Thermoanaerobaculia; order Gp7-AA8; family Gp7-AA8; genus QHVT01. The sequence goes on from DATLOL010000011.1 coordinate 51,474, forward strand.
CCTTTCGTGACGATGAAGCAGGAGATGTCCAGACCGGAGACGTCGCGGATGCGTTTCTCGCGCAGGCGCGGCGGCAGCGACTGCAGGTACTTGGTCTCCGACGCGCCGATGATCTGCACGCGCCAGGGCTTGATGTATTCGTAGTAGCCGGCGAAGGCCAGCCCGGGCTTCTGCACGCGGGGCCGGGCGATGACGCGGATCATCCCCTCGTCGCCGGTGACGAGCTTGAGATGCAGGTCATCCAGCTCGCTCGAAGTGAGCGACTCGACGGTGGTCTCGATGAAATCCTCGTCGTTCACGTGCGGCAATGGTACAACGCGGGCCGATGCGGAAAGCCGTCGTCGTGGCGATCGTCACCGCTTGGCTGTTCCTGCTCTGGCTCACGCATTTCGGCGGCAAGTCGCCGTACTCGTACGGCTGGGCGATGTTCCCGCTGCAGAACGAGACGGCGAAACACATGCACGGCGCGGCCGTGAACCCGGACTCGTTCTCTGCCACGGAGGTGTCGCTCTTCTTCTATGACGGCCGGCTCATCGACTGGGGCGGCGCGCCGAACCTCGACCTGCCGCTGCACGCGTTCTCCGTCGCCACGCTGGCGGGCATCACGCGCGGGACGCTGTCCGCGAGCTTCCTCGCCAACATCCTCTTCTTCGTCATCGCCGCGATTGCCGGACTGAACCTCGCCGACCGCCATGGCATCCACCGCGGCGCGACGCTGGTCACGCTCTTGACCGTCTACTCGCTGCCGGTGGTGCTGGACTACATCGGACAGCCGTTGCACTACATGGTCGGAATCTCCGCGAGCTTCCTGGTCGTGCTGTCGATGGTGGCCATGGACGACATCAGTCCGTGGGTCGCGGCGCTGGCGGTCTCGATTCTCCTTCTGAATTACGACCCTTACGTCTTCCTCTGCGCGCTCGTAACGTGGCTGCTGTTCGTGCGGCGCTTTGCGAAGTGGTGGCACGCGGTCGTGTTCCTCGTGCTGGCGCCCCTGCCGAAGATCCTGTGGACCCGTGTCCTCAAATGGGCCAGTCAGGACACGGTGAGCACCATGCTGCGGGACTGGTTCTTCCGCCCGGTGATGAACGGCTGGAAAGAGCTCGTCGCCGAGCCCCTCGACAACGCATTACAACCATTCGTGGCATCGCACGTCGGCGTGCACGTCGCGGTGCATCAGATCATCTCGATGATCTACTGGCCGTTGGTGGCGGCGTGCGTCGCGCTGTTGTTCCGTCTGCGTCCGCGGGTGGACCGGCGCTGGATGCTCCTCGCGCTGCTGCCGGTCTTCCTGTTCCTCGAACAGTTCGTGGCCGCGGGATGGGACTGGGAGCTCAACCCGCGCCGCGCGCTCCCGGTCGTGCTGGCCTTCGCGGTGGCGTGGTGCTGGTCGGCACATCAGGTGTGGGACCGGCGCTGGGGCCGCGCGGGCTTCATCGCCATGTTCGTCCTCAGCGCGTTTCTGGCGCTGTCGGACACGCTCCTCCACGATCCCGCGCTCGCGTATCTGCGCACCGGACAGGCCATGAGCATCCGGCCGCAGGAGGCGCTGGTGAAGGAGAACATGCGCCTGTATCCGTACTACATGCCGAAGCTCGTGCCCAATCTGGACATCGACTGGACCGATCTCGACACGGTGCGCATCGAGCGGAAGGAGAACCGGCGCACGATCTTCGCCGCGTCGCAGGCGGTCGGGCTCTATCTGCTGGTGGGACTGTTCTGGCTCGCCGCACGTGCGCGCATTCTGCCCCGCTGGGCGCCGTGGGGAGCGCTCGGCGTGTGGCTGGTGAGCCTGGCGCGATTCCTCTGAGAGAGCGTCGGTGATACAACGCGGGCCGATGCACAAAGCGGTGGTCGTGCTGATCGCGGTGGCGTGGCTGGCGGTGGTCGCGCTCACGCACTGGGGTAGCCGCTCGCCGTACTCGTACGGTTGGGCGATGTTTCCCGGCGACGACCTGAACGCGATTCACCTCCAGGGCGCGACCGCCAATCCCGACGCGCTCCCCATCCACGACGTCATGCTGTACTTCTACGACGGCCGTTACGTCGACTGGGGCGCCGCGCAGAACCTCGCCCTGCCGCTGCACGCCTTCTCCGTGGCCACCGTTGCCGGCATCACCCGCAGCACGCTCCTCAGCAACTACCTCACGAACTTGCTGTTTCTCACGATCGTGACGATCGCCGCGGTGAACCTCGCGGATCGCTACGGCATCCGGCGCGGCGCGACGCTGCTCACGCTGCTCACGCTCTGGTCGCTGCCGATCGTGCTCGACTACGTCGGCCAGCCGCTGCATTACGTCGTCGGTATCTGCGCCAGCTTTCTCGTGGTGATGTCGCTGCTGGCGATCGACGATCTGAAACCGTGGATCGCGGCGCTGGCCGTGGCCATCCTCCTCCTCAATTACGACCCATACATCTTCATCGCCGCGACGGTGACCTGGCTCGTGTTCGTCAGGCGCTTCGAGCGCCGGTGGCACGTCGTCGTGTTCCTCGTGCTCGCTCCCCTGCCGAAGATCGCCTGGACGCAGTTTCTGAGGTGGGCCAGTCACGACAACATGACCACCCATCTGCGCGACACGTTCATCCGCCCGGTGATCGCCGGCTGGAAAGAGATGCTGGCCGATCCCCTCGGCAACGCGATGCAGCCGTTCGTGGCCTCGCACATCGGCGTGCACGTGGCCCTGCACCAGATCGTGGCGATGATCTACTGGCCGCTGGTCGCGGCGTGCGTGTGGCTGCTGTTCCGGCTGCGGCCGCGCCTCGATCGCCGTTTCATGCTCCTCGCCCTCATGCCGGCGTTCCTGTTTCTCGAACAGATGGCCGCCGCGGCGTGGGACTGGGAGCTCAATCCGCGGCGTGCGATTCCGGTGGTGCTCGCCTTCGCCGTGGCCTGGTGCTGGTCGCTCGATCACGTGTGGGAGCAGCGCCGGTGGCGCATCGGCGCGATCGCGTTGTGTGTGATGAGCGCACTGCTGGCGATGTCCGACACGCTGCTTCGCGAGCCCGTGATGGCGTTTCTGCGCACGGGCCAGGCGATGCGCCTCGAGCCGCAGGAGGCGATGCGCAAGGAGAACCTGCAACTGATTCCCTACTCGATGCCGAAGCTGGTCCGCGACCAGGAGAAGATCACCTGGCGCGATCTGCCGCCGGCACGCGTGCAGAAGGGCGACAACCACCGCACGATCTTCATGGTGTCCCAGGCGATGGGGTTGTTTCTGCTGGTGGGGCTGTTCTGGCTCACTGCACGCGCGCGCATCCTGCCGCGATGGGCGCCTTTCGGCGCCCTCGGGGTGTGGATGGTGAGCCTCGTGCGGTTTTTGTAGGAACGCCGGCGAGAACGCCGACTGTGGACCGCCGCCGTCCCGGCGGCTGAGCAGGGAGCGTCCCGCTCCCAAGGCGGCGGGACGCCGCCTGCTCAGCCGGCGGGGACGCCGGCGGTCCGCGGCTCAGAACTCGGGCGCGATCAGGCCGAGGTTGTGGTCGCGGCGCTTGTAGATGACCGACACGCGATCGGTGTCGATGTCGCGGAAGACGATGAACTCGTTCTTGGAGTCGTCGAGGCGCAGGGCGGCCTCCTCGATCGACATCGGGCGGATGGCGAGGTTGTTGGTCTTGACGATGCGCGGCGCGCGGGCCTCGGTATCGTCGCGGAGACGGCCCGGCTCGAGCACCTGCACGTTCCACTCGTTGACTTCCTTGAAGCCGTTGCCGTCGGCGCGGTGATGGTCGCGGATCTTCTTGCGGTTCTTCTGGGCCTGCCGCTTCACGTGGTCGATGGCCGAGTTGATCGCGTCCTGCATCGACTCGTCCGACTCCTGCTCGGTCTTCACGTCGTGCTCTTTGCCCTTGATCAGGATCTCGCAGATGTTGCGGTACTTCTCGACCTGCAGGACGACGCGCACGTCGATCACGTCATCGAAGAGCCTGTCCTCGATCTTGGCGAGCTTCGTCTCCACCAGGGCCCGGATGTCGGGAGGGATCTCGTAATTGCGGCCGGAAATCTCGGTAGCCATGAATGACACCTCGAACTAAAAGATTTGCTTGCGATCCGTCGACGAGGGGATGTTCAGCTCGTCGCGGTACTTCGCTACCGTACGACGGGCAATGTTGATGCCCTCATCGTTCAGGATCTTCATGATCTTCGAATCGCTGAGCGGTTTGCGCGGGTCCTCGTTCTCGATGTAGCTCTGGATCTTCTTCTTCACCGTGAGCGAGGAGATGTCCTCGCCCGTGTCGGAATCGATTCCGCTGTGGAAGAAGTACTTCATCAGGAAGAGGCCGCGAGGGGTGTGCATGTACTTGTTCGACACCACGCGGGAGACGGTCGACTCGTGCATCTGGATGTCGTCGGCCACATCGCGCAACACGAGCGGGCGGAGGTAGTCGATGCCCTTCTCCAGGAACTCGCGCTGATGCTTGACGATGGACTCGGCCACTTTGTAGATCGTGCGCTGCCGCTGATCCAGTGACTTGATGAGCCAGACCGCGGAGCGGATCTTGTCCTTGATGTAGTTGACGGTCTCGCCGTCGGACTTGGAGTCCATCGAGTTCAGCATCGACCGGTAGCCGCTGTTGATGCGCAGCTTGGGCATGCCGTCCTCGTTGAGGACGATCACGTACTCGTCGCCGACCTTGTGCACGTAGACGTCGGGCTCGACGTAGATCGCTCGCTCATTGGAGTATTTCCTCCCCGGCTTGGGATCGAGATGCTTGATCAACTCGACGATGCCCTCGAGCGTCTTCATGTCGATGCCGAGGGTCTTGGACAGCGCAACGAACTTGCGCTGCATGAACTCTTCCCAGTGGTCGCGGATGATGACCTCGACCAGCGGGGCGTCGATCTCGAGGAAGCGCAGTTGCAGGAGGAGGCATTCGCGAAGGTCGCGCGCGCCGACGCCGATGGGATCGAGCGACTGCACGGCCGTCACGGCCTTCTCCACTTCCTCCGCCTCGTAGCCGCCGGAGGCCATGATCTCCTCGTTGCTGGCGCGGAGATACCCGTCCTCGTCGATGTTGCCGATGATGAACTGGGCGATCTCTTTCGTGCGCGGCGAGGCGTCGGACATCGACAACTGCCAGGTCAGGTGATCGGAGAGGTTGGGCGGCCGGGTGAGCGTGTTCTCGATGGGGAACTCTTCGTGCTCCTCACCCATCCCGCGGGGGTTGTAGCCGTATTCGATGTAGTCCTGAAAGTAGGCGTCGTAGTCGATCTCGTCGAACGAGTCCTTGTCCTCTTTCTTCGCTTCCACCGCTGGCGGTTCGGCCGCCACTTCGTTCTCGGTCTTGGTTTCTTCGGCCTGGGTCTCCTCGGTCTTGACCTCTTCGGCCGATTCTTCGAGGAGCGGGTTCTCGAGCAGTTCCTGGTTGAGGACTTCCTGAAGCTCGAGCTTCGAGAGCTGCAGCAGCTTGATCGCCTGCTGCAGCGACGGCGTCATGATCAGCTTCTGGCTGAGTTTTAGATGAAGCTTCTGTTCAAGTGCCATTAGTGCGACTGCGAGTGCCTTCCTCGGTCAGTTTAGATTGAATGTCTCGCCCAGGTAAATTCGACGGACCTCGGCATCGGCGGAGAGGCTTTCCGGAGCTCCCTGACGGAAGATCTCCCCTTCCTTGATGATGTAGGCCCTGTCGGTGATCTTCAATGTTTCCCGCACGTTGTGATCGGTGATGAGGATCCCGATCCCCCGGGCCCGCAGTTGCGAAACGATTCGTTGAATTTCGAAGACTGCGATTGGATCGATTCCTGCAAACGGCTCATCTAGCAAGATGAATGCCGGGTTGATCGCTAAGCTGCGGGCGATCTCCACGCGACGGCGTTCCCCTCCCGACAACGTGAAGGCGCGGCTGCGCGCGATGTGCGTGATCCCAAACTCCTCGAGCAATTGACGCGTGCGACGCTCCCGTTCCGCGAGCGGGAGATTCATGGTCTCGAACACGGACAACAGGTTCTCTTCGACGGTGAGCTTCCGAAACACGGACGGCTCCTGCGGCAGATAGCTGATGCCGCGTTGCGCGCGCAAGTACATCGGCAGCTCGGTGATGTCGTCGTCGCCCAGGGAGACGCTGCCCCCGTCCGGGCGCACCAGTCCGACGATCATGTAGAAGGTCGTGGTCTTGCCCGCGCCGTTGGGACCGAGCAGCCCGACGATCTCCCCCTGCCGGATGTCGACCGAGACGTCGCGCACGACCTTGCGTCCCTTGTAAACCTTCTCCAAGTGGGTCGCGGTGAGAGTGAGCTTGACGTCGTCGGGCATCGGCGCGGGCTGGAGAGTATCACCGCTCCAAACGCGTGGTGCCGTCGAGACGTGACAGAGCTTTGTCGAAAGTGAGAAGAGGGAGATGGCCGGCGTGGCGGGCACGCTCGAGGATCATGCAATCGGCAAAGCGCAATGCTGGCCGGCGGCGATATTGATCCACCGCAGCGGCGATGATTTCCGCATCTTCGACCACAATCCAATCGTTGCGGAGCAACAGGGTGAGCGCCAAGGCAATCTCAGCATGGTCGAAGCCGAAAAGTGAACGCAATGCCCACGCGGTCTCGAGGACTACCTCCCGCGAAATCCACGCACCGTCGGCTATTGCAGCTTCCGCAACGGCAAGTTGATCCGCGTCGTCGCCAGTCAAGAGGCGAACGACGACGTTGGTATCAACCGCGACCATGCTCTTCGCGAATCGCGTCTTCGATGCCGTCCCTCAGCTCCTCCAGTGTGTGCCGCTTCGGCGGACCGTCGGGAAAAAGAATGCGCCGTATCTCGGCAAACGTGTATTTCCGATTCTCGACCGCCGCGAGCTGCTCGTTTCGATCGGGCTTCGATTGCGTCGGTGACATCCCCACATGGTACCTCGGTGGGCCGCGTTACCATTCCCCCTATGCCCGACTGGAGCTATCGCACGTTTCTGCGTCCCCTGCTCTTTCTGCGCGGGGGGGAGGCGGGGCGGCGGACTGCCGTGCGGGGGCTGAGCGTCGTCGCGCGGATACCGGGCGGGCCGAGGTTCATCGACTTCCTCGGGCACATGCGCGCGGACGAGCGGTTACGCACGCGCTTCGGCGACGTCGAGCTGGCCGGGCCGATTGCATTGAGCGCCGAGATCGATCCGCACGGCGATGCCATCAAGGCGCTGGAGCGGTTCGGTGTCGGCATGATCGAAGTCGGGCCGGTGACTCCGGAGAACGTCGACCGCGTCGAGCGCAACATCCGCAACGCGAAGGTCGCGGTGTGCGTGCGCACTGACGACGCGAGCATCAGGGAGCGGTTGCGAAAACACGCGGCGTGTTTCACGGACGAAGTGACGTGGCTGCGCAAGGCAACCGTCGAAGACGTGAAGAAAGCGCAGCCGAGCGCTCGCATCATCGCCGGTGGCGTCCGGGAGCCGGCGGATGCCAAAGAGCTCCTTGACGCCGGCGCGCACGTCGTCGCGATCGACGACGGCCTCCTCACGTCCGGACCCGGTCTCGCGAAGCGGTGCAATGAAGCGCTGCTGTCGGAGGTGAACGCGGAGCGGGAGCCGGAGGCGTTCGGTCTCGACGCCGCCCGCAGCGCCTGGTTCTGGGCCTTCCTCCTCGGCGTGGCGATGTTCGGCGGCGGGCTGCTCGCGATCATCATCGCTTCCACGCGGGTCGTCCTCCCCTACGACGAGCGCTGGTCCGGCATGACCCGGGCTGCGATCGACGCTCTCAATCCACGCCTGATCCCGTTCATGGCTCATGACCGCGTGTCGCTGGCGGGAACGATGATGAGTGTGGGCATCTTCTACGCCGCGCTGGCCTGGAGCGGCATCCGCCGCGGCGCGCACTGGGCTCACGTGACGGTCATCAAATCCGCGCTCGTCGGATTCTTCAGCTTCTTCTTCTTTCTCGGCTTCGGCTACTTCGATCCGTTCCACGCCTTCGTCACCGCGATCCTCACGCAGTTCACGGTGCTCTGCATGGTGCTCCCGCGCTCGCCGCGTCAACCGGCTGTCGCCGAGTGGCGCGAGTCCGCGGCGTGGCGCCGTGGCCAGTGGGGCCAGTTGCTGTTCATCCTGATCGGCGTCGTGCTCACCGGTGCAGGGGTGGTCATCTCGATCATCGGATGCACGAGCGTCTTCGTGAAGACGGACCTCGACTTCATGCGCACGACGGCGAAACATCTCGAGCACCTCACCCCGCTCATCGCTCACGACCGGGCCAGTCTCGGCGGGATGCTGATCGCGAACGGCGTCGCGGTCTGGCTATCGGCGCAGTGGGGATTCCGCGCCGGCGCCGGATGGCTGTGGCGCGCGCTCGCGTGCGGCGGCAACATCGCCTTCGCCGCGGCGGTCGTCGTGCACATCGTCGTCGGCTACGGTTCGCTGCTCCATCTCACGCCGGCGTTTCTCGGATGGCTGGCCTGGAACGTCGCCCTCGCGCTCACGCACGGCTGGCTGTGCGGCGAGGCGACGGCGATCAGCCCTCGTGCTTATACGTCCCCTTCGTCTGCCCCTCAGGGCTGACGACCTGGACGCGGTTGCGCGCGAGATCGAAGCTGATCTGCTGTCCCGAGAGCGACCCGGAAGGATCGGACATCGTGGCCGGCTTGCCGTACACGAAGACCATTTTCCGGTCGACGTGGTAGATGGCCTTGTCTCCCGTGCCTTTACGCTTCGTGACCGACTCGCTCACGTTCACGTTCTGCTCGGACTCGATGCGCTGGATCTTGTTCTTGTCGTCGAAGAAGAACGCCGCTTTCTCGGAGGTCAGGTTGCGGCTCTCGTCGACGATGTTCACCTTGCCGAGGAGGTCCATGCGGCGGTCGGCCTTGCGGGCGACGAGCTGGTCGCTCGTCGACTGCACGGGCGTCTTCCGCGCCTCCGCGCCGGTGTTGTAGAGCAGCGTGCGCACGCCGCCGGACGCGGTCACGGTGTCACCGTTGCCCTGCATCTGCAGCTCGTTGGCGAGGAGCGTGTTGTTGTCCTGCCACGCCTTGACGCGTCCCGTGAAGAGCGCGACCTTGTTCGCCTGACGCATGATCAGGTCGTCCGCGTTCACGTAGACGGGCTTGCTCCCGCCCGGGAACAGCGACGTGGCGCTGGCCGAGGCACCGCCACCCTTGGACACGAGCTCGGCGATGACCGAGCCTTTCGCGTGCGCCGTCTGCGCGCGGGGCGAGAGCTCGATCTGTTTCGCCTTCAGCGTCTGCCCGTCCGCGACCACGGTGGCCTGGTAGCCTGGATCCGTGGTGAGGGTAATGAGGTCGCCGATGATGTCGTAGTTGGCGCGGAAGGCCGAGGCGGTGTTCTTCGGATCGGTGTAGCGGAAGTCGCCTTCGAGGTAGGCCGCGCGCGCCTTGCGCGTGGCCGGATCGAACGACACCGTCACGTGCTGCGCCTGGATCCGGCGCGGCTCCGCGCCGAGCTCCTTCATCACCACCTGCCACTCCGCCTTGATCTCGCTGACGACCTTGTTCTCCAGGCGGATCCGCAGCGAGCGCGCGACGATGTCCCGCACCGGCGGCCCGTCGAGCACCGCGTGCACAACGGCAGGCTCGTTCGCGGTCGCGTTGATGGCGTTGATCTGCCCGTCCGGTCCGTTCTCGGTGTGGAAGCGATCGCAGGTGATCCGCTTGCGGCCGCCGAAGTCCTCACCGGGCGCCGTGTTCGCGGCCGTGACGATGTCGACGTTGCCGTTCCCTTCCATCGCGATGAGCTGACGCCGATCCTGGGTGAAGCGTCCGAACATGCGATCGGCGGCGATGCGCTCCGGCCCGCGGTCCAGGACCACGTTCTCGATCCACTCGACCGTGTTCTCCTGGCGCCGGAAGATGGTCTCGGTGCCGCGGATGTTCATCGGCAGCTCGCCCGGCTGCACGACCGCCATCATCGCTTCGACACCTTTGAAGAGCTTCAGCGTCTCGCCCTGCACGTCGAGGTCGAGTGCGCCAGCGCGGCCCTGCCAGCGGTCGACGCGGTATTGCACCGGGATCTGGTTGGTCAGCCGCGCGCCGTCGTAACGGATCTCGGCGGTGACGATCTCCACCCCATCGCTCGATGCCACGCGCACCCCGCCCTTGGCCTCCGCTTCTTTCGTCTGGGAGTTGAATTGTGCCTGCGGACAACTGATCTCGTACGTGAGTCCGTTCTCGCGGTAGAGGATCAACTTCACGCCCTCGAGCGTGGTCCAGCCGGATTGAAACGCGACGACGCGCGTCGCACTGATGCGCGACACGACACGGCCGCCGATCGTCTGTACGTCTTCGAACGCGGTCGACTGCGCCAGCGGCTTGTCATTCTTGCGGAGCTCGGACGTGACCGGCTCGCCCGGCTTGCGGGGCGCCGCACCGCGGCCGCGGTTCCAACTCACCACGATGATGCCGACGAAGATCAGAAAGAGGATCGGCAGCGCGATGCGGAGTACACGAACGGTGCGCTGCATGTCGTTGCGACGTAACACCTTCGTTCCCTGATTCGTTCCTCGCGTTGCTAGGATTGCCGCATGCGCAAAGCCTTAGCCGCTGCCGTGCTGCTCCTTTTCGCGACCAATGCCAGCCCAGAGGATCCTCCCAAAGAGAGCCCCGTCGTCACCCAGCTCCTCAAGGCCCTCGGACCCAACGCGAAGAAACCTGCCGGCGAGGTCTTCCGCAACGTGCAGCTCATGAAGGACGTGCCCGCCGACCGCTTCCTTCGCATCATGGACATCGGTTACCGCCAGTCCCTCGGCGTCAGTTGCGACTACTGCCACGTCGAGGATCGCTGGGAGACTGACGAGAAGCGCCCGAAACGCGCCGCCCGCGAGATGATCCTGATGACCCGCACGATCAACGAGCACCTGCAGAAGCTCACGGAGATCAACACCGAGGAGGCGAGCGTCAACTGCACGACCTGCCATCGGGGGTATGTGAAGCCGGCGTTGCAGATGCGGTAGGACGTATAGGTCCTATACGTCCTATAGGTCGTATAGGTCCTATGAAGCGTCCACGATTTCCAGGCGGAAGCCGTGATAGCGGTCCGGCTCGAGTTTGGCGAGCAGGTCGACTTTGCCGGTGAGCGGGGCCAGGGCCTTGGCGCTTGGCCAGAGCACGGCGGTTCCGCGGCCCGTGGCGTCTTCGAGCGACAGCTCTGTGCAGTCCTCGGCGAACGTGCGCGTGCCGGTGATCGTGACTTCGCGCAGAAGGAAGAGCGGTTGGAGGTTGCCGGCGCCGAAGGGCTGGAGCAGCTCGTGTCCGGCCATGAACTCCGCGTCGATCTCGCCGAGGGTGAGCGTGGCGTCGACGTTGGCCTGTTTGCGGAAGAGCGTTTCGTCGATCGTCGCGAAGCGGTCGTGCAGGCGCTCGCGCAGTGCGGCGAGATTGCGCAGCGGCAGCGAGAAGCCGCAGGCGAACTCGTGCCCGCCGAAGTGCGTGAACAGATCGTGGACCTCGTCGAGCATCGAGTGCAGATCGATCGTCGGGATGCTGCGTCCCGAGCCGACGCACTGCTCGCCCTCGATGGTCATGACCAGCGTCGGGCGGTGATAGCGCTGGGCGATGCGGCCGGCGGTCAGTCCGAGAACGCCGCGATGCCAGGCGTCGCCGGCGAGGATGAGGATGCGCTCCCCTCCCCGAATCTGTTCTTCGGCCGATGCACGCACTTCCTGCTCGACACCCTGGCGCTCGGTGTTCATGCGATCGAGCTCTGCGCAGATCTGCCAGGCGGCATCCTCGTCGACGGCGGCGAAGAGATCGATGGCCGTGTTCGCGGAGGCGAGGCGTCCCGCGGCATTGATGCGCGGGCCGATCTTGAAGCCCACATCCGCCGCGCGTAACGCGCGCCCTTCCAGACCGACTCGCTTCAGCAGCGCGCGCAGACCGGGGTTGCGCACTTCGGCGAGACCGGCCAGTCCGAGGGAGGTGATGGTGCGGTTCTCGCCGACGAGCGGGGCAACGTCGGCGACCGTGCCGATCGCGGCGATCTTCAGCAGCGACTCGATCGAGAGCTTCTTGCCGCTGCGGCGGATCAACTCGCAGCAGAGCTTGAAGGCCACGCCCACGCCGGCCAGATCCTTGAACGGATACGTGCAGCCGGGCTGTTTCGGGTTCAGCACAGCCGCCGCGTCGGGCAGGGTGCCGGGCGGCAGATGATGGTCGGTGATGATCACGTCGATGCCGCGCTCGATCGCCCGCTGCACCGGCTCGACGCTGGTGATGCCGCAGTCGACCGTGATCACGAGGCGCACCTTCCTCTCGGAGAGCACGCGGTCGAGCACTTCCATCTTGAGGCCGTAGCCGTCGACGAGCCGGTGCGGCACGACGAAGCCCGCGTCCGCGCCGAGGAAGCGGAGCACGGTCTGGAGCATGACGATGGACGTCACGCCGTCGACGTCGTAGTCGCCGTAGATGACGATGCCTTCGCCATCGCGGACCGCCCGTGCGATGCGCTCGCAGGCGTGATCCATCCCGTGGATCGTGGAGGGATCGTGCAGGTCCCCGATCGCCGGCGCGACGAAGCGCCGGAACGACTCCTCATCCTCGACCCCGCGCCGCACCAGCAGCGCGCGCAGTTTCTCATTCGCGATGGGAAGGCGCGGGTTGTCGGGAGGAGGGTCGAGGAGGGTCCAGGAGTCGTGGAGCACGTGGGATCAGGGTAACGCATCGCAAGCGTTCTACGCTGCGTAGAGACGGAGCCTCGTCTACTTCTCGTAGACGCCCATCTTCCGAAACTTCTTATACCGCTCGTCGAGCAGTTGCGGCGGCTTGAGCTTCATCAGCTCTTTCAGCGCGCGCTCGAGGTAGGGGCTGAGGATCTCGGCGGCGGCGGTCGCGTCGGCGTGGGCGCCGCCGGCGGGCTCAGGGACGATCTCGTCGATGATGGCGAGGCGCTTGAGATCCTGGGCCGTGATCTTCATGGCGGCGGCCGCGTCGGGGGCTGCGGATGCGTTCTTCCAGAGGATCGCGGCGCAGCCTTCCGGCGAGATCACCGAGTACACCGCGTGCTCGAGCATCAGCACGCGATCGCCGACGCCCAGCGCCAGCGCGCCGCCGCTCCCGCCCTCGCCGATCACGGCGATGATCACCGGCACCTCGAGGGCGGCCATCTCGCGCAGGTTCACGGCGATCGCCTCGGCCTGTCCGCGCTCCTCCGCTCCCACGCCCGGATACGCCCCTTGGGTGTCGACGAAGCTGATGATGGGCAGGCGGAACTTCTCCGCCATCTTCATCACCCGCAATGCCTTGCGGAACCCTTCCGGCCGCGGCTGGCCGAAGTTGCGCAGCACCTTCTCCTTCGTGTTGCGCCCCTTCTGGTGGCCGACCACGCAGACGGGGGTTCCGCGGAAGCGGCCGAACCCGGCGACGACCGCCGGATCGTCGCCGAACTTGCGGTCGCCCTGCACTTCCGACCAGTCCTCGATCAGGGCGGCGATGAAGTCGAGGGTGTAGGGGCGCTGCGGATGACGCGCGACGAGCGTCTTCTGCCACGGGGTGAGGTTCGAATAGATTTCGTTCGAGACTTTGGTAAGCTTCAGGCGGAGTTCGGCGATCTCAGCCTCACGCGCGGGCGCCGTCTCCTCGGGGGAATCCATCGACGAGAGCTCTTCGATCCGGCGGCGGATCACATGGATGGGCTCTTCGAATTGAGTCGGGTCCGCGCTCATGCGGCGTGACCCTAACAAACAAACCTCATGCTGGCAACTGAAGAACAGACCGCTCCGGGGCACGATCCGGCGCCCCGCCCGACCCTGCTCGAACACTGGCCGGGGAACGAGCGCATGCGCCACGTCCCGCCCCTTTCGTGGACCATCCAGAAGCTCGACCAGGACGTGCGGCGCCGCCTGGAAAAGCTGCTCGTCCCCTGGTCCGACATCGGCCCGGCCGACCCTCGACACGCGCGGATCGAGCAGGAGCTGCGCGCCGTTTGTCGCAGCATCGATCGCGTGGCCGACGTCGCATCGCGCCGCGGCCGCGGAGGGCATCCGCCGAACGAAGTGACCGCACGCGTGCGCTGGTCGCTCGATCACGCCGTCCAGAATCTGACCGCGGCGGACGCCGAGACCTTCGGACGCCGCTTTCCCTTCCACACCTTCGAGCGCTCGAACGCGGAGCCGCTGTGGGGCGCGCTGCTGGCCGTGCTCCAGCACGTGCAGAACCTCGTGCCGCTCATCCGCGAGATCGAGCCGGACATCGACGAGCGAATGTACGAGGGCCTCGTGAACCTGATCGAGCCGCTGCGCCGCGAGCCGATCGCGTAGCGATGTTCGAGAAGACCCTATACGCCCGCTGGGGCGACATGGACTTCAACGGTCACATGCGCAACACGGCGTTCCTCGACGCGTCGGCCGACGTGCGCATGTTCTTCTTCGAAGCCAACGGCTTCTCGATGCGCGAGTTCGACATCCGCCGCATCGGGCCGGTGATCGTCCGCGACGAGCTTGAATACTTTCGCGAGCTCCGCCTGCTCGAGCCGGTGCGGGTGACGCTATCCGCGAAAGAGGTCCGCGAGGACGGCCGCTTCGTCCTCGTGAACGAGTTCTACCGCGAGGACGGCAAACAGGCCGCGCGCGTGACCAGCTCCGGCGGCTGGCTCGATCTCGACAAGCGCAAGTTCACGGTGCCCCCGGCGGAGCTGCAGCGCCTGCTCGAGCAGTTGCTGTAAAACTCTATAGGTCCCATACGTCCCATACGTCCCATAGGTCCTATCACGGCCGCGCCATCGGCTCCCAAGCACACCGCTCCGTGACCTTCACGTGCAGCGCGTCATACGGATCCACAGGCAGCCAGGCGACGCGCAGCGGTTGGAGATCCTTTTCCAGGCGACGCACGGCCTCGAACAGACGCTCATTCGTCGAGACGTCCGTCACCTCGCCCCACGCCTTTCCGCGCACCGGACCGGCCAGCGACCACACATACAGCGGCACGCCGATGCGCTCGAGATACCCGCGGACGGTCTCGGGCTTGTAGCGGCTCTGGTCCTCTTCGCCGTTCAGCATGAGGATCACCGCGCGCCGGCGCGGCTCGCGCAGCGCCTCCGTGCCCGCCACGGCCACCGCATCGGCGAAACGGAGCGTCAGACCTTGTGGCCCCGTTCCGTTCAGCAGCAGGAAGCGCATGCTCGTGGCCGACATCGGCACCGAAGACGCGAACAGATCCGAGCTCGCGTTCCCCTGCGCCACCGGCCAGATGAAGCGCACCTGCGTCCGACGCATCGCAAAGCTCTGTTCGGGGAGGCGCAACCCGTTCAGATTGCGGCGTCGGAACTCATCGCCTGGCGACGCTCCGTTGCGCACGACGAGCAGCGCGATGTCCCCCGTCTCGACCGCGCTCGCCGCGACGTTGCGATCGCCGGCGCGGAAGCAGTTCGCGCGATCCTTCTCCCCGCCTCCCCGCTCCCGCACGATCGTCGCCGTCAACTCCGCCGGCACCTCCTCGGCGAACCCACCGAAGACGACGTCGCGCCGCGCTGTCGACCCATCTTCGAACTCGAGGTCGACGGAGAGCACGTTCAGCGCGTCCGGCGACAGCTCGGGGAGTTTCACGCTCCGCGTCAGCGTGCTGGCCAGGACCTTCGATCCGAGCTTCACCTGCATCTTCTTCGGCATCGCGCCGCCGATGTGCTGCCAGGTGATCTCCGCGCGGCCTTTGCGGAACATCACGCCGATCTCCGCTTGCGGGCGCGGCACGTTGATGAACTGCGTGTCGCGCGCCAGCTCGCGCCCCTCGGCGTCACGCCCGATGGCGGTGAGCGCGTGCGGCGCGAGCTCGGGACCGAAGTCGATGGTCGTGCGCCACGGCGCGCGACGCAGCGTCTGCGCGTGCTTCCCATCGAGCACGAGCTCGACCGAGTGCACCGCCGGGTCGACCTGCGCGTCGATCGTGCGCGGGCCGCTCATCAGCCCGAGGAGACGCGTGACGAAGACCAGTTCGGCGAGCATGGCGATTACGGGTTGAGTCGCGCCAGCGGCTCCCACGCGCAGTCCGGCGCGGTGGAGACGTGCAGCGCCTCGTACGGCGAGACCGGCAGCCAGGCCACGCGCTGGCGGTCGAGGCTCTCGCGCAGTTTCTCGACCGCCTTGACCAGGTACTCGGCCTTGCTGATGTCGTGGGCTTCGCCCCATCGCTCGTCCGTTTTGCGGGGCGTTACGGTCCAAACATGCAACTCGACGCCGATGCGCTCGAGGTAGCGGCGGACGGTCATCGGGTCGTAGCGGCTCACGTCGGTCTCGCCCGCCACGACGAGGACGACGGCGCGGCGACGCGGTACGCGCAGCGCCTCCATTCCCGCCACGGCCACGGCGTCGGCGAACCGCGGCGTCTTCGTCGGCGGGCCTCCGGCGCGGGTGAGCAGCCAGCGCACGCCGCGCTCGCCTCGAACGAAGTCGGTTCGGGAGAACAGCTCCGTCGTTCCGGTTCCGCCGGCGATCGGCCATATGAACTTCATCTGCGCGCCGGGCAGCCGGAACTTCATCTCCGACACCGTGGGCCGCGTCACTGCCGGCATGTGCAGACGCGGCGGCGGAGTGCCGGCACGGACGAAGAAGACCGCGGCATCGGCAGCTTCGACCTGATTGGCCGGAACGACCGTCGTGCCCTGGCGGAAACAGTTCGCCGGGTCGGTGCGTCCCTCCGCTTTCTGATGGACCAGCGTGGCCGTGAGCTCCGTCGGCAGCTCTTCCGAGAAGCCGCCGAAGACGACGTCGCGATGCGCGAGAGCGCCGTCCTTGAACTCGATGTCGACGGTGAGAACGTTCAGGTCGGACGGCGACGACTTGGGCAGCACGACGCTGTTCGTGACCTTGTCCGTGAGCACCTTCTCGTTCAGCGTCACGGTCATCTTCCGCGGCTGCACGCCGGCAAGGTGCTGCCAGGTGATGTCGGCGCGATTGCGCTGGAACATCACGCCGATCTCGGCGTGCGAGCGCGGGAGGTTGATGTACTGCGTGTCGCGGGCGATCTCGCGCCCTTCAGCGTCGCGGGCGATGGCGGTGAGCTCGTGTGGCGCGATCTCGGTGCCGAAGTCGACCTTCGCCTGCCACGGCGCGCGCATGACGTCGACGCGCTTGCCGTCGAGGACGATCTCGACCGACTTCACCGCGGGGTCGACCTGCGCTTCGATCGCGCGCGGGCCGCTCATGAGTCCAAGGAGACGAGTGACGAACACCAGTTCGGCTAGCATGGGTTAGGGATGACCGGTCACGAAGATCAGGCCTCGCAATTCTGGGACCGCGAGGTCGTCGCGCAAGAGTACCAGTCCTGGATGTCCCATCCGCGAGTCCGGTGGGCGATCAACAGCGCTGTTGCCGGAACGCCACACCAGTGGCCGCTGGACTGGTTCACATCATGGCTCGGCAGGCGGAGGTTCGAGCGCGGCCTGAGCATCGGCTGTGGCTCCGGGAGTCTCGAGCGCGATCTGCTGCAGCGCGGCGTCTGTCAGGAGATGGAGGCGTTCGACGGCTCGTCCGAGTCGATCCGCATCGCCCGCGAAGAAGCCGCGAAGGCCGGACTCGGCGATCGCATCCACTACTCGATCGGCAACTTCAACGAGCCGCAACTGCCGCGCAACGCGTACGACGCCGTGTTCGCGCACCAGTCGCTGCATCACGTCGCCAAGCTGGAGAAGCTGTTTCGCGCCGTGCTCCGCGCGCTGAAACCCGACGGCCTGTTCTACCTCGATGAATACGTCGGGCCGTCGAGCCAGCAATGGAACGCTCGGACGTTCGCGTCGCATCGGGCGCTGTACGACATGATCCCCGAGGGGCAGCGGCGCGTGTCGGTGCTGCCGCTGCCGATCGAGGTCGAGGATCCGTCCGAGGCGATCCGTTCGGATGAAATCCTGCCGGAGCTGCAGGTCGGTTTCGAGATCGTCGAACGCCGCGACTACGGCGGCAACCTCCTCGCGCCGATCTTCCCCTACATCGAGCAGAACGACGAGCTGATCGACTCGCTCATCACCGCGGAGCAGGAGCTGCTCAGCGCGGGAGAGCCGTCGTTCTACGCGATCGCGATCGCGCGGCCGAAGCGTTCTCTCATCGCGAACGCGCGCTACTTCGTGATGCCGAAGGTGAAGCGCGTGGTGCGCGAGCTCAGAGGATATTGATCGGGTCGACGTCGATCGCCACGTCCACGCCTTTCCACTTGCGCGGGACGAGGATCGCCTCCACCGCCCGCCGCAACGCCGTGCGCATGGGCGATCGCAGCAGGATCTGAAACCGCCACACGCCCTTGATGCGCGCCAGCGGCGCCGGTGCCGGTCCCTGGATGCGCGTGCCGGTCAGCGGCTCGACCGCCTTCTCGAGCAGCGCGCCGCACTCACGCGACGCTTTCTCGACGTCGGCCAGGTGCTCGCCGCGGAAGAGCAGCGCGATCATCGCCGTGATCGGCGGATAGTGAAACGTGCGGCGGAACTCGATCTCCGCCGCGAAGAAAGCCTCGTAGTCGTGACGCAGCGCGTGCTGGATCGCGTAGTGGGTCGGGAACGCGGTCTGGATCATCACCTTGCCGCGCAGATCCCCGCGTCCGGAGCGTCCGGCCACCTGCGTCAGCAGATAGAAGGTCTTCTCCGCGGAACGGAAATCGGGATAGCCGAGGATGGAGTCCGCGTTGAGCACGCCGGTCAGGGTGACGTTCGGGAAGTGGTGGCCTTTGCTCAGCATCTGGGTACCGATGAGCGCACGCGTGTCGCCGCGACGGAAGCGATCCAGGATCTGCACGAGCGATCCCTTGCGCCGCGTGGAATCGCGATCGAGCACCTCGGCGCGCACGTCCGGAAAATCGCGGCGGAAGCGCTCCTCGACTTTCTCCGTGCCGAAGCCGATCGGCTGCAGCACCTCGCCCTGACAGAGCGGACAGTTCGCCGGGATGCGCGCGCGGAATCCGCAGTAGTGACAGATCAGCAGGCCCTCGCGGCGGTGCACGGTGAGCGTGACCGAGCAGTCCTTGCAGCGGAACTCGTGTCCGCACTCGCGGCACAGCAGGTACGGCGCGTAGCCGCGGCGGTTGATCAGGATGATGGCCTGCTCGCCCGCGTCGAACGTCTCGCGCATGGTCTTCTTCAGATCGCCGCTGAAGATGACGAAGCCTTTGTCTTCCTTCTCCGCTCTCTCTTTTCGGAGGTCGACGATCTCGACGTCCGGCAGCGGCCGTTCCTCGACTCGCGAGGCCATGCGCAGGAGCGTGTATTTCCCGCGCGCCGCGTTCTCGCGTGACTCGAGTGACGGCGTAGCCGATCCGAGGACGACCGGGATATTGCGTGCCTGCGCGCGCACGACGGCGAGATCGCGCGCGTTGTAGCGCGGCGTCTCCTCCTGCTTGTACGCGCCGTCGCCTTCTTCGTCTACGACGATCAGGCCGAGGCGCTGGAACGGGGTGAAGAGCGCGGAGCGCGGTCCGATGGCCACGTCCACTTCGCCGCGACGCGCGCGCCACCACTGGTCGAAGCGCTCGCTCGCGGAGAGGTTGCTGTGCAGGATGGCGATGCGGTCGCCGAAACGCTCTTTCAGCCGCGATGCGAACACCGGCGTGAGCGAAATCTCCGGCACCAGCAGAATGGCCTGCTCTCCCCGCTTCACCACGCTCCGCATCAACTCGATGTACACCTCGGTCTTCCCGCTCCCGGTCACCCCTTCGAGGAGGAACGGCGCGAAGGTGCCCAGGGTCTCGTTGACGCTCTTGATGGCCAGACGCTGCTCGAACGAGTAGCGGATCTCCCCCGCCCCCGCGCCTTCGAGGCCTGCGAGGAACGCATCGAGCGTGTGGCGCCGCGGACGGCGCTCGATGCGGACGACCTTCTTCTTCGTCAACGCGGAGAGCACTGCCGCGCTGACGCCGCCGTGCTCGAGCGCGCGCACGGACAGCTCGCCGCCGCGTTTCTGCAGCAGCTCCACCGCCGCGTTCTGCTTCGGGGTCAGTCCTCCGGGATCGCTCTCCAGCACGACGAAGCGGTCGTAGCGAACGCCTTCCGCGTCTTTGAAGCGTTCGTGCACGGCGATGATCCCGGCGCCGCGCAGCCGCTGCACCGCGGAGCGCGACACTTTGAGGTCGTCGAAGATCGTCGAAACGGGCAGCGGGCGTTTGCGCAGCTCGTCGAGGAGTGGCAGATCGCCGTCGAGGATCTGCCGCTCCGATCGCGCGCGGTCGATCATCTCGTCGTTCGCGGTGAGAATCGCCTCCCGCTTGCCACGCGAAGCCATGTTCGCGGGCAGTGCGACGCGGAGCATCTCGCCGAGGGGCGCGATGTAGTACTCGGCGGCCCAGCGACAGAGCTCGATGATCTCCGGGATCAATGCCGGCTCTTCGTCGTCGAGAACGGAGCGGATCGCCTTCAGCTTCTGCTCGGGTGCCTGATCGAGCAGCGCCACGACGAACCCCGTGGTGAGCCTCGGCCCGAGGGGCACCTCGACACGCGACCCAAGCCGCACTGCATCGCGCAGGTCCGCCGGGATCGCGTACGTGAGCGTTTGATGCAGCGCGACCGGGACGGCGATTTCGGCGTATTCGGAGAGCCCTGACATGTTGCTGGTTACTGGTTGCTGGTTGCTCGTGGCGCAGCGCCTGAGTCAACGTCCCGTAAGCCGACCAACCACGAGGAACCAGCAACCAGCAACCAGCAACTCAAAACGCGATCCCCAGCTCCGCCATCACCTTCTTCATGTCCGCCCACACGTCCTTCTTCGCAGCGGGATTCCGGAGCAGATACGCGGGGTGATAGGTCGGCATGAGCTTGATGCCGTTGTAGTCGAGCCACTGGCCGCGCACGGCGGAGATGCCGTAGCTCTTCTCGGTGAGGCTCTGCAGGCCGAAGCGGCCGAGGGTGACGATGACTTTGGGCTGGATGTGGGCGACCTGCTGGCGGATGAACGGGCGGCACGCATCCAGCTCGTCCGCCTCGGGGTTGCGATTCTCCGGCGGGCGGCACTTGATCACGTTGGCGATGTAGACCTGCTCCCGGGAGAGCTTCATCGCCTTGATGATGTCGGTCAGGAGCTGCCCCGCGCGCCCGACGAACGGCTCCCCTTTCTCGTCCTCGTCCCGGCCCGGAGCCTCTCCGATGAACATGAGGTCCGCGTTCGGGCTGCCGACGCCGAAGACGACGTTGGTGCGCGTGCCGGCGAGGCGGCAGGACGTGCAGTCGTGGGCTTGCGCGACGAGCGCGTCCCAGTCGGAAGGCTCAGAGGGTTCGGGGCTCAGAGGCTCAGAGGGGATTTGCGCCGGGCTAGTCAGATCCAGGTGCGTGTAACCGAGCTCGCGGAGCATCGCGAGCTCGTTGCGGACGTCAGGGGTCATCGCCGCGATTATGGTCTAATCAGCGCACCCATGAAAAAGACAATCCTCGTCGTGCTCCTCGCTGCCATCGCTCTGCCCGCGTTCGCCAAGAAGGCGACCGTGAAGGTGATCAATCAGAGCAAGTGGGAGATCCACCACCTGTTCATCTCCCCCGCCTCGGAAGAGGACTGGGGTCCGGATCAGCTCGAGGACGAGGTCCTCGGCAAAGGCGACTCGATCACCATCACGAACATCCCCTGCGATGAGTACGACGTGAAGGTCGTCGACGAGGATGGAGACGAGTGCATCATCGAGGCGGCCGACCTCTGCCGCGACAACTCGTACTGGAAAATCACGGACAAGGATCTGCTCGAGTGCGAGGGGTATCAATAGCGCTCAGGGATACGACGGGAGCGCCTCCGGCGGGCCGGCCCGGCCGGCAGCGCTTA
>DATLOL010000012.1:0-3692 GCA_035536275.1 Thermoanaerobaculia bacterium
CTGTTGGTACGCGCCCAGCAGCAGCTGCTGGCCCGTTTGGCCGCGTGCGTAGAATGTCCGCGAGACCTGGGCGCCGCCAAACGACCGGTTCGCGAGCAATCCACCGTACTCGCGCGCGAACGGCACGCCTTGCGCGACGGCCTGGTCGATGATGCTGAGCGAGTTCTGGGCGAGCCGGTAGACGTTGGCCTCGCGTGCGCGGAAGTCGCCGCCCTTGACCGTGTCGTAGAACAGGCGAAAGACGGAGTCGCCGTCGTTTTGGTAGTTCTTCGCGGCGTTGATCCCCCCCTGCGCCGCGATCGAGTGCGCGCGTCGTGGCGAATCGTGGTAAAC
Source organism: Thermoanaerobaculia bacterium (assembly GCA_035536275.1). Classification (GTDB taxonomy): domain Bacteria; phylum Acidobacteriota; class Thermoanaerobaculia; order Gp7-AA8; family Gp7-AA8; genus QHVT01. The sequence continues at coordinate 334 of DATLOL010000012.1, forward strand.
GAAGCAATGGACGTTGTAGCCCAGCTCCGCCAGGCTCGCTGCGGCTGAAGCGCCCGCGAGGCCCGCGCCGACGACGATGACGTCGTATTTCCGCTTGTTGGCGGGGTTGACAAGCTTGTACTCGAAGCGCGCTCGGTCCCACTTCTGCTCGAGCGGCCCTCCTGGAACGTTCGATCGAAGGTCCACGGCGCTACCGAACCGCGCCCACGAATACAGCCAGTGGGATGATCGTAAACCCGAGCCATACGACGACCGCGATCGCGACCGCCGCCGGCCGGCGCGTGGGGTCGGCCGACGTCTTCGACGCGCCGAGCGTCCGCACCGAGCTCCAGATGCCGTGATACAGGTGCAAGCCAAGCGCGGCCATTGCGGCAACATACAGGAGGACGACCCACCAGACGCTGAAGCCGCGCACGACGTTGCCGTACACGTCCGTCCTGCTGTAGTCGCGGAAGACGTCGAGTGTCGTGAAGTGCAGGATGTGGAAGACGATGAAGATCAACAGCAGCAGGCCGCCCCAGCGGATCGTTCGCGAGGCGACGGTGGAAACCTCGTGCTGCGACCCGTGCTTGTAACCGACGGGGCGCGCCGTCAGCCGCCGTCGTGACAACTGCACCGCCGCGATCACGTGGAGCACGACCGCGAGCACCAGGACGCCACGCACAACCCAGAGCAGTTCGCCAAGCGACCGGAGGAAGTGCGCGTACGCATTGAATGTCTCCGCGCCGACGAACACTTGCAGATTGCCGAGCATGTGACCCACGACGAAGCCGACGCCGATCAAGCCTGTTATCGCCATGACGATCTTCTTGCCGATCGTCGAGCGCCAGAAGACTCGAAGTGCGTTCACGCGTTCACGCGTTCGGCTGCGCTACAGCTTCACCGCCGTCATGGGGTCGCGCACCGCTTCCGCGCTCTTTGCGAGCGCCGCACGCTCGTCGGCGGTGAGCTCGACCTCGATGATCTGCTCGAGTCCAGCGCGCCCCAGCTTGCACGGTACGCCGAGGAACAACCCGCGCATCCCGTACTCGCCCTCCAGCCATGCGGAGCACGGCAGGACACGCTTCTTGTCCTTGACGATCGCCTCCGCCATTTCCACGGCGCCAGCGCTTGGCGCGTAGTAGGCCGAGCCGGTCTTGAGATGCTTCACGATCTCGGCGCCGCCGCTCCGGGTACGATCGACGATGGCATCGAGTCGTGCCCGGTCGAGGAACTGGGTCACCGGGATGCCGCTGACCGTCGTGTACGAAATCAGGGGGACCATCGTGTCGCCGTGCCCGCCAAGGACCATTGCGTGGATGTCGCGCACGGAGACGTCGATGGCGTCGGCGAGGAATGCGCGGTACCGCGCGGTATCGAGCACGCCTGCCATGCCGATAACCCGCTCGCGCGGAAACCCGGTGACCTCCTTGGCCACCCACGCCATCACGTCAAGCGGGTTCGAGACCACGATGACGATCGCGTCGCGCGAGGTCCGCTTGATGTTCTCGGCGACTTGCTTGACGATACCGGCGTTCGTGTTCAGCAGATCGTCGCGCGACATCCCCGGCTTTCGGGCGATGCCGGCGGTGATGATGACGATGTCCGACCCCGCCGTCTCGTCGTAACCGTTCGTTCCAATGACGCGTGAGTCGAAGCCCTCGATCGGTGCCGACTGCCACTGGTCGAGTCCCTTCCCCTGGGGAACCCCCTCGACCACGTCCACCATCACGACCGTGCCTGCCAGCTCCTTCTCGGCGACACGCTGCGCGGCCGTGGCGCCAACATTGCCGGCGCCGACAACCGTAATCTTGTTGACCATCGAATGAGTGGTGGAGGTGAGCCTGGAACGCGGCATCGGAAGGTAATCGGCCTTCCGCCGCGCCGGCTACCCGTCGAATGAGCGACCCGCCGGCGTGGTGACGCCGTTATCCGCCGACTTGCGAGAGCGCGCGCAGACCACCGATCCGCATCTGCAGCAGCGCATGCTCCTTCGGCTTTTCCGCAAGCGCGCGCCGAAAGAACGGATCGAGCGGCTGGCCGGCGCGTAGCGGCGTTCGAAGATCGATCTCGTGATCCCCGAAGAGACACGTGCGAAGCCGACCGTCGGCCGTCAGGCGCACACGGTTGCAGGAGCCGCAGTAGGTGTGTGTCATCGGTGTGATCATGCCGATCGACCCTCGTGCACCGGCGAGCGTGTAGTACGCCGCCGGTCCATTCCCACGAGCAGGTCCCGCGCCGGGCGTGAGTCGCCCAAGCCGCGACAGCCGCTCGAGAATCTCGTCGGTCGGCACCACGCGATCGAACGTCTCATCCCGCAGCTCGCCGACGGGCATGAGCTCGATGAAGCGGATATGCCACGGATGATCATATGTGAGTCGCGCGAAATCCTCGATCTCGTCGTCGTTGATGCCGCGCAACACGACCATGTTGACCTTGATTGGATCCAGCCCAGCGGCTTCCGCCACGCGCGCGGACCTGACCAGATCGAAGCCAAGGTTGCGTCGGGCGATCGCGGCGATGCGGTCCGGACGCAGGCTGTCGGCGCTGATGTTGACACGGTCGAGCCCCGCCGCGCGGAGCGGCCCGGCAAGCTCCGGCAGCTTGACGCCGTTCGTCGATAGCGCGATGTCCTCGACGCCTGGAACGGCGCGCAACATCGCGATCAGCCGCTCGAGCTGCGGTCTGATCGTCGGTTCCCCGCCGGTGAGCCGAAGGCGCCGCAATCCCAGCGGGGCGAGTTGCGCGACGACATCCGCGATCTCTTCGTAGGAAAGGATGTCGTCCTTCGGCAGCCACGTCAGCCCGGCCGCCGGCATGCAGTACACGCAGCGAAAATTGCAGCGATCGGTGACGGAGATCCTGAGATACTCGATGCGTCGACCGAACTGGTCGCTCAGCGCGTCAGCGCGGGCCTCAGCCACGGCCACGGTCACGAGTCCTCGGCGGCGGCAGGAACCGCGGCACGGTGGCCGCTCGGATCGACCCACTCGCGCGTCCCGTCGACGTAGTGCTCGAGCTTCCACACTGGAACGCGGCGCTTCAGTTCCTCGATGACGTAGCGATTTGCGTCGAGCGCAGGTGCGCGGTGAGCGTGAGCGGCGACCACCGCCACACTGATGTCCGTGAGTGCGAGCGTGCCCAGGCGGTGCTCGATCACGAGACGCGAGACGCCGAAACGCTCGTCCGCTTCGCGCGCGATGGCGCCCATCTCACGCTCCGCCATGCTTCTGTATGCGGAGTACTCGATACCACTGACCGCTCGCCCGTCGTTCAGGTCGCGCACGGTTCCGAGGAACGTCACCGATGCGCCGCACGACTCATCGGTGACCTCACGAATGAGGGCGGCAACGTCAATCGGGTGATTGGTGAGCGCGACG
>DATLOL010000013.1:0-3689 GCA_035536275.1 Thermoanaerobaculia bacterium
GTACGACTGTCCCGGCACTGCTGCTGACGCCCTCCGGCGGGCTGAAGCCCGCCGCTCCACCAAATCGCGCGAGGCATGCGCGGTTCGCGAAGAATTCGGCGGCCGAGGGCGGCCGCCGCTCCACAGGACCGCTACTCGTTCCTCTACGCTTTTCTGCGCTTCACGTTCTCGATGTGATGGAGCTGGTGGTAGAGCGTGAAGAAGAGCATCTCCCGCACGGTGAGCTTGCCCATCAGCGGATGCGGGAGCTGATGGCGGTCGAGCGCGCAGTCGGGCCATCGGACGATCGCGTCGCGCAGCTCGCGATCGGCCTGCTCGAACTGCGACAGGACGGCGATGCGGTCCGTGACCACGCGCTGCGACGGCGCGAAGCGTCCCGCGGTGCCACCTTCATCGAGCTTCCCGTGATAGTGCGCGACCAGCTCGTCGTACGTCATCGACCCGCGGCGCGGACCGCCGAACATCAGCCGCACGAAGATCTTCGGCATGCGCAGCGCCTTCGTCACCGGCCGGATCGATTTCGCCAGATGGCGGACGTTGTCCGCCGGTGACCATGCCTCGCCGATCTTCGCGAAGAACTCGTCGTCCGGAATCGCGCTCCAGAAGGCAACGCTGTCGCGCTGGACCTGATCGAGAAAGGTGAGGATCTCCTCGCGCGTGTGCATGGCGCTACGCTACTCGTTCGCCAGGACCCAGGCCAGTCCCGCCAGCGCGGCTGTGTTCTGGGCCAGCGCCTTCGGGTCCACCTTGTCCAGCGTGTCCGCGGCGCTGTGGTGGTAGTCGAAGTAGTGTCGCGGATCGGGCACGAGGCCGAAGCCGGGGATGCCCGCGTCGATGAGCGGCGACGTGTCCGCGCCGGTGTGCTTGGAGCTGGAGAACTTCATCGGTGCGATCCGGTTCAGCGCCCGCGCGCGGCGCTCGATCCGCGCGAGCGACTGTCCTTCGTATGTCGTGATGAAGCCCGTCGGCGGCGCCGCGCCGGCGTCGCTCTCGATGGCCGCGATGTGACGATGCAGCTCTTCGCGCCGGGCAGCGTTCTCGAAGTATTTGCGCCCGCCGCGCAAGCCGTTCTCCTCGTTCATGTACAGCACCGCGCGGATGGTGCGCTTCGGCTTCAGGCCGAGCTCCTTCATCGCGCGCATCGCCTCCATGATCATGGCGCAGCCCGATCCGTTGTCGATCGCGCCCGTGCCGAGGTCCCACGAGTCGAGGTGGCCGCCGATGAGGACGATTTCCTCGGGATGCTCGCTGCCGCGGATCTCCGCGATCACGTTCGCGGACCGCACCTCCGGCAACGAGCGCGGCGTGAGGGTGAGGTGCATGCGCACGCGCTCGCCCTTCGCCAGCAGCCGATGAATGAGATCGCCATCCTCGGTCGACAGCGCCGCGGCGGGGATCTTCGGCTGCTTCTCGTCGTAGCGCATCGAGCCCGTGTGCGGCGATCGCAGTGAGGCCGTGGCGACGGAGCGAATGACTGCCGCGACCGCGCCGTACTCCGCGGCGCGACTCGCGCCGAGGCCGCGGAACTCCACGGCCTTGCCGTAGGCTTCGAACGCGCGCCCGCTCTCGACCAGCGACATGTCGAACGACGAGTGGTAGTAGACGATCTTCCCGGCGATCTTCGCGCGCCCGAGCTTCTCCAGTTCCTCGTACGACGTCACCTCGACGACGTTCGCGGTGATTCCGTTCGCCGGCGTCGCGACGCTGCCGCCGAGGGTCGTGAGGACGAGGGGCTGGTCGTGCGAGACCAGACGTCCGCGCTCGGCGCCGCGCACCCAGTGCGGAACCATCACCGGCTCGTTCCGCACGTCGATGTCCCACCCGCGGAACTGCGACGTCGTCCAGCGCACCGCCTTCTCCGCGTTCGCCGAACCGGAGAGGCGCGGGCCGATACGGTCGGTGAGGTGCGCGAGATGGTCGTACGCGCGGGACGTCTTCAGGATGTGGTCGATGAGGAGCTCGGGTTGCTGAGCGCGTGCGGGAAACGCGATGAGGAGGAAAACAGCGCCGAACGACAGTAGTGTCATCCTGAGCCGCCGCAGCGTATCGGAGGACGGTCGAAGGATCCCCCTCCTGGTAACGAAGTTGGGGATCCCTCGACTACGCTCGGGATGACACATCATCACATCTCAGTATCGATCTGCGCACGCTGCAGGTGTCCTGAATAGTCGATGTAGATCGACTTCCACTCGGTGAACACGTCGATGCCCGCCACGCCCGCCTCGCGGTGTCCGTTGCCGGTCTCCTTCACGCCGCCGAACGGCAGGTGCACCTCCGCGCCGATGGTCGGCGCGTTCACGTAGAAGATGCCCGTGACCATGTCGCGCATGGCCACGAAGGCCTTGTTCACGTCCCGCGTGTAGATCGACGCGGAGAGGCCGTAGCGCACGCCGTTGCCGATCGAGATCGCGTCTTCCAGCGACGAGCAGCGGATGACCGCCGTCACCGGCCCGAAGATCTCCTCCTGCGCGATGCGCATGTCCGCCTTCACTTCCGCGAATACGGTCGGCTCGTGGAAGAACCCTTTCGCATAGTCGCCGTCACCCAGGAGATTGCCGCCCGCGACGACCTGTGCGCCTTCGTCCTTGCCGATCTTCACGTACTCGGCGACCGTGTTGCGCTGCGATGCGGAGACCGAGGGGCCCATCTGCACCGAGGAGTCGAGTCCGTTGCCGACCTTCAGCTTCTTCGCGCGGCCGGCCAGCTTCTCCACGAACTGGTCGTAGATCCTGTCGTGCACGACGATGCGCGAGGCCGCGGTGCAGCGCTGTCCGGTCGTGCCGAACGCGCCCCACAGCGCGCCGTCCACGGCCAGATCGACGTCCGCGTCGTCCATCACCATGATCACGTTCTTGCCGCCCATCTCCAGATGGACGTGCTTGAACTGCGGCGCGCACTGCGTGTTGATGTGGCGACCCACTTCCGTCGAGCCGGTGAACGAGATCACCCGGATCTTCGGATGGGCGATCATCGGCTCGCCGACCTCGCGTCCGCCGCCCGTGACCACGTTCCACACGCCCTTCGGCAGTCCCGCTTCCTCGAACGCCTCGGTGAGCATGATCACCGAGAGCGGCGTCTGCGAGGCCGGCTTGATCACCACCGTGTTGCCGCAGATCAGCGCGGCCATGCCCTTCCACGCCGGGATGGCCATCGGAAAGTTCCACGGCGTGATCAGGCCGGCCACGCCGAGGGGCATGCGCACGGCCATGTTGAACTTGTTGGCGAGCTCCGACGGCGTGGTCACGCCGAAGAGGCGGCGGCCCTCGCCGGCGGCGAGGAAGGCCATGTCGATCGCTTCCTGGATGTCGCCCTTCGTCTCATCGACGACCTTGCCCATCTCGCGAGTCATCTCGCGGGCCATCTTGTCCTTGTCGCGCTTGAGGATGTCCCCGACGCGATAGAGGAACTCGGCGCGTTTCGGCGCCGGGACGAGACGCCACGACTCGTAGGCCTTCGCGGCCGCATCGACGGCGGCGTTCACGTCGTTCGCGTCGGAGTCCTGAAAGAGGCCGATCAGGTCGTCTTCGTTCGCGGGGTTGCGGTTCTCGAAGGCCTTGCCGGTCTTCGACTTCACCCACTGGCCGTCGATGTAGTTGGAGTACTCGCGGGTCTCGCGAAGCGAGTACTGCTTCGCGAGCGAGCTGGTTTCTGTTGCGGACATTCGTTCTTACCTCCGGTCTCGTGGAGCG
>DATLOL010000014.1:0-2349 GCA_035536275.1 Thermoanaerobaculia bacterium
CTATCTCGGCGCGGCCTACGCAGCGCGTGTCTCGGCGCTGTCACTCAACGAGAACCTCGTCTGGGTCGTGGTGACGCCGGTCGCTGGACGGGCCCAGGTGTCGCTGGAACCGGCGTCGACGACGCTTCCGATCGTGAGCTCTGTTCGTCTCGTCGGTGGCGGCGGCGGCGGCATCAGCGCCTTGCGTGCGTCGGATGGCAGCATCCACGTTCGCGGGTCGATCGGACGGTCCTCAGCGCCGCGCCGCTACTCGCTCGTCGTCGAGAACCCACCGCTGTTCACGGCCGGCGCCCTTCACGCGGCGCTCGTCGGAGCAGGCGTGACGGTTGCCGGCGCCGTCCGGATCGGTGAAGCACCGAAGGAGGCGACCCCTGTCGCTACGATCTCGTCGCCCCCACTCTGGAGCATCATCAGCGCGATGAACCGAGAGAGCATCAACATCTTCGCCGAGCTGCTCTTTCGAAACGCGGGGCGCGGGGAGACGGATCAGGAAGGCTCGGCACAGACAGGCCTCGCCGCGCTGCGCGTCTTCATGTCGGAGAAGGTGGGATCCAAGCCCGAGGTCGTATACGCCGCAGATGGCAGCGGCCTGTCGGTCCTCGACAAGCTCACCGCGCGGTCGATGGTCCAGCTCCTCGGCTACGCGCACCGGGCGCCGTGGAGCGCGCAGTTCCACGCGTCGCTGCCGGTCGCCGGTGAATCAGAGACACTCCGAGGCCGGATGCGCGCGACGCCTGCTCAAGGCAACCTGCATGCGAAGACGGGAACGACCAACAGCGTGGTCTCGCTCGGCGGTTACGTGACGGCGCGTAACGGTGAAGTGATCGCCTTCTCGTTCATCTACAACGGCGCCGATCGATGGAACGCCCGTGCGGCGATGGATCAGATCGGAGCGACGCTGGCGGAGTTCGCGCGATACTAGGCTCGAGACGCAGCCTTTCTCGACCCTCGACCCTCGACCCTCGACCCTGTCTTCTCGATTATCCGCACACCGCGCTTCGCCAGCTCCTCTATGTAGCGAGGCGCGGGGACGCACTCATCGGGCGTGTGGACGCCTGGCGGCTGGACCTCGCCCCGGACCTGCATCTGGCCGGTAACGGACAGGGAATAGCCCGTCGCGCGCATCATCGCGCTGATGCCGTGCTTTTCATCCGCGCGGTCGACGAGCTCCCACACGAGGCGGCGTGGACTACCGCGAACCGATCCGCTGACTTCCACACGCAGCGCAACGAGATCGGGCGCTTCGCGAGTGAGGCGCGGGCCGGCGGCGGCGATGAAGACATCGCGTGGTACGACCTTCGAGCCCTTCACATCGATAGGCTCGAGATCGAGCAGGCCAAGCTCGCGGATCGCGGCCATGATCTCGGCGTGTCCCCGGTAGCGAAGCGTCTTGTACTCCATTGTCGGGATCTTGCCATCATAGCGGAATGCCATCGTCGACAGGCCGCCGGCGGTGTGAAACGCCTCGAGCGTGCCGACGCGGTCCCCGAATTCGACCAGCTCGATCTCCGACAGGGCCTCGACCTGCTGCCCGCGGCCGTCCCGGACGATCCACGACATCGTGGTGTAGTAGTCGAGAACGCCCTCGAGGGAGTAGACGACCTGATAGTTGAGCGGCGGCTGCGGATGTTGGGGCAACCCGCCGACGAAGATCTTCACCGACTCGACGGTGTCGAGCTGGCTGATTCCGTACTGGGCCAGGATGTTGACCATGCCGGGCGCGAGGCCGCAGTCCGGTACGATCGTCACGCCCTTGACCTTCGCGTCGGCGTCGAGGCCTTTCTGCGAGATGACGAGATCGGTGTTCCCGCCCAGGTCGGCGAAGTGGACTCCGGCCTCGACGGCGCATTTGGCCATGTCGAGGTTGAAGTAATACGGAATCGCGCTCATCACCGCGTCGCACGAGCGCATCATACCACGCACCGCTTCGCGGTCGCGAACATCGAGCGGCGTCGGCAACAAGCGCGGACCGGCGTACGGAGCAAGAAAGGGCGGCAGGTGGCCGATGTTGATGTCGGCCAGCCGAACCTCGTCGACCTCCGGGTTCTGCAGCAGATCATAAGCGCAGGCGGAGCCTTGTAGGCCGGCCCCGAGCACGAGCATTCGCATGCAATCGGTCTCCGAAAACAGTCTCGAAAGCTAATGGGAGGAGCGAGGCAAGCGCGGGTGCTCGCCGGCTCCCGCATTCGCGCGACCGCGCACGATCTTCGCAGATCCGGACGCGCGTGACTACTCCAGCCGCCACAGCCGATTGGCGCTCCCACCTTGTCGAGGACGGCGCGGGCGTTCGGCGCATCCTCGACCAGACACGTCGTGTAGCCGTGCTCGGCATCAAGACGCCGGAGTCAG
>DATLOL010000015.1:0-2009 GCA_035536275.1 Thermoanaerobaculia bacterium
GCCCGCTGACGCGCGCCGCCGCTCACAACCATGTCCGCGATCGACGACCTCGCGACCGAGCTCGCGAAGCTGCCGGGGATCGGCCGGAAAACGGCCCTGCGGCTCACGTATCACCTGCTCAAGCAGCCCGCGGAGCACAGCCAACGGCTCGCGGACGCGCTCCGGACCCTCAGTGAGCGCGTCCGTCCGTGCGGCAACTGTTTCAATCTCACGGAGGACGACGTCTGCGACGTGTGTCGGGACCCGCGGCGTGACCCGGCGGTCATCTGCGCAGTCGAAGAAGCGTCGGACATCGGTGCCATCGAGCGGGCTGGGGAATTCCGAGGCCTCTATCACGTGCTCGGCGGTCGCCTCTCCCCGCTGGACGGCGTGATGCCCGAGGACCTGACGGTTCCGCAGCTGGTTGGTCGCGTTGCCGCGGGCGGCGTGCGGGAAGTGATCATCGCGACGAACCCGAGCCTGGAAGGGGAGGCCACCGCCTTGTACGTGCAGCGCCAACTGGTGTCCCACCCAGTGGTTGTGTCGCGAATCGCGCGTGGGCTCCCCGTCGGCGGTGACCTCGAGTATGCCGACGGCGTCACGATTGCGCAGGCGCTCTCGGCGCGCCGGGCAATGTGACGGTGGTACGCTGCCTGATCGATCTGCGCGCCGCCCGGGCGAATTGTCCGGGCGGCAACGAGCACGTCTCCGACGAGGTAGTCATTCATGGGGGTTGGTGCAGCGACATGGTCGTTCACCGAAGGCGACTTCGGCGCGATCACGCAGGCTCTCGAGCGGTTTCTCCAGGAGACCAACGCGCGGTGCGCACTCCTGGTGGATCGCACGGGGCAGCTCGTCGCTACCGTGGGCGAGAAGCCGACGTTCGACCCCACCGCCTTTGCCACGTTGACCGCGGCCGATTTCAGCGCGAACGACCAGCTCGCGAAATTGATCGGCGAGAAGGAGTTCAGCTCACTCTTCCATCAGGGAGAGCGCGACTCGATGTACCTCGCGGACGTAGCGAACCGCGTCATCCTCGTCGTGCTCTTCGACGGCCGGACGACGCTGGGGCTCGTGCGCCTCAAGCTCAAGGCAACCGTTGACGAGCTTTCGCGCCTGTTCCGCGCCGTCTTCGAGCGCGGCGCCGCGGGTCAGCCCGCGCAGCCGAGCGTGCTCGCCGGCGCGGATGACGAAATCGACAAGCTGTTTCAGTAGCGAGGAGAGACAGCCATGTCGATGATCAACTACGCGTCGCGCGAGATCAATTGCAAGATCGTCTACTACGGCCCCGGTCTGGGCGGCAAGACGACGAACCTCGAGCACGTGTACGGGAAAGTGTCGCCCGACGCGCGTGGCAAGCTGATCTCGCTCGCCACCGAGACCGAGCGTACCCTCTTCTTCGACTTCCTGCCGGTGGACCTCGGCACGATCCGCGGCTTCAAGACCCGCTTCCACTTATACACGGTGCCGGGGCAGGTCTACTACAACGCGAGTCGAAAGCTCATCTTGAAAGGTGTGGATGGCATCGTCTTCGTCGCCGATTCGCAGATGGAGCGCATGGAGGCGAACATCGAGGCGATGCAGAACCTGTACGACAACATGGCGGAGTACGGGTACGATCTCACGAAGCTTCCCTTCGTGCTTCAGTACAACAAGCGCGACCTCCCGAACGCCGCGCCGATCCGCGAGCTACAGGCCGCGCTGAACCCGGGGTGGGAGGTCAAGGATTCGGCCAAGCAACGGACGATCCCCGATCCGAACCGGGCCGGCGAGCATCTCGTCGAGCAGGTCCCGAGTGGCGATTGGATCGAGCGGGCTCCGTATTTCGAGGGCGTGGCGCTCCAGGGCGACGGCGTCTTCGAGACGCTGAAGGCCGTGAGCAAGATGGTGCTGAAGGCGCTCGCCTAACCGCGGCGAGCGGGCGCTCGTGAACCTTCCGAACGCGCTGACCGTCGCGCGGATCGCTCTGACGCCGCCCGTGGCGGCCCTCCCATTCATCGGCACGTCGTCGGCGCGCTTCGCGGCGTTCG
>DATLOL010000016.1:0-11314 GCA_035536275.1 Thermoanaerobaculia bacterium
GAGGGACCTGGGTGGGCGGGGCGCGAGGCTCATTCCTCGTGCCCCACCCGCCCAGGTCCCTCGACTGACGCTCGGGATGACACCTGCGCGCAATTCACTGCACGCCGCGCCGCGTCACCAGGTAAGTGGCGAAGCTGCCCAGCCAGTGACCGCCCTCGTAGTGCTCGCCGGTGACGGACTTCAGGCCGGCGTCGGCGTGTGCCTTCGACGACGCCCGCAGCGTCTTCACTCGTGGGTCGCGGGCAGGCAGGCCCGATGCGATGCCGTCGAGCATCCACGCGCGGCTGAGGTTGAGGCCGTCGAGATGGGCCAGCTTCGGATCGGTCGGGTCGGTCACGACCTCCGGTCCGAGGGTCATGCGCGGCAAGAACTTGGTCAGCCACTCGGCGTACGCCTTCGGCGGCAGCACGCGCCGCATCGCGTCCGCCTCGGCGAGACACGGCGAGAGGAAGTCTTCGCCCGAGGGCTCGTAGGCGAGCGGGCAGTTGCGATCGGTCGCGTAGAACGCGCGTGCGCGCGACTTCACCAGCTCGCGGAACTTCGCGTCGCCGGCGCCGGAGTCGAGGATCAGTCCGAGGGCGAACGCGGTCTGACTGTGCTCGCCGGACCGGACGGGATAGGAGAGCTTCGGCAGCCACGCACGCAGGCGCTCGACGGCCGCGTCTTCGATCGGCTTGATCGTCGTGTACAACGGGTCGTTCATCTCACGCAGCTCGCCGGTGAGCTGCAGCAGCCACGCGAGCCCGTACGGCCGCTCGAAGCTCGCCCGTCCCGCTCCGTTCAGATACTTGACCTCGGCCGCGATGTTCTCCGCGGTGATGCTCCGCTCGAGCGCGACGCGCGCTTTCGCCGCGAACGGCGCATCCGGCTGGAGGCGCACCAGGCGCGCGAGCAGCCAGTGGCCGTGTACCGAGGAGTGCCAGTCGTAGCAGCCGTAGAAGGCGGGGGTGAGGACGCGCGGCGCGAGCGCGTCGGCATCCGACTGCAGCACGTGCGCGATTTTGTTCGGATACTCCTTGTGCGCACACGCCAGGGCGAGGCTGGCGAAGCGTTCGGCGGATTGCGGGTCGAGGGTGAGGGTCGCGGCGAGGAGCAGAGACTTCATGTCATCTGCATGATGATCCACACCACCAGCACCAGCGCAATCACCACGACGATCCCGATCGTGATGGCGCTGCTCTTCGTGGTGCTCGAGCTTACCGTCTCGTACACGACTTTCCGCTCGACGTGACTCTCGTTCTCTTCAGGTTCCGGCATGTCCGGCGTTCTCAGCAACAGGCGTGCCTTTCACCAGGCGGCGCGACGTCACGAGGAAGATCGGGATCGACAGGCAGGCCACGCCCGCGGCAATCGTGAACGCGGTTTCGAGGCTCGCGCGCTGCGCGATCGAGCCGAGGATGAAGCTGCCCACGCCGATGCCGGTGTCGAATCCGAGAATGACGCTGCCGAACGTGCGCGCGCGGCGGTCGTCGGCCGTGTGGGCCATTACGAAGGTCATGAAGGCGGGGAAGGCGAGGCCGAGGCCGAACCCGAACAGTGTGCCGGCGACGATCATCGTGATCCGGGTGTAGGCGTACGCGAGCACCAGCAGCGCGACCGGCATCACCACGAAGGCGGGATAGAGCAGCACTTTCGGTCCGTGGCGATCGCCGAGGCGGGGGACGAAGATGCGGATCACGAAGGTGCCGATGGCGAAGGCGATGAAGAACAGCGACTCGGGATGGATGCCGCGCTCGATGGCCAGGATGCCGGCGTAGCTGGTGATGCCGCCGTATCCGAAGGCGACGACGGCGAGGGAGAGGGTCACGGCGATGACGTCGAGATCCCAGACCTCGCGCGCGTGCGGGAACGCTTTCGCCCGATCGCGCACCACGTCGCCTTCGAGACGCGACGCCCAGAACGCCGTGATCAGCGACAGCGCGGCGATCTCCGCGCACAGCACGAACCAGCCGAATCGATAGAGGAGGAAGCCGAGGAGCGGCGCGAGAAACATCGCCGCGGTCGGCGCGAGTCCCCAGTACGCCAGTCCCTCCACTCGGCGCTCGGCGGGGATGTAGTCGGTCATGAGCGCACCGGCGGCGGAGAGGATCGACGACCAGAGCGCGCCGTGCACGACCGCGATCAGCAGCACGGCTGGCAGATACGGCACGAGTCCGTACGCCAGCGAGAAGACCACGAAGAAGAGCGAGGCCGTGACCAGCATCCGCCGCCGTCCCACGTGATCGGCGAGCGTGCCCATGATGGGCGCCGCAAGCGCGCTGGAGAGCGTGTAGACCAGGAGGAACATGCCGGCGGTGCTCTTGTCGCCGCCGAGGTCGACGATGCGCAGGGGGATGACCGGGAGGAGCTGGAACAGGGAGAAGAAGCTCGCGCATTGAAAGAACCACAGCGCGACGAAACGGCGGGTGAAAAGCGGGGCCGGCACCGGTCGGGGATTGTAGCGGCTCGATGCTGCTGTTTCGCACCGCAGATGAGAGTGAAACGCGCAACCAAGTACGGTTTCTGTTCGGGCGTCCGCATCGCCGATCTGAAGGTGAAGCGCTTCGCCGCCGGCGGCGGCCGCGGCGCCATCCTCGGCCAGGTCGTCCACAACGAGCGCGTCGTCGAGGAGATGGAGCGCCTCGGCGTGCGCACCGTGCACGAGATCGCCACCGTCGAGGAGCCGACCATCGTCTTCTCCGCCCACGGCGTGCCGCCGTCCTTTCACGACTCCGCCCGCGGGCGCGGACTGAACATCCTCGACACGACCTGCAAGTTCGTCTACGACATCCACCGCGAGGCCAAGCAGGCCCTCGACGCGGGCTATCACCTGGTCTTCATCGGCGACCCGCAGCACCGCGAGGTGATCGGCTACACGAACGACCTCGACCCGGCCAGCTATCACATCGTGTCGAAGAGCGAGGAGGCGGAGACGATCGACTGGTCGGCGTTTCCGAAGCTGAAGATCTTCTACCAGACCACGCTCAACGCCGAGGACTTCGAGGACGTGGTGCGGACGATCGAGCGGCGGGCGGAACTGGTCGAGCGCGGCGACACGATCTGCTACGCGACGAAGGAAAACCAGGACGCGGCGCGCGTGCTGGCGAAGGATCCGGAAGTCGACGTGATCATCGTCATCGGCGGCAAGAAGAGCGCGAACACGAAGCACCTCTGGGAGATCTGCGCGGAGTCGAAGCCGGCGTACCTGATCCAGGGAGCGGACGACATCGACCGCCAGTGGCTGGCGACCGCGAGCGTGGTCGGCCTGACCGCCGGCTCGTCGACGCCGGACTACGTGATTGATGAGGTGGAAGGCGCTCTCGAAGCGCTTTAGCGCTTCGAGAGCGCTGTTGCTGGTTTTCCGCCCACCCGCACACCCGTTGCTGTGTTCAAGGCGATGCATGGCCCAGAACACAGCAACGGGTGGGCGGGCGGGTGGAAAACACAGCAACTTCGCGCAGCGCAAACGCAGCCGCGCGAATGTAACCTCATCGGTGAATAAAGCGTCCTACCCATCGTGTTGAGATCCGCAACCATGACAATTATTCGTACGATCGTCGCTGGCGCCCTTTCCCTGGCCGTGTCCGCTTCCGCGTTCGCTAACGAGTCGGAGCAGTTCCGCTATTCATGGCGGCTGCGCGGCGGCGTGCGCCTGCTCGCGGGGCTGATGTTCCCGACCAGCGGCGTGGCGAACCTGCAGACGACGTTCGGGGACACGATCCACAGCGAGCTGCTGATCACCGCTCCGAATGGCAAGCAGGGCGGGTTCTACTCGTACGAGTCCGACATGGATGAGCGCGGTGCGAAGACCCTGGTGACATTCCACGGTTACTCGTGGGGCAAGAAGGCCCGCAACGAGCGGACGGTGTTCGATCACCAGAAGGGGCTCGCGCGCATCCACAAGCAGACCCCGGAAGAGAGCGCCTACCGCGTGAAGAAGCTGCCGGCCTCGAACGACGAGGTGCGCGACATCCTCACGGCCATCGTCTTCCTCCGCCAGAACGCGGACTCGATCTCGCGTCCCATCACGACCACGATCTACTCGGACGGCAAGGAGTACCCGGTCGTCTTCAAGCCGGGCATCGCGAAGGTCTTCTCGGTCGAGGGCAAGAACACGTTCGCGCGGGCGTTCCACATCGTGGACGCGCCGGGCGGCAAGAAGTGGCCGGGCGGCGTCACGGTGTGGCTGACGAACGACGATCGCCGCATCCCGGTCCGCATCGAGATCCAGCAGAGCATGGCCTCGCTGCAGCTCGACCTGCAGAAGATCGAAGCGTCCACGCTGATGGCCAAGTTGTAAGCCGACCGCAGTCAGTCAGTCCGCCGACGAAAGAGACCGACCGGGAGGCCTCCGGCGGGCCTGTACGGAGCGGAGGCCTCCTCGTCGGCTCTCTACGTCGGCCGGCTGACCGGCGTCCCGAGTCCGCAGAACAGGCCGACCATGTCCAGCAGCTCGGCGACGTGGAACGGCTTCTCCAGGACCACCGAGGGCTTGAGCTCCTCGTCGTCGGGCTCGAGCTTGTAGCCGGTGATCACGATGACCGGCGAGTCCTGACGCCTGTCGCGGAACCAGCGCAGCCACTGCCGCCCATCCATTTTCGGCATCGACAGGTCGAGGATGACGAGCTGGATGTCGGGGTTCGTCTCCACCAGCGGCATGGCCTGCTCGCCGTTGAGCGCGATCAGCACTTCGAACCCGTAGGGCGAGAGGAGATCGCGATAGTTCTGCACCAGCTGCTCGTCATCGTCGATGACCAGGAGCTTGCGGACCTTGTACGGTGTTCTGCGGGCTCGAATCAACAGACTTCCCCTTGTTGTTGGGCCGGCGTCGGGCCAGCGTTGGCGCTTGACGAACCGGGCAGTGCAAGGGGCGAGCCGGGTCAGCGGGTCTCGCGCATCGGCGGGACGACATCCGTCGGCACCGTCGCCGGCAGCGCCTCCCGCTCCCTCGGCACGAGCGTGAACCGGGCCGGGTCGTACCGCAGGGCCATCATCTTTCCCTTCTGGATGGGGGTGTCGAAGGGCAGCTCCACGCGCAGGGTGACCCCTCCGGTCAGGTAGCCGCGGGCGATCCAGCGCCCGCCCGCGAACCCGGCCTCTTCCACTCCGAAGACGAAGTCGGAGTCTTCCCCTTTCCGGGCCGGCGCGAAGTCGGCCGGACGGACGATGGCCACGCCGTCGCCCTGAAACGGCGCCGGATCGACCCGCCAGGAGCCGATCACGGACTCGACCTCGTTGCCGCGGATCGTCACCGGGATCTCGTCTGTCTCGCCGCCGGCAACGGCCGAAGCCTCATCGACCGGACGCGCGAACACCTCCGCCGGCGACCCGCTTTGACCGTTCGGCAGCACGAGCACGGAGTCGTGAAACGCGAGCTCCTCGCGCGAGGAAATCGCCGAGATGACGGTCGTGCCGTGCACGCGCAGGGTGCGGTGGAGCGTGTCCGCCAGCCGCGTGCGCGCGGATGCGCTGACCCGCTCCAGGAGCCGGTCGGCGACGACGATCGCCGGTCGCAGCAACTCGATCCGCGCGCACTGCACGCGCACGGCCTCGGTCGACGACAACGTGGAGATCCGCCGCTCGAGCAACGGTACGAGCTCCCACTTCTCCGCGGCCAGGCCGTACTCCTGATGCCGGTCTTCGCGATCGAGCGTCCGCGTGCGCACCGCGGCGACGAGCGCATGCTGCACGCTCCACCGCCCCGGCGCCGCCTCGCTCGCATCGAGCAGCGGCCGCTTCGACGCCCGCACCTCGTTGACGCGACGCTGCCCGAAGATCACCTCGCCCGAATCCGGCTTCAACGCACCGGTGATGAGCCGGAGCAGCGTGGACGCCCCGCAAGCGGGCGGCCCAATGACCGCCGTGTGCGTATTGCGAGGAAAGGTGTGCGTGACATCGCGCAACGCGAACCCGTCGCGATGGCGGAAGGTGACGTTGCGGAGGAGGACGTCGAGCACCGGCCTACGGTATCAGTTGCTGGTTGCTCCGCGCGTCTATGACGCGCTGTTGCTGGTTGCTTGCGATGCATGGCCGGATTGCGCTGTAGCGCAAGCAACCAGCAACACAGCAACCAGCAACCGCCTATTGTCGCCTTCTCGGCTGCTGCATCTTGGGCCGATTGGGCGGACCGTCTTCGCGGCGCTCCTGCATGCGGTCGAGGAACGTGCGGATGCGGGTCCACTGTTGGTCGGACATCACGCCGCGCATCTCCACGAGCATCATCAGCTCGCGCTCGAAGAGGCGGCCGCGCGCGGCGCTGAGCTGCGTCGCCAGGCGCTGCAGCTCGGACTTCCGGAGCTGCGGGCGATCCAGCTCGCCGCGGATCGCGACGTGCAGCTTGTCGACGTCCGCCTTCGTGTCGATGAGATCGTTCGCGGCGCCGCGGAACACGTCCTCGAGACGCTCCTGCTGATCGGCGGTGAGGGCCAGCTCGCGGATGATCTCCGGCCGGCGCCACCACTTGCCGGGCGGCATCTGCTGCGCCTGCGCGATGGCCGCGCACGCGAGGAGCGCCACGGCCAGGAAGAGTCGTTTGGTCAAGATTGGTCTCCGTTCTCCACCCACGATTCCCAGGCCACCATGGAGGAGTATTCGTTCAATTCTTCAGATTCCCACGGATTGCGATCCGCGTTCTGCGACGTCGTGTCTTCGACCGCCGCGGTCTGCACCGTGGCGACCACCGGCTGACTCGGGGTCTGCGTGTCGCGGTCCCACAGGATCGCGGCTCCGAGGACGAACACCAGCATCGCCGCCGCGGCCACGCGCGTGATGCGTGCCACGGCCGCGCCGCGCTCCCGGCGCTTGTCGATGTTGCGCAGGATCGAGATGCGCTGCCGGGCCCAGAACGTCTCCGGCTTCTCGTCGCGATGGCAGGCGCGCAGTCCCTGCATCTTCGCCTCGAGGCGCTCGTAGCGGCCCGCGCATTCGGTGCACTCCGACAAATGCAGCATCACCGGGAGGGACTCTCCCGGCTTCGTGTAGTACGTCTCCAGCAGATCGGCTTCAGTGAAGTGCGGCTTCATGTTCCATCCCCTGAACGTCGCGAGTCGTACGCCATTCCGCCAGCTCCTTGCGGATCTTGTGAATGGCGCGGAAGAGGTGAGCGCGCACGGTGCCGGCGCGCAGCCCGAGGTGATCGGCGATCTCCTCGAGCGAGAGGTTTTCGTAGTGGCGGAGGCGGAAGATCGTCTTCTGCTGCGACGACAGCCCCCGCTCGGCCTTGACGATGGCGTTGCGCAGCTCGGAGCCCATCATCTGCCGCTCCGGATCGGGACGCTCGTCGACCGGCTCGATGACCGGCTCCGACTCGCCCTCGTCGTTGAGCCGGAAGAGGCTGACGAAGCGCCGGCGGCGCAGCGAGTCGCGGGACTTGTTGATGGCGATGCGCGTCAGCCAGGTCTCCAGCTCCGCGCGTCCCTCGAAGCGGGCCAGGTGCGTGTAGGCCTGCACGAAGGTGTCCTGAGTGATGTTGTCCGCCTCGGCGTCGTCGCGCACGATGGCGCGGGCGGTGCGGAAGATCTTCCGCTGGAAGCGCTCGACGATCATGCCGAACGCGTTGCCGTCCCCGGCCAGGGTCTGGTCGATGAGCTCGCGGTCGGTGGGGAGGCTTTCGACGTCGTTCATGCGGAACGCTGCCACATTGCTTCTCACGAGGCTTGGACGGCCGGACTCGCGATTCGTTTACATCTTACGACCAGCCAGCCAAACGCCGCCGAAGATCATGGCCGCGGCGACCGCGACGATACGGGGTCATTCCGGAGGGATGAGGAACGAGGGATGAGGGATGAGGAATGAGGAATGAGGGATGAGGGATGAGGGATGAGGAATGAGGAATGAGGGATGAGGGATGAGGAATGAGGGATGAGGAATGAGGAACGAAGGTGTCATCCCGAGCGTAGTCGAGGGACCTGGGGGGTGGGCGGCGCGTGGCATGTGCTTCGTGCCCCGCCCGCCCAGATCCCTCGACTCCGCTCGGGATGACACGGGGGCGGCCCTGCTCCTCATCCCTCTGTCCTCATACCTCATACCTCATACCTCATACCTCATCCCTCATACCTCATACCTCATACCTCATACCTCATACCTGAGCGCCTCATCCCTCATCCCTCAAAAACCTCATCACTCGGATTCGATCCAGATGTCGTGATAGCGCACCGGCGGGGGCACCAGCGACGTGCGCACGCCGCGCACCTCGGGCTTGTGCAGCACGAAGAGGCGCTCGTGGAACATCGGGACGATGGGCGCCTCCTGGATCACCATCTCGTTCAGCGAGCGGTAGATCGACGCGCGGTGCTCGACGTCGTTGGAGCGGCGGGCCTCGATGATCTTCTCGTCGAGCTCGGGGCGGTGGTAGTAGAGCCCGCGGATCGACGTCGCATCGCTGTGGAAGAAGATGAAGAAGAAGTTGTCCGAGTCGGGGAAGTCGGCGTACCAGTTGGCGAGGTAGATCAGCCCATGCCCGCGCTGCTGCCGCGGCGCGCTGGCCTCGGTCGCGGAATGCATGGTTACGTTGACCTTGATCCCGATCGCGGCCAGGTCCTCGATCATCAGCGGCACCAGTCCGGAGTTGTTGAACTCGTCCGTGTCCCAGGTGCGGTACTCGACGCTGAAGCCGGAGCCGTAGCCGGCGCGGGACATCAGCTCCCTCGCGCGTCCCGGGTCGTACTCGTAGCCGCGGAGGTTCTCGTCGTAGCCGAGGAGGCCGGGGGGGAGGACGGACTGGGCGACGACGGACTGTCCGGCGTAGACCTGCTCGTTGATGCGCTGGCGGTTGATCGCGTAGTTGAGCGCCTGGCGCACCTCGACACTGTTGAATGGCGCGGCGGAGGTGTCGAAGCCGACGTACGACGTGTGCAACTGGATCGTGGTGAGCAGGTACGCGGTGTACTGCGGGTCCTGGCGGATCTCGCTCACGACCTTCGACGGGATGCCGTGGGCGATATCGAGCTCCCCGCTGAAGAAGGCGTCGGACACTTCACGGAAGCTGCGCAGGTCGAGGCGGAACGTGAGCTCGTCGACGAAAGGCTCGCCGGCGACGTAGTAGCTGGGATTCTTCACCAGGCGGACGCGCTCGCCCTCGACTGCCTCTTCGACCCGGAACGGACCCGCGCCGATGCCGCGCAGGCGGAAGCGTTCCGGATCTTTCCCTTCCTCGGCCGGGATGATCGACGTCTCGGGCGTGGTCATCAGCGAGAGGAAGAACGCCAGCGGCTCGTTGAGCTGGATGTCGATCGTGTGCGGATCGCGGATCACGACGCCGGCCAGGTTCCGCGTGCGGCCTTCGGCGACTTCATCGCCGCCGCGAACGTTGCGCAGGATCCAGGCACCGCTCGACTTCATCTCCGGCAGCAGCAGGCGCAGGAACGACTCGTAGACGTCGCGGGCCTCGAACGTGCGGCCGTTATGGAACTTCACGCCGCGCCGGAGATGGAAGCGATAGACGTGTCCCTGCTCGAGCACTTCCCAGCGCTCGGCGAGGTCGGGGATCAGCTCCGCGCCCGCGCCGTAGCGGATCAGCGTCGAGTGGATGCTCTTCGACATGAACACCAGCGCGGACGCCGACGTGTACGCGGGATCGAAGGTGAGCTTCTGCCACAGCACCGTGGCCGTCGTGACCTTGCCGCCGATGTTGGGGGCGGGGAGCTGGAAGCGTCCCAGCTCCTGTTTGAGCAGCGTCGACTCGTGGCTGAGCGAGCCGGCCATCTGATTGAGGTCGCCGACGCCGAAGCTCGACTCGCGCGAGCCGTGCTTGATGACCTCCATCGATTTCACGATGGCCGACGACTCGGCGGCCAGCACCGACGTCGACTCGAGCACGTTCTGCACGAGCCCCATGATGTTTTCCATGGCCCGGCTGATGGCGCGGCTGCCGGTCTCCTGCTCGCTCATCGCGCGCTTGAGGTGCTTCGTGTAATCGCGCACGAGCGACGCCTGCTCGCCGATCTTGGCCGAGGTCTGCGACTGCTGCTGCGTCGCGGCGGCGGTCTGCTGGACCATCTTCGTCACTTCTTCGATGGCCGCCGTTGCAGCGGAGCTGCCGCGCGCCTGTTCGGCGGTCGCGCGCGCGATCTCCGAGATGGAGCTCGTGGAGCGATCGGTGAGCTCGAGGATCTTGTCCAGGACCTGCACGGCGCGCGCGGTGAGGCCGACGCCATCCGCCACGCGGTCCGCGCCGACGGTCATCTGCTCGGCCGCGCGCCCGACGCCCTTCTGCACGTTCGAGATCAGCGTGCGGATCTCCTCGGTCGACACCGACGTGCGCTCGGAGAGGTCGCGGATCTCGTCGGCGACGACGGCGAAGCCGCGACCGCGCTCTCCCGCCTGCGCGGCGATGATCGCGGCGTTCAGCGCCAGCAGATTCGTCTGCCCGGCGATGTCGTCGATGACGCGGACGATGTCGCCGATCTCCTGCGACCGCTCGGCCAGCTCGCCCAGTGCGGTCTTCGCTTCTTCGACCGCGAACTGGATCTTGCGCATGCCGTCGACCGTGCCTTCGACGGCGGCGCGACCTTCGTTCGCGGCGTCCTTCACGTAACGGGCGAGGTCAGACGACTGCTTGGCCGAGTTCCGGATCTCCTCGGTGCTCGCATTCATCTCCACCATCGACGACGCGGTCTGCGTGGCGAAGGAGGAGAAGCTCTCGGTGTTCGTCGCGACGTTGTTGATCGACGCGACCATCTCTTCGATGGCGGACGAGGTTTGCTCGACGAACTCCGCGAGCGTGTCGGCGATGCGGCTCACTTCCTCGATCGACGCCGACATCTCCAGGACCGACGTCGACGTCTCCTCGGCATTCGCGGAGAGGTCTTCCATGCTCCGGCGCACGCTGTTGATCGACTGGTCGATCTGCGTGACCGAGGCGGAGGTGGTCTCGGTGGAGGAGAGCTGCTCGGACGCGCTCCGCGCGAGCACGCGGGAGCGCCCGCTGATCTGATCGCTCGCGCGCGCGACGTCGCCGGCGAGCTGGCCGAAGCGGCGGATGGTGCGCTCGAGGTTCGTCACCAGGCCGCGCATCGCGGCGGCGGTGGTCTTCGACTGCGTCTCGGAGACGATGTCTTTGGCGTTGAGGGAGAGGTCGCCGGCGGTGATGCGGTTGATGAGGGTGATGATGCCTTCGCGGCGCATCAGCACGCGTTTGAGCCAGGCGTTGAAGATGCTGATCGAGACCACCGCGGCGATCGTGCCGACGAGGACGACTTTCCACCACATCGCGGTGGTCATCCCGGGGACGGCGAGGAGGAGCAGGCTGAAGAGAACGAGGCAGGCGGCGACGAGCGTCCACATCTGCTGAGTTCGGCCGAAGTGTCTCATCCGCATGGGGTTCGCGACGGCGATG
>DATLOL010000017.1:0-3132 GCA_035536275.1 Thermoanaerobaculia bacterium
CTCAGCGCGCTCCGGCGCATCGAAGAATCCGCCCTCGGCCGGATCCTCGAGACGCTCTCGCATGACTTTCGCGGCAGCAGTAGCGCCGGCAAGCGCACTGGGGCGCTTTCCGGTCTCGTACTCATCGAGATGCGCCTGTAGGTACGCGGCCCAGTCGACCAACAGGTCGGCGACCTGCGGGCCGTCGCCGCGATCGAAGTGCATCAGCCGTCCCACGTCTCCGTCGCGAACCACCATCCGCGTCGCAAGCGTGCGCATCGCCTCATGTGCGCGCTCCTCCATGGAGTCCTCGCCGAGGGCCGCCGCGGCCGCGACATATGCGGAGACGGCGAGGGCGTTCCAACCGGTGTAGAGGGTCTTGTCCACGAACGGCGCGCCGTGCTTCTCACGGCCCGGCGCGTCGAGCTCGTAATAGACCTCGTCGGCGTCCTGCGACCCGGCGAACGCTTTCACGTCGTCGCGCCAGAGGATCGTATCCATCCAGCGGACGATGTCGCGTACGACGCGGTCGTAACCGGCCTGCGGGAACGTGCGGTGCGCCTCGGCGTACATCGCGAGCATTTCTGAGTTGTCCTCGAGCATCTTCTCAAAGTGCGGGATCTCCCATTCGCGCGTCGTCGCGTAGCGGAAGAATCCGCCCTCGACCTTGTCGTGCATGCCACTCGCCGCCATCGCGGCGAGGGTCTTATGCAGCATGTGCGCGACGTCGGGGTAGCCGTGGCGGCGGTACTCGTCGAGCAGAAAGCGGAGGAGCCGGACCTGAGGGAACTTCGGCGAGCGGCCGAAACCGCCGAACTGCGGGTCGTACTGCCCGCGAACGAGCGCGCCGACGGTGTCCACGATGTCCGCCGAGAGCTCGCTCTTCTTCGCCGGTGCGCCGTCCTGCGCAGGCTTGCGCGCCTTCGCCTCCTGCTCGTGAAGCTCGGCGACTCGCGCGGTGATCTCCTCGCGTTTGGTCGTCCACACCTCGTTGACGCCGTTCACCGCCTGCCACATCTGATCGGGTGGGACATAGGTACCGCCGTGGATGATCTCTCCCTCCGGCGTGAGGAACGCGGTGGTCGGCCAGCCGCCCATGTTGTACCTACGGTTCACATCTGGACGTTCGTCGTTGTCCACGCGGACCGGCACGTAGCGATCGTTGATGACCTCGATGATCTCGGGGATGCTGTAGCTGGTCTCGTCCATCACGTGGCACCAGTGACACCACACCGCGCTGATCGCGAGCAGCACCGGTTTGCCCTGTTCGCGCGCCTCGGCGAAGGCGGCGTCGCCCCAGGGGCGCCATTTGATCTCATTCGCGCGGTTTGGCCGCGGCGAGAAGCGGAACCCGCTCACTCCGGGATCTCGTCCAGCTCGATCTTGTTTCCGAACGGGTCGAACACGTAGCAGCGCCGCCAGCCCGGGATCGGTGTCGCTTCCTCGAACCGCGCGCCGCCCTCGCGCAGACGGTCGCGCATGGCGGCAAGATCGTCGACGCGCAGGGCGAAATGCCGACGCGGATGGAGACCGAGGTCGCGGTCGGCCGAGAGATGCACGTGCCCTGGTGGCGCTGAGAACCAGATCCCGTCGCGATCCGAAAGGCTTTCCGGACGGCGTATTTCTTCGAGACCGAGCGCATTTCCGTAGAAATCGCGTGCCTGTGCTTCCTCGCCAGGCGGGTAGAAGACCTGCGCATGATGAAGCGAAATAGGCACGAATTCGAGTGTAGTGAGCACAGTAGGTCGGCTATCATGTGGTCAGACCGAACCGCCAAAAGGGGACGCACTGAATGGCCATCGAACAACAGGAGACCGGTACGCAGATCGACCAGCCGGTCGTCACGATGACCGCGCGCGCGACCGACAAGCTGAAGGAAGTCATCGCGAAGCAGGGTCGCGCCGACCTCGCGCTCCGCGTGTATGTCACGCCGGGCGGCTGCTCCGGATTCTCGTATGGGATGACGTTCGCGGAGGGTCGCGAGCAGGACGACACCGTCGTCGAGACCGATGGCGTTCGGATCGTCGTCGACCCGATGAGCGCGATGTACCTGAAGGGCTCCGAGATCGACTTCGTTGACGCGCTCATGGGCGGGGGCTTCGCGCTTCGCAATCCGAACGCGGTTTCGAGCTGCGGCTGCGGGCAGTCGTTCAAGACGGCCGAGCAGAGCGGCACCGCGAAGGCCTGCCACCACTAGCCGACGCGTTTTCCTCGGGTCTAGCTCGTGAAGCGCGCCGTGGTGGTCATCGACATGATCGAGGACTTCGCGCACGAGGGCGGCGCTCTCTACTGCGGGCCGACGATGGCCACTGTCATTCCCGTGATCCAAAAGGAGCTCGCACGGGCGCGATCGGCTGGCGAGCCGGTCGTCTACCTCACCGACAATCACGTGCCGGACGACGCGGAGTTCAAGGTGTTCCCGCCCCACGCGATCGCAGGCACCCAGGGCGCGGAGATCATCCCCGAGCTTGCGCCAAGGGACGATGACGACGTGATACCGAAGCGACGCTACTCCGGTTTCTTCGGCACGGACCTCGACATCACGCTGCGCGAGCGAGGCGTCGATACGCTGCGGCTCGTCGGCGACTGCACGAACATCTGCGTCCTATACACGGCGGCGGACGCGCGCAATCTCGGCTATGCCGTCGAGGTCCTGCGCGAGGGCGTCACGTCGTTCGACCAAGAGGCGCACCACGACGCCTTGCGCGAGCTCGAGAAGACCCTCGGCGCCAGGATCGTCTCGGCTTAGGCGGAACTTCGGGACCCGGAAGTCGTTGTGATGGGTATGCGCCTCGCCTTCTGCGTCGTGCTGCTGTTCGGCGTGTCCTGCGGCGGATTGAGGGGAGGCGCGCCCAGCGGAAGCGGTACTCCGCCGAACTGCACCTCGATCATCGACTACGTCGACTTCGTGCGGCACGACGGCATCTTCTACAGCGCGGCGTCGTACTTCCCGAGCCTGGGCCGCCCCATCACCAGCGGCGAGCTGGGAGCCGAGCGCTTCCGCGTCAAGAACACGTTCTCGCAGACGAACTGCGACCCGTTCCGTCGGCCCGTCGATGGCGACGCGGCCTTCGTCGCCACCGGCGAGCCTGTCTTCGCCGTGACCGGATACGCACCGACGTTCCGCCTCGCGGCAACGCACAACGGCCAGCT
>DATLOL010000018.1:0-27741 GCA_035536275.1 Thermoanaerobaculia bacterium
CGGCGGGCCGCCACGGGCGGCAGCGCTTGTTGCCTCAGGCCATCCGCACGCCTTCGCGGGAATCGCGCCTGTCGTGAGTGCATGTGCAACGTAAGCGCTGCCGGCCGTGCCGGCCCGCCGGAGGCGCTCCCGGTCGTCCCCCTAGCGAAGCGAAATCAGCGCGCCGCCGCGTGCGCCGTGTCGTCCACGCGCGCTGAGCGGGACGGATCGCGGCGCTTCTCGGCTTGCACCTGGTTCCTGCCGCCACGTTTCGCGCGGTAGAGCGCCTTGTCGGCTGCCACGATCAGCTCCTTCGCGGAGTGGATGCGCGAGTGGGGCACGCTGGCCACGCCGAGGCTCACCGTGGCCGTCACCGGTCCGCTTTGCGTTTCGAACGGAGTCGACTCGACCATCGCGCGGATCTTCTCAGCGAAGGCGATCCCGTCCTGCAGCGTCGTCTCCGGCATCATCACCGCGAACTCCTCGCCGCCGTATCGCGCGACGAGGTCGGTGCTGCGCACGGAGTGGCGGAACATCTTCGCCGCACACTTGAGGACGACATCGCCGATGGCGTGGCCGTACGTGTCGTTGATCTTCTTGAAGAAGTCGATGTCGATCATGGCCAGCGACAGCGGCCGCTGATAGCGCTGCGACTCCTCGAACGCACGCGCCAGCTCGTCTTGGAAGTAGCGGTGATTGTGCAGTTTCGTCAGTCCGTCGGTGATGGAGAGCAGCTCGAGGCGCTTGTTGGTCTCCAGCAGCTCCTTCTGCAGGTCGACGATGCGCTTGCCGGCGCGGATGCGCGCCAGCAGCTCCGGGTACTGGAACGGCTTGGTGATGTAGTCGTCCGCGCCCAGCTCGAGCCCTTCGACCTTGTCTTCCTGGTCGTCCTCGCCGGTGAGCATGATGATGTAGCGCGTGCGGAACTCGGGCTTGGCCTTCAGCTCCTGCGCGAGGACGACGCCGTCCATGTCCGGAAGCCGTCGGTCGAGGATGACCAGGTCCCACGGCTCGGTGTGCAGCGCCGCGCGAGCCTCGTCGCCGGCGGTGTACTCGAGCGTGTCGTAGCCGGCGCGGCGAAGGAAGAGTCGGACGAGCCGGCGAATGGCTGCGTCGTCGTCCACGATGGCGATGGTGAAGTCGGACATGGTTCCGCCCGGTGTCGGAGCAACGAATGGGCCATCGGTTGGCGGTTGGCGGTTCGCCGCTGCGCGGCTGGCGGTTGGCGGGAGAACCGTGGCGTGGGGCGGCTCCCGTCAACCGCCAACCGCAATCCGCATCGAAATGTCCAGCGCCGTCACGCTATGGGTGAGCGCTCCGACGGAAATCCGGTCCACTCCGGTCTCGGCCACGCCGCGCACGGTGTCGATGTTGATCCCGCCGCTGGCCTCCAGCGGCACGCGGCCGTTCGTACGGCGCACGGCCTCCCGAAGCTGATCCGTGTCCATGTTGTCGAGGAGGATGAAGTCGGGCTGCAGCGTGAGCGCCTCGTCGAGCTCGCGCATGTCGCGCACCTCGACCATGACCTGCTGCGGCATCTTCCGCGCCCGGATGCGCTCGACGGCCGCGGTGATCGAGCCGGCGCGATCGATGTGGTTGTTCTTCACCAGAAACATGTCGTGCAGGCCGATGCGATGGTTGTGGCCGCCGCCGGCGACGACCGCGTACTTGTCGAGCGCGCGCAGTCCGGGGGCGGTCTTGCGCGTGTCGTGGATCTGCGCCTTCGTGCCGGCAACGGCGTCGACGAAGCGGCGGGTCATCGTGGCGATCCCCGAGGCGCGCTGGAGGAGGTTGAGGGCGGTGCGCTCGCCGGAGAGGAGGGCGATCACGGACGCGCTCACTTCGGCGACGACGTCACCCGGCCCCACCCGCTCGCCATCCCTGTTCTTCAGCGTCACGACGGCCATGTCGTCGAGCATGCGGAAGACCGTCTCGACGACCGCCAGGCCGGCGAGGACGCCCTCTCCCTTCACCAGGAAGTGCGCCGAGCCGCGCTCTTCGGGCGCGAAGATCGACTCGCTGGTGATGTCGGGCAGGTCTTCGGCGAACGCGGCGCGGACGATGTCTTCGAACATGAGCCGAAATTCTGCCAGCGGCGTTCCCGTTTTCATGAGCGCTTCTTGGATCGTTGACAATTTGGGGGCGCACCGGCTTCGACGGGAATTGTCGGGGTCATGGTTGCATGCCGAGCTCGATCACCTCGTAAAACCGATCGAAAAACATAAACGCGAATAACGATTTCGCTCTCGCGGCCTAAAAACCCACGAGCGCTCGTCCGCCACCTGCTCACGGTGGAGGAGTCGAGCGTCATGATGTGAGCTTAGCGGTCCGCGCAACGCCTACGTACGGACCGCGAAATCAAGAGGCTGGTCGCTGGATGGTTCCCGCTCTCCGGACAATCCAGTGACGAGATCAAGCGGAGAGACAAGCATGTAGTAGCCAGGCTGCCACTGTTTTCGGACGGGGGTTCGACTCCCCCCGCCTCCACCAAGTCGGCACGGCCGACAGCGCTGATTGGCATAGCCCATCTGCGCGCTTGCCGAGTCACGCATAATTCAGCGTGGAAGGAGCTTCTTCATGCCCCCTCTGCGCATTGCCATCCCCATCTACCCGCAGGTCGACATGATCGACGTTGCGGCCACGGTCGATCCGCTCGGGCGGATCCCTGACTTCTCACCGCTGACGCTCGAGCTCCATCTCGCCGCGGAGAAGCTCGACCCGATCCTCACCGGTCAGGGCATCAAGATCACTCCGACGAAGACCTTCGCCGACTACGCGAAGGACGACACGCCGCTCGACGTCCTGCTGCTTCCAGGCGCCGCGAACACGAGCGGCGCAACGACCGACAAAACATTCATGGACTTCGTCCGCGCGCAGGGGCAGACCGCGCGCATGGTCACCTCTGTCTGCACAGGCGCGCTCGTACTCGGCGCCGCGGGGTTGCTGGACGGATTCCGCGAACGGCTACCCGCGCTGGGTGCACGACCGCAACCGTCTCACCGCCGGCGGCGTGTCGTCCAGTCTCGACGCGACGCTCTATCTGATCTCAATGCTCGCCGGCGAGCAGGCCGCGAAGTGCATCCAGCTCGTCGTGCAGTACAACCCGAAGCCGCCCTTCCACGACGGCGATCCCTCGATCGCCGATCCCGACACTTACCTGCGCGTGATGTACGGAGCCGGTGCGTGAAAGCCGCGACCGTCAGCGCCGCTCGCGGTGCATGTCGTCTTCGGTCTTGTCCGGGGTCTGGAAGTTCGGACGGTTCGGCTCTGCCGCGTTGTCACGCGACGCCGGCGGGCCACCCGGCTGCAGCGGCGGCTGGTCCGGCTGCGGCGACTTCGGATTGCTCGGCGTCGGCTGGTTGATCGTTCCCATGTTGTTGCCTCCAGCCCTTCCAGATCTCAAGAACGTTCCCGATCCTTGCATGAGGCCGACTCATGATCCGGTCCCTGGCCGCCGTACTCTTCCTCGCCGTCTCCGCGTCGGCCGCCGGCCCCAACGTCGTCTTCGAGCGCCTGTCGACTCCGGTTCTCGCCTCCCCGGTGTCCATCACCCATGCCGGCGACTCGCGCCTGTTCATCACCCTGCAGATCGGCCAGATCGTGATCTGGGACGGGACGCGCATCCTGCCCGATCCCTTCCTCGACATCCGCTCGCTCGTCTCCTCGGGCGGCGAGCGCGGCCTGCTCAGCGTCGCGTTCCACCCGCAGTACGCGCAGAACGGCTTCTTCTACGTCAACTACACCAACCCGCAGGGCGACACGATCGTCGAGCGCTATCGCGTCTCCGCGAATCCCAACCGTGCCGACACGACCCCGGCGAAGCGCCTGCTGTTCATCGATCAGCCGTACCCCAACCACAACGGTGGACAGTTGCAGTTCGGGCCCGACGGATACCTCTACATCGGGATGGGGGATGGCGGCTCGGCGGGTGACCCCGAGAATCGTGCGCAAAATCGCTCCACCCTTCTGGGCAAGATGTTGCGCATCGACGTGAACGGCGACCCCTACGCCATCCCGCCCTCCAACCCGTACGCCTCCGGTGGCGGCGGACTGCCCGAGATCTGGGCGTCCGGCATGCGCAACCCGTGGCGCTTCACCTTCGACCGCGCCTCAGGCGATCTCTGGATCGCCGACGTCGGCCAGGGCTCGTGGGAGGAGGTCAACCTGCAGCCCGCGACCAGCATCGGCGGCGAGAACTACGGCTGGGACGTCCTCGAGGGTACGCGTTGCTTCGGTGCAACAAACTGCACACGGACCGGCTTCATCGCCCCGGTCATCGAGTACAACCACTCGGCCGGCGCCTGCTCGGTGACGGGCGGCTACGTGTATCGCGGCACGCGCTCGCCCCGCCTGGAGGGCATGTACATCTACGGCGACTACTGCAACGGCCGCATCTGGGGTGCGCGCAACCTCGGCAGCGGCTGGACTTCGACCCTGCTCGCCGACACGACGTTCCAGATCTCCACGTTCGGCGAGGATGTCACCGGCGAGATGTACGTCGCCGATCACGGCGGTGCAATTTACCGCATCGCCGACAGCACGCCGCTGACCCCGAAACGCCGCGCCGTTCGCAAGTGACGCGTCAGCGCACCGCGCGCCGTCTCGGCTTGGGTGTGCGGATGCGCCACAACTCTTCGCCGTACTGCTCCGTCGTCGCGAAGAAGTAGATCGCGCCGTCGAGCTCCGTCATCTCGCGCGGATCCGAGGAGTCGGGGCCGCGGTTCACGTCGGCGACGAAACGCGCCGTCGCGGCATTGGCGAACCAGAGCTCGCGACCGTGGACGCCGTCATCGGCCGACAGGTACACGGCGTCGTCGATCGCGCGCAGGTGCTCGGGTGACGACGAGCACATTCCGGGGCAGATGTCGCGCAGCAGCTCCGCGGTGCGGAGGTCCGACCGCCACAGCTCGCGGCCATACACACCGTCATCCGCGGCGAAGTACACCGCACCGTCCGCGAACGCGGCGAGCTCCTCGTCGAACATCGACACCATCGAGGACTCTTCGCCCGGCGCGACGTCGCGCAGCAGGAACGTTCCCTCCTCGGTGCCGTCGCTGATCCACGGCTCGAAGCCGTGCACGCCATCATCGGCGGCGAAGAACAGCCGGCCGCCCGCCGCGTGCATCGGATTCACGTTGTCGTCCCACCACCGGTTGAGGAACGCGTCCTCTTTGCCGCGGCGAATGTCCTTCACCACGTGCGTGCCGGCCAGAGTTCCGTCGGTGACCCAGAGCTCGCGTCCGAACGCGGTCGTCCAGGCGATGAAGAACACTTTGTCGCCGGCGGCCTGGATCTGCTCCGGTTCCGAGGCCAGGGCGAACGTGCCGGCGTCCGTGCCGTCGGTGCGCCAGAGCGCGTCGTCGGCGAGGAAGAAGAGGTAGCGGCTCGTCGCGACGAACAGCGACTCGTTGCGCCGGTGCGGCAGCGTCACCAGCTTCGTCGTGCCGGCGCGCGTCCCGTCGGTCGCCCACAGCTCGTCTTCGTCGCCGGAGTAGATCACCCACGCGCGTCCGCCGATGACCGGCAGCGGTTGCCCCGGTGTCCCGTCTTCGCCCATGTAGATGTCGTCGCCCGTGACGCGCAGCAGCTCGGTGAGATTGCCGTTCGTCCCGTACAGATGCTGGCCGGCGATGAAGACCGTCTTCCCGTTCGGGAGCGTCGTGACCGCGTGCGGATTGGAGCTCCACGGGCCGCGCTCGATGTCCGCCAGGAGCCGCGTGTTGAACAGCGTGCCGTCGGTGATCCACGGCTCGAGTCCCTCTTCGTAGGTGCTCGCGCCGAAGATCAGCTCATCGCCGGCGCGGCGGAGGAACGTCGCATCCGAGCCGCGATCGGCGCGGATGTTTTTCAGCAGACGCGTGCCGTTTGCAGTGCCGTCGGTGACCCACAGCTCCAGGCCGTGCACGGAGTCCTCGACGGCCATCACCAGCCGGTCCGCGACCATCGCCGCCGGCTCGTCGTACGTCCGCGGCGACATGGCCGTGAGCCGTGTCGCGGTCTTGCCGTCGCTGACGAACACGCCGTCGTAGTTCAGCATGAACACGCGCGTGCGGTCGATCACGAGCGCCGCGTCGGTGCCGACGCCTTCGAACACCCGCGTGCCGGCCGCGGTGCCGTCGCTGCGCCATAGCAGATATGGCTGCTCGGTCTCGAACCAGATCGCACCGCCCGAGGACTGGATCAGCGTGGAACGGTGCGTGTTGCCCTCGACGACGGTGACGCGTTGCGCGGTGGTGCCGAGGCGATAGAGCTCGGTGAGCTTCTCGTCGACGCCCGCGAGCGCGTAGGCCACGCCGTTGTTCACGATCAGCCGCGGCGCGTCGTCGTACTCGCCCTTCAGCGTGGCGACGAGCGCCGGTGAGCCGCCCTCGCTGCGGAAGAGGTAACTCGTATCGCTTTCGGTCGCGCTGGAGCCGGCGATGTAGATCGCGTCATCCGCCGCGACGACCTGAAGGACGCCGCCGAGATCCTCGGGAAAATCGGCGACCTTCTTCGTCCCCGCGGCCGTGCCGTCGGTGCGCCACAGCTCGCGGCTCTGCACGAAATACACGGAGCCGCGAAACGGGACCATCGACGCGCCGTCGAAACCACCATCGAGGATCAACGGCGGAGCGTCGCCGAAACGGAGCGTGCCCTCCACCGTCCCGTCGCTCACCACGAACCCGTCGGACGTCCGCGCGATGATGCCGCGCGCGCCGACGGGCACCAGTTCCGCGGCGTAGTAGGCGGCGTCGCGCGCCACGCGGAACGTGCCGTTGCGCGTGCCGTCGGTGCGCCAGAGCGCGACCTGGTCGTCGCGGTACGGATCGGCGTACCAGAACCAGACGAGATCTCCGGACCGCGTGAAGCCGCCCGTGTCGTCGTCGGGATAGTCGTCGTCCGGCCCCGGCGTCAGCTCGGCGAGGCGGTACGTGCCCGCGGCGGTGCCGTCCGTGATCCACAGCTCAGCGCCGCTGCCGTCGTTCGCGAAAAAGTACGCGTGCTGCCCCGTGCTGAAGAAGCGCATCGGGTTCGAGCTCTCCGGGCGCGTGCCGGTGAAGACGTCGAACACGAGCTCGGGCGAGGAGGCATGAATAGAGAGAGCGACGAGGAGACCGAGGACGGACGCGGCCTTGCGCATGCGGAGATCGTACTGCAACCTGTGCGGCATGCTCCGTTTCGTCGCGGTGATGCTGATCGCGCTGCCGGTTTTCGCAAAGTCGCTGCAGTGGCGCGCCGTGGACGTACAGGCCCGCGTGGAGAGCGACGGCTCCGTGCGAATCCGGGAGCGGCTGCAACTGGTTTTCGATGGCGATTGGAACGGCGGCGAGCGCTATTTCTCGCCGCGACCGCGGCAGACGTACACGCTGCACGGCATTACCCGCGTCGAGGACGGGCGCGAGATCCCGCTCGAGCGCAACGGTCTCCACCAGGTCGACCACTACGACTTCGTGAAGTCGGACATCCTGCGCTGGCGTGCGCGCGCGGAGACCGATCCACCCTTCGAGAATCGCGAGATCACCTACGTTCTCGATTACTCATGGCACAACGTGCTGCAGCCGGCCGGCGACGATGGAAAGCAGTTCCGCATCGATCACGATTTCGGACTGCCCACGCGCGCGGAGCCGATCGACCGTTACACGCTGCTGGTCGAATTCGATCCGCTCTGGAACATGCCGCCCGTGCGCGGCGAGGCGGTGAACGTCCCGCCCGGCGAGAGCTTCATCGTCGACCGCACGCTGCATTACTCCGGCGAGGCGTGGCCGGGCGAGATCGAGCGCGCCGTGCCGTGGTGGATCGGCTGGGCGGCGGTCCTTCTCTATGCCGCCGGCGCCACGTTCCTCGTGCGCAGATTCATTCGCGAGGAGCGCGAGACCGGGCGATTCGATCCGTTGCCGGCGCAGTTCGATCCCGAGTTGTTGCAGGTCAAGCCGGAGGTCGCCGGCGCGGTGTGGGACCAGGGCATCGGACCGGCGGAAGTCGCGGCCGTGCTCGCGCGCATGACCCAGGAAGGAAAGCTCACGACACGCGCCGACGACAAGCGCCTGCACATGCGCCGAAACGTGCCTTACGAGAGTCTCGAAGGGTACGAGCGCTATCTCATCCACGCGCTCTTCTTCGACGGCGGCGACGAGACCGACACCGATCGCGTGAAGGCGCACTACAAGTCGCGCGGATTCAATCCGGCGTCGGTGATCCGCCCGCGGCTGGAGTGGGAGCTGTCGCAGTTGCCGGGATGGGCGGTCAAGGTCCGCCGCGCGCGGCCCCTGCTGCACGTTCTCGTGCTTCCGCTCTGCGCGCTCGCCCTCGTCATCGCCTCGGGGTTCGGCCACGCGGACGATTTCGGCCTGGCCGCAGGTGTACTGTTTCACGGCCTGATCTTCGGCGGGATCGCCTCGATCGTCGCGTGGCGCATCAGCTCGCGTGCGATCTCCGATTTCACGGCCGGCTTCGTCGTCCCGGGACTGCTCATGCTCATCCCAGCGCTCCTTTTCGCGGCCGGCGCGATCCAGGCCCACAGGCTCGGCTTCGGCGCACCCGTGCTCTTCGTCATTCCGATCTGGCTGCTGGCACTGCTGCATCTCGTGCTCGATCTGATGAAGATTCGGGACTCCCGCGAGATCGTCGCCTTCCGCCGCCGCATCGCCGGCGCGCGCAAATACTTCATGGAGCAATTGCAGAAGCCCGATCCCGAACTGCACGACGAATGGTTCCCGTACGTCCTGGCGTTCGGCCTGGCCGCGCAAGCCGACCACTGGTTCCGAGCCTTCGGCGCCACATCCTCCCGCTCCTCCTTCTCGTCCCATTCGTCCCCTACGTCCCATTCGTCCCATTCAAGCTCGAGCTGGACCGGCGGCGGCGGCGCCTTCGGCGGCGCCGGAGCCACCGGCTCCTGGGGCCTCGCCGCCGCAGCGATGGCCGCAGGCGTCTCCGCCCCCTCATCGAGCAGCGGCGGTGGGAGCAGCGGTGGCGGCGGCAGCTCGAGCTCGGGCGGCGGTGGTGGCGGCGGCTGGTGAGAAAGTTCGATTCTTTTCTCAACGAGCTGGCGTCGGTCGAGGTCTCGGAGCGCTCGTGCAATCAGTGGTCGCGCACCGCCGGCGATCTGCGCGGCAACGCCATTCGCCGGCGCAACCTCCGTCTCTACCTCGGCGAGCTCGACGCGATCCGTCCGCGCATGCTGCTCATCGGCGAGGCGGTCAGCTATCGCGGCGGACGTCTGACGGGCATCGCCTTCGTCAGCGAGAGCGTGATGTTCAGCGGAGTCGAAACGCGCAGCGGCCGGATCCTAGGCGCCGATCACGGCTATCGCAAGGCGACAGCCGGTCCGCGCCTGTCGACCGAGGCCAGCGCGACCATGGTGTGGTCGACGATCCGCGACATCCATCCGCTGCCGATGCTCTGGAACGCGTTTCCGTTTCACCCGTTCCACGCCGGCGATCCCGACTCGAACCGCGCGCCCACGCGCGAGGAGCTGGCGACCGGCGAGCGCTTCATCGCGCGCTTGCTGCGCCTGTTCGACTTTCAGCGCGTCGTGGCCATCGGCAATCACGCGTCGGCGTCGCTGGCCCGGATGAACGTCGCCCACGACAAAGTCCGCCACCCGTCGCAAGGCGGCAAGAACCTGTTCGTTGACGGAATGGCCCGACTGTCGCAATTCTGATGGACATGAAGAAGAGCCAGATTCAGCAGATCAAGGAAGGGCGGGCGATGCGCGAGCGCGTGTGGAGCGGGCGGCTGCAGCCGTTCGGTCCGAAATCGAACCTGAGCACGAAGAACGCGGAGAAGCTGTCGACCGTCCCCAGCTCCTCGGAGGAAAAGTACAACGGGGGACGAGATTAGCGTGTCATCCTGAGCCGCCGGAGCGAAGCGGAGGACGGTCGAAGGATCCCCCGCTGGTAACGAGGGAGGGGGTCCCTCGACTTCGCACGGGATGACACATCGTATCTACCCCCCGATGTGCGACATCTCCACCTTCTTCAATGACGGCGTGGCCTCGCTCCGGACTTCCGAGTAGCGGTCGTCGCGCGTCCGCCACACCTTCGCGATCGCGGTCGCGATCTCGTCGTCGCTCGCGCCGCCGCGGAGCATGGCCCGGAAGTCGTGGCCAGTGCCCGCGAAGAGGCAGAGGTAGACGCGGCCGTCCGCCGCCAGGCGCGCGCGTGTGCACGAACCGCAGAACGGCTGCGTGACCGAGGTGATGATGCCGATCTCGCCGGCGCCGTCGGCGTACTGCCAGCGCTCCGCGACCTCGCCGAAGTACTGCGGCTCGGCCGCGATGAGCGGCCATTCGCGTTGCAGCATCGCCAGCACCTCGCGTCCCGAGACGACGTCCTCCATGCGCCAGCCGTTGGTGTTGCCGACGTCCATGAACTCGATGAAGCGGAGGATGTGTCCCGTGTTGCGGAAGTGACGCGCCAGCGGCACGATCTGAGACTCGTTCATGCCGCGCTTCACGACGCAGTCGATCTTGAGCGGCGTGAGTCCCGCCTCCGCGGCCGCGTCGATCGCGTCGAGCACTCGCGCGACCGGAAAGTTCACGTCGTTGGTCGCGCGAAAGATCGCGTCATCCAGCGCGTCGAGACTGATCGTGACGCGATGCAGGCCGGCCGCCTTCAGCGCCCGCGCCTTCTCAGGCGTCAGGAGCGAGCCGTTGGTAGTGAGGGCGATATCGTGCAGGCCGTCGATGGCCGCGAGCTGCTCGACGAGGCGCTCGAGGTCGCGGCGCAGGAGCGGCTCGCCGCCGGTGAGGCGGATCTTTCTTCCGCCGTTGCGCACGAACAGCCGCGCCAGTCGCGCGATCTCCTCGAACGTGAGCAGCTCCTCCCGATGGAGAAACGCGAAGTCGCCGCCGAAGACCTCTTTGGGCATGCAGTACGGACAGCGGAAGTTGCAGCGGTCCGTGACCGAGATGCGGAGATCGTGGAGGGGGCGGCCGAGGGCGTCCATGCGCGCCCACGAAACTACGCCGCGGGGAACAAAAACTCCAGTGCCTGCCGGGCCCGGCGCGCCCAGGCGCGCTCGCTGTGATCGCCACGGCGGTCTTCGAAGAAGTGAAACCTCTCCTCGCTCCACCCTTGCGCGTTGATGCGATCGCGGAGCGTGCGCGCGTTGCGGAGTGTCTCCATCCCCTCGCGGCCGCCGACGTCGAGCCACATCACCGGAGCTCTTCCTTCGAATGCGTCGACCTCGTTGAGGATCGCCCTATCGCTCCACCAGACCGACGGCGACATCACCGCGGCGCGGCCGAACACCTCGGGATGCTTGAGGGCGAGATACAGCGACACCAGTCCGCCCAGCGACGAGCCTCCGACGCCGGTGTGCTCCGCGTCGGGGAGCGTGCGGTATCGCGCGTCGATGGCCGGCTTCAGCTCCTCGATGAGGAACCGCGCGTAGTCCGCGGCGCGTCCGCCGCCGTCATGTTTCTTGTCGGTCACCGGCGTGTACTCGTCGATGCGGCCCGGGCCGGCGTGATCGATGCCGACGATGATCATCGGCGACGCCGTCCGCTCGCCGATCGCGGCATCGGCGGCCTCCTGCATCCGCCAGTGATTGCCGGGCACGTAGGCGCGCTCGGCATCGAAGAGGTTCTGACCGTCCTGCATGTACAGCGCGGGATAGCGGCGGCCGTCACGCTCGTCGTATCCGGCGGGAAGGAAGATCGTGACCTGCCGGCGGTTGCCGAGGATCTTCGACTCGAAGCTCTCGATCCGTTCGAGGCGTCCGGAGCGGATGGCGGCGCGGCGGTTCTCGAGGCGCAGCACGCGACGGAAGGTCGCGCGCAGCGTGTCGCTCATGTCACGCAAGCTCGCGATACCCGCTGCGGAAATAGACGAGCGGCGGCGCCTCCTGCGTGCGCACGCTCGTCACCTCGCCCACGAAGATGGTGTGATCGCCGCCGGGAAGCTGGCTGTGCACGCGGCACTCGATGGCGCAGATGGCGCCGTCGAGGAGGGGCATCCCGAGATCGCCGCGGCTCCAGCTCACGCCCGCGAACCGGTCGTCGATCTTCTTCGAGGCGAAGCGGTTGGAGATCTCGGCCTGGTCCTGGGCGAGCATGTTCACCCCGAACTTCTCCGCGGCGGCGATGGCATCGTGTGACTTGACCGCCTTCTCGATGCAGATCAGCACCAGCGGCGGACTCAGGGACAGCGACGCGAACGAGGCGACGGTCATCCCGTACGGCGTTCCCTCGTGCTCGGTGGTCACCACCGTGACGCCGCTGGCGAAGTGCGACATGGCCAGTTTGAACAGCGCATCATCGACAGGCATGGCGGCGGATCTTACTTCAAACTTTCGGCCATGCCCTGCGTATGAAGGGGCATGCGCCGCACAACGACACTCGCCGCCGCTCTCCTGTTCGCCGCCAGCGCCTTCGCGTCCGAGGACGTGATCAAGAAGGGATTCAACGTGTCCGAAGGAGGCACCCTCCGCCTCGAAGGTGCGATCGGCAACATCCGCATCGTCACCGGCGGCACGGGCGTGGCCCTGGAGATCAAGCGCAAGGCCGACGGGGGCAAGGCGGAAGAGACTCTGCGCGAGCACAAGATCACCTTCGCGCAGCAGGGCAACGACGTCGTCATCGACAGCGATTACGAGCATCGCCGCAACAAGTCCTTCTTCAACTGGGACGACGACTACGAGGTGCAGTGGAACATCCGCGTGCCCGATCGCTACAACCTCGACGTCGAGACCTCGGGCGGCTGGATCGAGATCGACGACATCAGCGGCACCGTCGACGCGCGCACGTCCGGCGGCAGCATCAAGACGGGACGCATCGACGGTGAAGGCAACATCAAGACGTCGGGCGGCTCGATCACGATCGACGGCGCTTCCTCGCGCCTGGTGGCGCACACCTCGGGCGGCTCGATCAACGTCGGCGACACCACCGGTCCGATCGAAGTCAAGACCTCCGGCGGCTCGATCACCCTCGCCCGCACCGGCGGCGAGGTCGTGGCCCGCACGTCGGGCGGCAACATCCGCATCGCCGATGCAACGGGAGCCGTCAGCGCGCACACGTCCGGCGGCTCGATCCACGCAACGCTCTCCCGTCAGCCGACCGCGGAGTCGTCGCTCAGGACGTCCGGCGGCAGCGTCGTCGTGACGCTCGCTCCGACGGTGAAGGTCGACCTCGACGCCGAGGCCAGCGGCGGCGGCGTAAGCTCGGACGTGCCCGTGACCATTCATGGCACCACGGACGGCGACTCGCTCCGCGGCCAGATCAACGGCGGCGGGCCGAAGCTGACCCTCCGCACGTCGGGCGGCGGGATTCGCGTCAAGGCGATGTAGGGTCGCGACTTCCGGGAAGTCATCGATTGGTTGGAAATAGCCATGCGGCTCTGAGAGGTCAGAGCCGCATTGGTTCGGCGAACCCACGATGACTGGAATTGACAGATGCGGCTCTGGCGGCCAGATGACGATGCCTGAAAGCCAGACATGCGGCTCTGAGTGTCAGAGCCACATGGGTTCCGCGAACCCACGGTGAGTGAAATTCACCAATGCAGCTCTGAGCCGTCAGAGCCGAATGGGTTCCGCGAACTCACGGTGAGTGAAATTCACCAATGCGGCTCTAATCCTCAGAGCCACATGGGTTCCGCGAAGTCATCGTTCGCAGGGGGACCAGGACCGCTACGACGCCAGAATCGCCTTCGCTGCCGCGCGCGCGCTTGCGAACGAGGCATCCGAGAGCAGCCCTTCGTCCCCGACCCAATCGCCGGCGATGTAGAGTCCGCGCACGTTCGTCGTCACCGGCGGTCGCGGTGACCCCGGAGTGACCAGCGCATTCGACACCGTCATCGACGGCATGTAGCGCTTGTGCACGACGACCTCGCGCCAGCCGGGCTGCATGCGATCGAGGAGCGCTTCGAGCTCCGCCTCCGATCCGCCGCCGTACTTCACCGTATGCACCAGCGCGCCGCCTTTCGGCGCGAGCTGCGCCCACGTCGAATGCACCGCGAAGTACAACGCCTCGTCGATGCCCAGCGCGAACGTGCGTTTCGGATGCGGCAGCGTGCGCAGCGCGACGTCGAGGCAGGCCGCGGTCACCGGTTGCGCGGTCCAGGTCTGTCCGGCGAGCTCGGATGCCGTCGCGGGATCGACCGCCAGGATGACGTCCTGCGCCGGCAGCGGCGCCCCGTCGACATACTCCGGCGCGACCTCGGGATACGCGATCGCGAACGTGTCCATGCGATCGGCGTCGATCTCCAGTCCGCCCAGGCGCACCGCGCGCACGGCGCCGTTGTCGACGTCCACGCCGACGATTCGCGAGCTGCTCACGAAGTTCACGCCCGACGTGACCGCAGTGTTGCGCAGCGAGTCGACGATGCGCTGCCAGCCCTCGTGCACGTACAGCGCGCCTCGCAGCGCGACCTTCATCTGCGCCAGCGCGAGCCCTGCACTCGCGGTCTCCGCCTGATCCGAATAGGTGGCCAGGCGGATGAACGCCTCGAGCACCTGACGCGCACGCGCGTCGGCGACGTTCGCGTCCAGCCACTCTCGCAGCGTCACGTTGCCGGGAGGATCTCGATCGATGCGGCGGATGCGCAGCAGCGCCCTGACGAGTTGGGCCTTCCCGCGCAGCGACAGCAGCGACGTGCCGAGGAACGACAGCACGCCGGTCGGCAGCATGCGCTCCTCGCCGCCGATGAGGGCGACGGCGCGAGGCTTCGGGACCGCGCCGGGGATCGGCACGCCGAGCTCGCGGCACACGCGCGCGCCGATGCCCGTCCGATAGAACGCATGCGCGCCGAGGTTGAAGCGGAAGCCTTGGCGGAGCTGGGTGATGGCGCGGCCGCCGAGGTACTGGCGCTTCTCGAAGACCGTGACGGTGCGTCCTCCGCGGGCGAGATAAATCGACGCGGCGAGACCCGCGAGACCCCCGCCGACGATGACGACGTTCCTTGCCACGACCGCGGCGGATGGTACAGCATTGTCCGGTGTGGCAGAATCCGTCCGGGTTCACTGTTCCACCATTAGCGGAATGAGAAAAACTCTCCAGTCGGCGGTACTGCTGCTTGCCATGGCGACGCCCGTCTTCGCTGCGTCGGCCACCGATTTCTACACGACGCTCCTGCGTCGCGGGGTCGCCGACGTCGAAGCCGGCCGTCACGCCGATGCCATGACCAACCTGCGTCTCGCGGCATTCGGGCTCCTCGACTCGATCGAGCACTACGAGATCGCACAGGCCTACCTCGCCGTCGCGCACAACCGCCTCGGCAACGCCGCACAGGCCCGCGTGGCGGCGTCGCGCATCATCGACGCGGAGAAGGTCGAGAAGAAGTTCCGCGGCATTGCCCTGCCGGCCGCGATCCGCACCGAATTCGAGACCGCGGCGAAGAAGGTGTTGAGCGCGGCCGAATACGAAGCACTGCGCGGCGGCGCGACGGCGAAGCCGAGCGAGCCGGTGGTCGTCGATCGCGTGGACGTGATCACCGAGCAGAAGCCGGCGACCACGAAGCCGCAGGCCACCAAACCGCCGCCCTCGAACACGAGCACGACGAATCCTCCGGCCAAACCGCAGGCACAGCCGAAGCAGCGGGAGACGACTCAGCCCCAGACCTCGACCGTGACGCCGCCGAAGCCGGCGCCGCAGCAGCAACCTGCGAAGCCTCAACCGGCGAAGCCGCAACCCGCGAAGCCGCAGCCCCAGGTGACAAAGCCGGTGCCGGAGCCGCGCGCCACGGCGGACGTTCCGTCGCTGTTCGCGGCGGCGGATCGCGCGCTCGGAGCGGCGAAC
Source organism: Thermoanaerobaculia bacterium (assembly GCA_035536275.1). GTDB lineage: Bacteria > Acidobacteriota > Thermoanaerobaculia > Gp7-AA8 > Gp7-AA8 > QHVT01. Next base: position 15,692 of record DATLOL010000018.1, read on the forward strand.
GTCGGCGAGGCGCGACGGATCTATCGCGAGCTCTCTGCCGCCCCCGGTCTCGATCACGCGACGCTGATCCGGCTCGCGGAAGGCTTCTACCGCTCCCGCGACTTCACGAACGCGCTGGCCACGTTCGAGCGAGCCGGCACGCTGCGTCCGGGTGAAGAGCCGTACCGTTATTACATCGCCGTGGCGGCGTTCGAAGTGCGACAGTTCGATCGGGCCAGGCGCGAGCTTGCGGCGGCGCTGCCGTTCATCGAGCTGACGCCCGACGTGCAGCGCTATCGCGTGAAGATCGAAGCCGCCCGCTGACGCACATTCTTCATTCTCTTTCGTCGCCTGCCCATATTTAGTTAGAATCGCGCCGATTTCAGCGTCAGCGGCCATCCAGGAAGGTGCGTCCATGAAAAGAACTGCTCTCGGACTTGCTCTGCTTCTCCTTACCGCGTCTGCGTTTGCCGCGGACCGACCCACTCCCGAGCTCAACCCGCCCAGCAACGGCGACCAGTGGCTCAGACTGAGCAGCACCGAGAAGCTCTTCTGGGCGATCGGCTACTCGCAGGGATATCGCGAGGCTCTCGAAAAGATCGACGTCACCGCCGGACCGACCTCGCCCTGCGCGAGCCTGGCCGTGCGCACCGAGCGCCAGACCTCGACCTCCGGAAAGCTCAGCGGCTTCGAGCTCGTGTCGAGCCTGGAGCGCTTCTACGCCGATCCGGCCAACACCGTCATTCCCATCGGCAGTGCGATCCGCATCTCGCTGCTTCAGGCGAGCGGCAAGGATCAGACGACGGTCCAGGAACTGATCGACACGGCACGCGTCCTCGGCCAGCAGGCCAACGCGCGTCCGCGCCCGTAGTCCCAACCCTTTCCCGCGAATCGGGAGGAGCGTGCGTATGCGTGGTCACGTAGTGATCCTGAGTGCCGTTCTCCTCACATCCACCGCCATCGGGCAGGAAGAACCGCTTCCGCCCGTGACACCCCGCGACGCGCCCGTCCTCATCGCGCTGGCTCTCGAGCCGGAGCATGCACCGGTGCCGCGACTGACGCTCGAAGACGCGGCGCGCTCCAACGACTACGCCACGTTCCATCAGTTGTACGAGCGCGATCCGCACCCCGCGTACGCGGCGCTGAACGAGCTCTGGACCTACTCGGTCAACGATCCGATCGGCGCGTTCTACGGCGCGGACATGTACGAGCGGTTCGCCGCGCGCTACCCCGGCTTCGCCTCCTACATCGACGACCACAAGATCGTCGACGCCCGCGGAAACGTGTTCTATCCGACCAGCGAGACCCGGACCTTCCTGCTCGCCCGCGCGGCGGAGGGAACGATCGTGACGCCACGTGAGGAGCGAGTCCGCGTCGCCGCGGCACCGCGTCCGCCGAGACGCGCGCGGTTCCGGAAGGCGGAAGCGACCAAGCCGGCCGCGGTCGTGCCGAAACCGGAAATCGTACCCGCGCCTGCGATGCAGGCCGCGGTGGTCGTCGAGCCTCCGCCTCCCGCGCCACTGCAGACGGCCGTTGCCGCTGCGTCGATCCTTCCGCAGGTGCCGGATGCGCCGCCGCCCGCACAGACGGAGCTTGCCGGCCGGGGGGGTCTGCTGATCGCGATCGGGGTGGCCGGGATCGGCGTACTGGGCCTGCTGTTGCGTACTCCGCGAGAGGAATTGAACAAGGCGCCGCACCCGCGCTGAGAACCCGCCTCTCCGCTGTACGTACAATCGACCTGAATGGCGCGCTTTCGCGACTGGGTCGACCTCGGGAAATCCACGCTCACGTCGCTGAACAGCGACGACGTGACGAACCTCTACTCGCTCGAGTGGCCCGAGACGAAGAAGATGCTCATGGCGGAGCATCGCCGCGACATCGAGCAGGATCCGCGCGCGTTCCGCCGCTGGCTGCGCACGGTCAGCGCGATCTTCTACGGCCTGGCCAAAAAGCTCGCGCCGCACCGGCGCGTGCTCTTCGCTTTCGCGTTCCTGGCCTTCTTCATCTGCCTCACGAATCTCGTCTCGCACATGTCCGATCCGCCCATCTGGGTGGCGGCTGAAACAGCAGCGACGTTCATGATCGTGGTCCTGCTGCTGGCCATGGAGCTCATCGACAAGGTGAAGTTCCGCGACGAGCTGCAGCTCGCGCGCGACCTGCAGGCGTCGCTCATCCCACACGAGATGCCGCGGCTCCCGCAATGGGAGATCGCCGCGTTCAACCGCATCGCCAACACCGTCGGCGGCGACATCTACGACTTCGTGCCGCTCCCGGACGGACGCGTGGCTGTGCTCTTCGGCGATGCGTCAGGACACGGAATGGCCGCGGGACTGGTGATGGCGGTCGCGCACGCCGCGTTCCGCACGCAACTCGAGGTGGACCCGTCGCCCGCGGGGATCGTCGCGTCGATGAATCGCATCCTCTGCCGCACCGGCGGCCCGCGCTCGTTCTTCGCCTTCTGCTACTTCCTGCTCTCGCCGGACGGTACGTATCAGGCAACGATCGCCGGACACCCGCCGGCGCTGAAGATCGACAACGGCGGCAAGGTCGTCGAGCGCATCGGCCGCGGCGCCTATCCCCTCGGCGTCAAAGCCTCGCTGACCTGGGACGTGGTCGAGGGCACGCTCGCGCCGGGCGAGCGCATCCTGCTGCACTCGGATGGACTGACCGAGTCGCGCAACCTCACCGATCACGAGTTCGGCGACGGGTACGTGGAAGTGATCGCCGGATGGCACCCCGCCGCGGGCGCGCAGTCGCTGCTGGACTCGATCCTCGGGGAATGGCGCTCGTTCATGGGGCGGGCGGTGCCGGATGATGATGTTTCGCTGACGGTGATCAGGCGGGTGTAGGACGTATGGGACGTATGGGACCTATGAGACGGCGGTGCGGCTCATCATTCCGTCGAATACCTGCAACGCGAGATCGACGCGGCCCAGTGGCGCCGACACTTGCACGCCCGCGACGCGGTTGCGCACGCGCTCGAGCGTCTCTCGCGCGATGGCCACGCCCTCGCGCAGCGCGTGCTCCTTGCTCTTCTCGCTGGCGATGCGCATGCGCTCCATGACGTCGTCGGGGACGGACACGCCGGGCACCTCGTTGTTCATGAATTGCGCGTTGCGGTACGAGAGCAGCGGCCAGATGCCCGCGACGACGGGCAGCTTCAGGTGCTCGATGCGTCCGAGGAAATGCTCGAGCTGCCGAACGTCGAAGACCGGCTGCGTGATCGCGTACTCGGCGCCCGCTTTGACTTTCCAGTCCAGGCGCCGGAGCTCGTAGTCGAGATCGAGATGGCCGGGATTCACGCCCACGCCGATCGTGAACGCAGTCGGCTCGCCGAACGGATTGCCGCCCAGGTCGAGTCCGCGATTCATGAGACTGACCATGTTCGTGAGGCCGATCGAGTCGATGTCGAAGACCGCCGTCGCCTCCGGATACGGTCCCATCTTCGGCGGATCGCCGGTGATGAGCAGGAGGTTGTGCAGCCCGAGCGCGGCGCAGCCGAGGAGATCGGAGTGCATTCCGAGGAGATTGCGGTCGCGGCAGCAGTAGTGGAGGACGGGCTCGATGCCCACACGCTGCTGGAGCAGCACGGCTACGGCGATCGCACCCATGCGGTTCTGGGCGCGCGGGCCGTCGGGCACGTTCACGCCGTCCACGCCGGCTGCCTTGATCGCCTCGACGGACTTGATCATCGCGTCCGCGTTCGGGCCTTTCGGCGGGACGATCTCGATCGTGGTCACGAACTCGCCGCTGGCGATCTTGCGTCCCCAGTTCGAGCGGGTCGCCATCGGCGCGGGATCGACGCCGGCGCCTTTATCGCCGGTCGCAGGCTTCTCGACGATGACAAACGTTCGTCGCGGCGAGAGCGGCCGCACCGCGTCGGCCATCATCTTGATGTGCTCCGGCGTCGTGCCGCAGCAGCCGCCGATGAACTTCACGCCTTTGTGGATGAGGCGCTTCGCGTATTTGGAAAAGTAGTCGGGCGAGGCCATGTACATCTGGCGGCCGTTGACGTCGCGCGGCAGTCCTGCGTTGGGCTGGCAGGAGATCTTCTTCGCCGTGGCTGCGGCAATCTCCTCGACGGCGTCGAGCATGAGGTCGGGACCGACCGAGCAGTTGATGCCGATGACGTCCGCGCCCGCACGATCGAGGCGCTGGGTAAACGTCTTCGGCACGTCGCCGAAGATGGTGCGGCCGTCGGTACCGATGGTCATCTGCGCGATGACGGGCAGCGAGCAGACGTCGCGAATGGCGATGACGGCCTGTTCGAGCTCGGAGATGTTCGAGAAGGTCTCGCAGACGAAGAGATCGACGCCGGCGTCGTTCAGCGCGGCGGCCTGCTCGCGGAAGAACTCGCGAGCCTCTTCGAGCGCGGTCGGCCCGTACGGCTCGATGCGGATGCCGAGAGGCCCGATGGCGCCGGCGACGTAGACGCGGTCGCCGGCTGCTTTGCGGGCGATCTCCGCGGCCCGGGCATTGATGTCGCGCAACTCGTCCTCGATGCCGAAACCGCGCAGCTTGACCCGGTTCGCGCCGTAGGTGTTGGTCTCGAGAATCTCCGCGCCGGCCTTGACATACTGCTTGTGCACCTCGAGCACGATCTCCGGATTGCGGAGATTCAGCTCGTCGTAGCACTTGTTGATGAAAACGCCCTTCGAGTAGAGCATCGTCCCCATCGCGCCATCGAAGAGGTAGACGTGCTCGTCTGCGACTGCCTGAATGAAGTCCATCGCTGATCGATACTAATGTATCCTGCCCCCGGTCCCTTCCCGATGAAGCACGTTCTCCTAGCACTTTCTCTGTCCATTCCTGCGTTCGGACAGGACGTCGTCCGCGCCATCGAGCTGCCGCGCGCGACGATGCGGGAGCTCGCGGCGACGCCGCTGCGCGAGCCGTCGCGGGTCATCGAGCAACGCTGGCTGCCGCCGTTCGACTCGCTGCACATCGACGTGATCGGGCCGGTGGCGACGCTCGAGCCGCCGGTTGCGGCGATCCAGGCGCCGTCCGCGACGACGTTCTTCGTCGAGACGTCGACCGCCGTCTCGCCCGCCGATGCGTCCGGCGCGGTGGGGCCGACGCACCTGGTGGGCGCGCACAACTCCGCGATCGTCGTGCAGAACCGCACGGGCGGGATGCTCACGCGCGTCACGCTCGCGCAGTTCTGGTTCAGCAACGCCGGGCTGGCGATCTACTACGACCCTCGCGTCGTGTACGACGCGCAGCACGACCGCTGGGTCGTCGTCTCGATCTGGGATGAGAAGGCAGTGATGCTCGCGGTGTCGGAGACCGGCGATCCGACGGGCGCGTGGCGGCGCTATCAGTTCACGCAGCAGCGCGCCGACTACTCGCAGCTCGTGCTCTCCGGCGACAGCATCGTCGCCGGAACGACCGACTTCGCCGGCAACCTGAGCTACTACTTCGTCGTGCCGCGCACGACGGCCTACGCGAATCCGGCCACGCTCAGCGCAACGCGCATCGACGCGAACGCATCCAACGCGACTCCGGTCGCCAGCGCCACGCAGAAGTGGATCGTCACCGGCAACTCGCTGAACATCGCCTGGGCCCCGCTCGACAACACCGCGACGTGGAAAGGCGCGAACACGCCGAACATCCTCAATCACCCCAGCGGCACGCCGTTGCCGCAGGCCGGCGGACCGGGACTGGACGGCGGCCTTGGCGTCGTGGAGTCCGCCGTCGAGCACGACGGCTGGATTTACGTTGTTTACGACCGACTGCCGCGGGGCACGTCGCGGCACATCATCGAGTGGTGCCGCTTCCATCCCGTCACCGGCGCCGCAAGCTGGGGCACGATCGTCGATCCCGATCCGAACGTGTCGTACGGGTACCCGTCACTGGCCATCAATCGCAACGGAGCCATCATCATCGGCTTCGGCATCTTCTCGCCGACGAGCTACGCGTCGTCCGGCTACATCTATCGCGACGCCGCCGGCAATTGGAGCCCGGTGAAGCGGATCCGGCACGGCGACTCAGCGTTCACGGTCACCGACCGGTGGGGCGACTACAGCAGCACGGTCGTCGATCCCGTGGACGGCACGACGTTCTGGACACTGCAGATGAACGCGAAGAGTGCCAACTGGGAGACGACCTGGTCGCGCATCAGCGCGGACACGAAGTCGAAGAGGAGAACGGCGCGGCACTGACGTTCGCTGCGGTGTCTACGCCCTCAGTCCTCCTTCTTGAAGAGCCGCTCCACCTTGTCGAAGAATCCCTCCACGCCCTGGCGATTGCGGTCGACTTCGTTTGCCCAGCGCCGGAACTTCTCGAACGTGATCGCCGGAGGCTCGTCGAAGTGCTCTTCGTCGAAGAGCACACGCCGCAGGACGCGGCCTAGCATTCCCCGCGGGCAGGTGCGCGTGGGGGCGGTGCCGTCGAGGAACACCTCGCGTATCGGTCCGGGACACCCTTCCGCCCAGAGCATGCCGGATTCCGGATCGATGTCGCGGAACGTCACGCCTGACGGCGGCTCGGGACGCGACGGCGTGTGCGGGGTCTCCCGCATGTATGCCCCCCAGATCGGAATCGCCGCCTCGGACGACGACAGGCGCAGCGGCGCGCCGCGATCGAATCCCACCCACACGCTCGTCACGACGTCGGCCGTGTAGCCGACGAACCAGGCATCGCGGTAATCGTTCGTCGTGCCAGTCTTGCCGGCGACGTATGCGAGTCCGTACGTCTTCAACCGCGTGGCCGTGCCGCGACGCACGACTCCGCGCAGGAGCGTGTGCATGATGTACGCGGATTCGCCGTCGATGACGCGCTTCTTCTCCAACTCGCGCTCGAAGAGCACCTTGCCGCGACGATCCTTCACGCGACGTAAGAGGAACGGCTCGACGCGCTCGCCGAGATTCGGGAACGCGGTGTAGGCCGCGGTCAGCTCGCGCATCGTCACCTCGCCGACGCCGAGGGGCATGGCCGGCACGGACTCCACTTTCTCGATGCCGAAGTCTTTAGCGACGCGCACGACGCGCTGCGCGCCGACGTCGGTCGTCAGCCGCACCGTCGGCACGTTGAGCGATCGCTCGAACGCCTCGCGCAGAGTCACGCGTCCGCGGAAGTTCTCGTCGTAGTTCTGCGGCTCCCACGTCTCGTTGTCGGAGAGCTGCACCTTCACCGGCGCGTCGAGGAGCAGCGACGCCGTGGTCGCGCGCTTCGAACGAATGGCGGCGAGATACGCGAACGGTTTGAACGCCGAGCCGGGCTGACGCCGCATCTGTGAGGTGCGGTCGAACGTCGAGCGCTGGAAGCTCGTGCCGCCGACGAGCGCGCGCACGCCGCCGGTGCGCGGATCGATGGACAGAATCGCGACCTGCAGCGGATCCTTTTGCGACTGCTGGCGGATCCACGAGTAACGCGCCTGCAACCGCGCGGCGCCGCGTCGCGCCGCTTCTTCGGCGGCGCGCTGCGCTTTCGGGTCGAGCTCGCACACGACCGAGGCGCCGCCGCTCATCATCGGTTTCGCCCCCACCTCCTTGATCACCTCGGCGCGCAACGCGCGGAGGTAGTACGGATACGGCGTCTCCGGCAGCGACCCGCGGACGATGTCGACGTCGCGCGCTTTGGCCTCGGCGAGCTCGCGCTCGCCGAGCCAGTCGTGGTGCTGCATCATCGCCAGGACGAGATCGCGCCGCCGCCGCGCGACCTCGGGATTCTTCTGGTTGGGCGCGCGGATCATGCCCGCGAGCAGCGCCGCCTCGTCGACGCGCAACTGCCGCGGCGTCTTGTCGAAGTAGAGCCGCGAGGCCTCGTCGATGCCGAGGATGGGCGAGCCGGCGTGATGGCCGAGGTAGACGTCATTGAGATAGAGCTCCAGGATCTCGTCTTTCGAGAGGCGGAGATCGAGCAACACGGCCAGCACGATCTCGGTGATCTTGCGGCGCCACGTGCGCTCATTCGTCAGGAAGCGCTGCTTCACGATCTGTTGCGGGATGGTGGAGCCGCCCTGGGCGATGCCGCCCGCGCGCACGTTCGCGAACAACGCGCGGGCCATGCCCCACGGATCGATGCCGATGTGCCCGCGGAAACGCACGTCTTCGGCGGCGATGAAGGCGTCGGCGACGTGCTTCGGAAGTTTGTCGACGAGCACCGGCGGCGTGACGCGCCAGTCGGCGCCGTACACGCGCACGACCTCGTTCATTTTGCCGCTGGCGGCGGAGTAAATCGTCGTCGGCTCGCGCCAGCTTTTCGTCTTCAGCTCATGCGTGATGCGTCGATTGATGAGGAAGAAATAGAACGACGACGCCCACAGCAATGCGAAGAGGATGATCGCGGGAAGCACTAACACGCGATAGAGCAGAGCGTTGCGTGACAATCGTGACATGTTCGTCTACATTGTTTTTCGTGCAACTCGTACACCGGGTTGCGCGTGCAGCATCGGACTCCAACGGTAAGTACGGCTCCCCAATCCGAGACTTCGACAAGGAGAAAACCACATGGCTGCGAAGAAGCAGGCCGCAAAAAAAGGCGGCGGTAGCAAGGGCGGCGCGAAGAAGGGCGGCTCCAAGAAGGGCGGCGCGAAGAAGGCTTCGTCCTCGAGCAAGAGCTCGAAGTCGGCGAAGAAAGCCTCTTCCAAGAAGGGCGGCGCCTCCAAGAAGGGTGGCGCGAAAAAGGGCGGCGCCGCGAAGCGTGGCGGCGCGAAAGGCGCGGTGACTTCCGCGCGTCGCTACAAGGGCGGCAAAGCCAGCAGTGGCGACAGCAAGAAGGCTGGCGGCAGCAAGAAGGCCGGCTCGAAAAAGGCCGCATCCGCGAAGCGCGGCGGTGGCACCAGCGCCCGCAAGGCGAGTGCGAAGAAGGCCCCCGCCAGGAAAGCGCCTGCGAAGAAGGCTTCGGCGAAACGCTCCGCTCCGAAGCGGAAGACCGTTCGTCGCGCGGCAGCGGCCGTCGGCGCAGTGGTCGGCGCGGCCGTCGGTGCGGCAGCTGTGAACGCTGTAGACAACGCCGCGGCGAAAAACGCCAACGACAACACCACGTCGGGCGGCGGCTACGGCGGCGATTCCGGCGGATCCCAAGGCTAGCGTCTGATGGGGGCGGGCAGACGCCCGCCCTGCATTAGCCCTCTCGCTCGAACGCGCGCCGGATCCTCTTCGAGAAGTACTTCTCCGGCAATCCGCCTTTCCACGAGCGCAGTCTCTTCGCGTTGCGGAACGACTTCAGCGCCGCCGCGCGATAGCTCTCGTCGGCCTCGAAGGCGTACTGCGAGTACTGCGACGCGCCGAGGAAGGCCCAGATCCAGCCGTTGTCGGGAAGCTTCTTGGAGAGGGCCGAGAAGTCACGCGTCGCGTCGTCGAACTCGCCGTTGAAGTAATTCTCCAGCGCGCGGCGCAATTGGCGCTTGTAGTCGTCGAGGACTGCATCAGCGGCGATGGCCGGCTTCGATGGCGTCGGGGTAAGCGACGGACCGGGCGTCGGCGCGCTGGGCGGCATCGCCAGCTCCGCGAGGTCGCTCGCGTTCCCCGCGAGGGCGATCACCGCGTTGAGGTCGTCGTTCGACTTGGCGTTCGCATTGCGCGACGTGGCATCCGTGAAGATCGACATCGCCTGCGCGTACTGCGGCGACGACGACGCTCGGCGCTGTTGCGCCTGTTGGATCCTCTGCTTCGCCGTACCGAGGGCGGACGCGGCGCGCTGACGCAGCGCGGCGTCGATCTGCGGAACGGACGGCTGCACCGGCGCAGGCACCGGCTGGGTCACGACCGGACGCACCGGCTCCGTACGCACCGGTTCGGGCTCGGGCGTGCTCGCTGCGGCGAGCTGGCGCTTCGCGCGGTCCATCAGCTCTCCGATCATGCCGAGGTTCTCGGGACCCGGCCCGCTGGTGCGCTCGAGATCGTCGACGGCCTGCTGATAGCGACCGAGATTCAAGTACGCGACGCCGCGGTAGTAGTACGGGTGATAGTTGATGAAGATCGCGCCGTACGTGCGAGCCTTGTTGCTCTCCGTCGGATTACCTTTGATCGCGGCGGTCATCTTCGTGACGACCGTGTTCCAGTTGCCCGCGCGCGCGGCGGCGAGGCCGGCGTCGTAATCGTCGTACCACGAGGCCTGCGCCGTCGCGGCCACGATCACGATGATGAATGCGGCGAGAGTGCGTACCCGGGTCATTGCTTCCTCGTCAGCTCATTTTCGAGCTCGTTGAAGTCGACCGCGTCCGTACTGATGTTGCGGCGCGTCGGCTGTCCGGCCTGGATCTGCACGTCGATGGACGTGGGTCCCTTCGGACCATTGACGGTGACGGTGTATTCGCCCGGCGCGAGCGTGATGCGCGAAGGCATCTCGCGGTCGTCGGCCGTGAGCGGGATCTCCTGCTGGTTCGACTTGCGGACGATGCGGTCGAGGTCACCCCACGGCGAAGCGGACAGCAACAGCATGCCCTGATTGCCGGGGATCGGCGCCGCGGTTGTCGTCGTCAACTCGGTGCCGGCCGTCGACGCGATCGCGGTGTCGTTCGCCGGCGGGGTGTCCTTCTTCGTGATGGCCCAGACGGTGGCGATGATCGCGATGACGACCGCCGCGGCGATGCCCGCGATCATCGCCGTATTCTTTTTCGGCGGCGCGATCTGTCTCTCGATCACCGTCGACTCGGCTTCGGGCGTCCACTTCGGTTCCGTGGCGGTCGGTGCGGCGCCGCCGAGGCGCTCCACCACCGTCGCCTCGTTGCTGCCGATGGTCCTCGGCGACCCGGCCCGCTCGATCAGGGTCGACTCCTGCGAGCGGCCGCCGGGTATCGTGCCACCGGGGATGGTGCCGCTCGCGTAAGTGTGCTCGGTCCGGGCCGCGCCGCCCGCCGTGACCTGCGGCGCCGTCATCTTCGGCATCTCGGCCAGCGTCTGCGCGCCGGAGAGCGTGACCATGCGCTCGCCGAGGCCGTACTTCGCGTCGGGCGGAATGCTCTGGCGGATCGACTCCAGCGCTCCGGCGAACTCGGACGCCGACTCGTGGCGGTCCTGGCGCTGCTTCTCCAGCGACTTCATGATGATCTCGCCGAGCTTCGGCGGCACTTCGTCCGGAAGCGGCGCCGGCTTCTCGGTGACGTGCTTGAGGATGTAGCCGTGCGGCGTCGTCGCGTTGAACGGCGCCCGTCCGGCGAGCATCTCGTACATCACGATGCCGAACGAGTAGAGATCCGAGCGCGGATCGAGATGTTCGCCGTCCTTCAGGTATCCGGCCTGCTCGGGCGACGCGTACTTCAACTTGCCGAGGAACATGCCGGTCTGCGTCAGCCCCTGACCGCCTTCGCCTTCGGTGAGCTGCTTGGCGATGCCGAAGTCGATGACCTTCACCAGCAGCTTCCCGTGATGGTCCTGCGACAGCATGATGTTCTCGGGCGAGATGTCGCGGTGGATGAGCCCCATCGAGTGGAGGTGATCGAGTCCGGTCACGGCCTGGATCGCGATCTCGACCGTGAGCCGGGCTGGCACCGCCCCCTGCTGCTGGATCCACTTCTGGATGTTCGTGCCGTCGATGAACTCCCAGACCATGTAGTACGAGCCGTCATCGAGCTGGGCGAAGTCGTAGAGCATCGCCAGGTTGCGATGCTTGATCTGGGTGGACGTGCGCGCCTCCTGGAGGAAGCGCTGCAGCGAGGAGTCGTCCTGGGCGATGTTCGGCCGCATGATCTTGATCACGCGGAGCTCGTTGAGGTGGATGTGGCGGACCTTGAAGATCTCGCCCATGCCGCCCACGCCAAGACGCTCGAGGATCTGGTATTTGCCGTCGAGGAGTTTGCCGGCGTAGGTGCGCTGGAGACTGGTGACCTGCTCGCCGCAATGCGGACATGCTTCGAGCGCACTGTCGATCGTCTCGTGGCAACGCAGGCAGACCAGGTCACTCATCGCAAGTCTCCAGGTTCTGATCGATCAGCGGGAACCGCCCGCCGACTGAACGCGCAACACGTAGCTGCAGGTCGGATCCGCGCCGAAACGGATCAGGTCACCCTGCTTCAGATCGGCGCGCTCGACACGGTTGTTATTGACGTAAGTACCGTTTGCCGACTTCAAATCTTCCAGCAGACAGCCGTCCCCTGACAAAGTGATTCGGGCGTGCCGTCTGGAAAC